>JBDHGI010000088.1:0-16211 GCA_039589955.1 Gemmatimonadota bacterium | reverse complement strand
GTCGCGCTGTCCTGGGACCGAATCTCGACGCCAGAGGAACGAACAGCGTTCACACGCGAGATGCTGCGGGAGATCGAGAGCATTCCGGGAGTGCAATCCGCGGCGATGATCAACTCGCTGCCGCTGTCGGGCTCGAGACAGGTGCAGCGTGTGACGATCGACGGCATCACGGAGCAGGGCCGGGAGCCCGCGATGGCCATCCGCGGAGTCAGCGCCGGCTACCACTCGACCATGGAGATTCCGCTGATCGAGGGCCGACTGATGGAGGACGCCGACATGGAAGGCGCCTCGACCGCGCTACTCAGCGAGAATGCCGCCCGGTTGTACTGGCCGGACCGCAGTCCACTCGGCGACCGTGTGCGGGTGAGCGATTCGGGCCCGTGGCTCACCGTAGTGGGCGTGGTCGGCAACGTGCTCCACAGCGGCGCCGGCAGGGACATGATCCCGGAGCTCTACATCCCGTACCCGCTGGAGACGCTCACCAGCAAGTCGTTCGTCGTCCGGACCGCGGGGCCCGCAGACGCCCTGCCTGCCTCCCTTCGCTCGGCGCTCCGCGGAGTGGACGCAAAGCAGCCGGTGCGCGAGGTCCGCTCGATGCTGGATTGGGTGGGGGTCGTCCTGGCTCCTGCTCGCTTCCAGGCCATGCTGATGGTAACGGCTGCTCTGATCGCCACGATCCTGGCCGGTGTCGGTCTGTTTGCGGCCATCGGCAGCCTCGTTCGGGAGCGCGGACGCGAGATCGCCATCCGGATGACGCTGGGCGCGCGGAAGGGAGAGGTGCTCCGCCTGGTCATCGGCAAAGCCTTGACGCTCGTGGTTCCGGGCATGGCAGGGGGGCTTGTGCTCGCCCTGATGCTGGGTGGCGTCTTGAAGGGCCTCCTGTTCGGAGTGGAGCCCCATAGCCCGGTGCTGTTGATGTCGGTGGCGGCGGGACTCCTCCTGATCGCGTCGGCCGCGACTGGCCTGCCAGCGGCCCGAGCGGCTTCCGTGGATCCGGCGAGGGTGCTGCGCGAGGAGTGATAGGAAAGGGCGTCGGTCAAGAGCGGCGAGGACCCGGAGCTGCTTCGACGATGACCCTACTCGGATGTCAGCGACTCCATCGGATCAACACGGCTGGCCCGGTAGGCCGGGAGCCAGGCCGCGACCATCGCAATGACGGTCATCAGACCCACGGCGGCTCCGTAGGTCGCGGGGTCCCAGGGGCTCACGCCCCACACCATGCCCGAGACGAGCCGGGCGAGGGCCACGGCCCCGATGAGGCCACCCGCCGCACCCAGGGTCGCCATCCGAAAAGCCCCCGAAAGCACCCGCCACATGACCAGCGCCCGACTAGCGCCCAGCGCCATGCGCACCCCGATCTCACGCCACTGACGCCTCACAGTGAAGGCAGTGACGCCGTAGAGACCCACCACGGCGAGGAGGAGGGCGAGTCCCGCGAACAGCGAGATGAGCGTCCCGTGGAAGCGGGGCGTCCCCACCGAGCGGTCCAGGACATCGGTGAGTGAACGGAGCCCGACCACCGGCAGATCCCGGTCGACCTCCTGCACCACGGCCTGAGCCACGTTCGAGGAAAGGACCGATCCGTCAGGGGTCCTCACGACGAAAGACATCGCGCGGCCGAACCAGCGCCACACCTCGGTGGTCTGACGGTACGGTTGGTAGACCTCGGGGGCGGGTGGCTGACTGGGGCCTGCAAAGTGGACGTCTCCGATCACCCCCACGATCCGCCGCCTCACGGGCTCACCGGTCTCGTCCTCGACGTAGGCGATCCAGCGCCCCACGGCACCCTCTCCGGGCCAATAGACTTCAGCGGCCCGAGTGTTGATGATCGCGACGAGCTCCGACCGCTCGTCGTCCAGATCGGTAAAGGCCCGCCCGGCAACCACGGGCACACCGAGCGTCTCGAAGTAGTCGGGGCCCACGACCTTGATGGCCCCGGCGGGGCCGTTGGTGCTCATGTCGACCTCTCGACCCTCGAGGATGACCGAGGACCTGAGGCGCGCCCCGCTCAGCGGGAGGTGCGAAGTGGTCGTCGCGTCCAGGCCGAGGGCCGCGAGCCCCGAAAGCACTCCATCCACGGCCTCGGAAACCCCCTCCGGAGTCGCGTAGGACGCGGGAGGGAACGTGACGCCGAAAGACGTGAGCCCTTCGTGACGCACACCGAGATCCACTGAATACAGGGCGACGAGGCTCCGGGCCATGAGGCCAGCGCCCACCACGAGAACCGTCGCCAGGGCGAACTGGGAGGCGACCATCGCGACGCCGCGTCCACCGGTGTCCGCGCGCACCCGGAGAAGCGCCCCGAGGCCGCCCGCGGACACCTCCCGGCTGGCTGCTTCGCTCAGTCGAAGCGCCGGAGTGAGGCCGGCTAGCCCTCCGGTGAGCAGAGAGGCACCTAAGGCGAAGAGCAAGACCCGCCCGTCCACGGTCACGGGTCCCATCGATGCCAACGACGCGGGCACGAGGCCCTGAACCGGGCCGACCAATGCAGCCGCCAAAGCGACGCCGAGGGCGCCACCGACGAGGGAGAGGACCGCCGTCTCGGTGAGGAGCTGAACCGTCAGGCGCCCTCGCGAGGCGCCCAGGGACACCCGTACCGCGAGTTCCCTTTGGCGGGAGGCTCCCCGGGCGACAACGAGATTGCCGACGTTCACGCACGCGATGAGCAGCACGAACCCGGCGGCGCCGAGGAGGATCCAGAGGGGCTTCGCCGTGGAGGCGACCACCGCCTCCTGCAAAGGGCGCACCGATACCGTCCAGCCGTCGTTGGACCGAGGATAGGTCTCGGCAAGGCGGCGGCCGATCCCATCCATCTCGGCACGGGCAGCCGCCAGCGTGGTCCCGTCGCGAAGTCGACCGACGACCCGGAGGTTATTGCGGCCCCGGCCACCGAGGGCGTCCTCGGTGAAGGCCAAGGGGATCCACACGCTCGACGTGAAGGGCGGCGCCTTCAAGCCTGCGGGAAGCACACCAACCACCGTGCGGGACTCCCCGTCGAGAAGAATCGTTCGGCCCAGGATCTCCGGGTCGCCCCCGTAGGCGCTCAGCCAGAGCTCGTGGCTGAGAACCGCCACGAATGAGCGTGCCGGATCGGACTCCTCCTCCGAGAAGCCGCGTCCGAGAACGGGGGTTGTCCCGATCGTTTCGAAGAAGCCCGGCGTGACGAGGGCCCGACTCACGCGGAGCGGTGTATCGAGCCCGGTCAGGGTCGCCGCCCACGTCTGGACCGCAGCCAGCCCCTCGAAGGACGCGCTCTGCTCCTTCCAGTCGAGGTAGTTGGGCGCTGACGTGAAGCCGTATCGCCCTTCCTTGAACTTGTTGAGGAGCACCACCCGTTCCGGCTCTTTCAGATCGAGGGGCCGGATGAGATAGGTGTCCACGACGGAGAAGAGAGCCGTGTTCGCTCCGATTCCCAGCGCCAGGGTCAGAACGACTGCGATCGCGTATCCCGGCGAGCGGCGGAGCCCGCGTAGGGCCTGGACCACGTCCTGCGGGACGGCTCGGAGCAGACGGGAGCCGGCGACGTGGCGAAGGACCTCCTCGGACGCCCACGCGACCAATCTCCCGGGACTCCGCCCGCTGCTCTCCGCCTGGGCCAGCTCGGCCTCCCACTCACGAACCCACTCCTCGCGACGCTCGGCTTCGATGAGGGTCGACAGCATCCGGATCACTGCCCTCCACACGCCCGTCATCGGGTCACCCCCACGGCTCTACCGAGGGTGGGCTTGCCGAGAGCAGGTAGGGGGTAGCGGGCCCGCGCCTGAGCCACCGCGTCCTTCGCCGAGGGCAGCAGCTCATAGTACTTCCGGGAGGGCCGCCCCTCTCGCCGACCGATCTCGGCAGGCTCCCACTCCGACGCCACCAATCCCCTGGCCTCGAGACGCCGAAGCATCGGGTACACCGTCCCTCCTCTGATCCGGGTGGCCTCGGCGATGTCGAACCCGTAGCGGAGTCCAGCATCCAGCGCCTGGAGAACCGCTGCGGTGGCGTACGTCATCCGTATTCCCGTCATTGCCCCTCCCAGGTCGATCTAAGCCTATCTCTACCTAGGTAGACGGGAGAAGCCGACTGATGGTTGCAGCACCCTGGGGAGGGGGTGCGTCAGGGTCTCTCGAGCAGGTAGGTCACGTCGAAGAAGGGAGTCGGCACGCCCGCGTTGCCGATGGTCGCTCGCGCGGACACAGCGTTCCCGAGTCCCCCGTTCGAGCTGAAGCGGAGCAGCGCCAGGGTGTAGCGCACCGGGCCGTCGTCGTAGGCCAGCTCCATCTCCGTGGGATGGGTCATCGCGACGTTCGCCAACGCGAACACCGAGTCGAGGACGACGGTCACACAGGTCGGACACGACGGGAGTCGTACGCTGTCGGCGTCGAGAGCGATCCGCAGCGCGGCGTCCCTCACCTCGAAGGGCTGTCCGTCGACCTGCCCGGCACCGTTGCCGAAGTAGTCGGCGATCCATCCGAGGGCGGGGTTGTCCGGTCCGCTCGGATCCAGCAGTCCGTCTGGAATCGTCGGCTCCCCGACGGAGCACGCCGAGACCAGGGGCGCGAAGAGCGCTGCGATGAAGAGGCGGGAGGTGCGTCGCATGGGCGATCATGTGTGGTCCCCGTTCTGTGAGCAAGGAAGCGGCGGGCGGGAAGAAGTGCGGCCCACCCCGAATCTCGAGGTGGGCCACAACCTTCCGAGCTACGGGCGCCGCGTCGTGGACGCTGCGCCGTCCGCCTCGTCGCTCCTTACACGGAGCAGGGCACGTTGAGGCCGCGCGCAATGCACTCGTTGCGTGGGATGGGAAACGACGACGGGACCTGATCCGAAGCACGGTCGAGCGGCAGATCGCCCAAGCGACCGAAGCGCCGCATGTCGAGCCAGCGGTGTCCGCCTTCCTGAAGCAACGACCACCGGCGCTCCTCGAGGAGCGCGTCGATGAACTCGGCGTCGCTCCCGGGCATCTCCAGCGGTTCCAACCCACCGGAGCGGGTGCGGACCTCGTTCAACGCATCCAACGCGCCTGACATATCGCCCAGGAACCAGGATGCCTCCGCACGGAGCAGGACGAGCTCCTCGTTACGGATAATCGGAATACCCGAGCTGAGGGAAGAATAGTGGATGAATCGGATGTTGGACGTAACGCCTCGCGGATCGGACTTCGGTGTGGTCAGCTGTTGCACTTTCGACGCGACTCGGTCGTCCATGCTTCCGTCGGCCTTGGCGGGGGCATCGGTCCAGACCGTCGGGTGCGCGACGATCTGGGGGTCGGCTCCCTGGAACAGACCATTCGTCGCGTCACCGGATCCCGTTCCATAGGCGTACCGTGGCCCGGTCGAGAGATCCCCGTCCATGTTGATGAACGACTGATCGAGCGCCGCCGAGGCGGCGCCGTAGTTGCCGCGGTAAGTCTCCACTCGTGCCAGAAGCGCCCGATTGAACTCGATGAAGCTCCCCGGCGTGTCGAAGCCGGAGAAGCCGGGAGTCGCGAAGGCGAACGATCCGCCGGCCGATGCGAGATGGCCGCGAGCCTCCTCCAGCAGAGTGACGATCGCGTCGTACGTCTCGGCCTTCGTGACGAACGGAGCCAGCTCCGCGTCGAGGGGCCGGTTCACGTCCACCACGGCTCCGTTGGCGTCGCGGAAGTTGATCACCAGCAGCAGATCCAACGCCTGGATGGTCTTGGCGAAGCCACGGATGCCTTCCAGCTCCCCCTGGGTGAATCCCGCAACGGCATCCAGCGAGTTGAGGACGATGTTCGCGTTGCGGATGTTGGCGTAACGCGGCGCCCACCCGCTGCCTCCGAAGGCGCCGTTTCCGGCGTTGAGGAGGCCGGCGAGCATCTCGTCAAAGTAGCGGGGATCGGAGTTGTCGAACGTGAGCGCCTCGCGTCCGAGCGTCCCCAGGTGGTTGACGTAGCCGCTTTGGTTGCCGATCGCGGTGCGCGCGCCGATGAGGAGGCCCTGCGTCGCGTCGGTGACGGCTGCCCTTGTCGGGTCATCTTCAAGTGATTCGAGGCCCGGGTTGTTCAGATCCGGAACCAGAAACGTGTCGTCGCAGGCGGCGAGCAGAGCCATTCCGCTCAGAGCCACTAGCGAAAGCAGTCGAGTACTCATCATGCCTTCTCCTTTTCGCTGTTCGGTCTTCACGGGATGGCCTAGAACACCACGTCCACGGCGATCCACAGGGATCGGCTCGGCGGGAACGGTGCCACGTCGATGTTTCGGGCGATCGGCTGGCTTCCGAAGTTCGATACCTCGGGGTCCACGCCGGTGTATCCGGTGAACGTGTGGAGGTTGCGCCCACTCAGGGTGAGGGTGCCACTCTCCACACTGCTGCCGAACACGGACTCCAGGAATGCGCCCGGGATCTGATAGCGCAAGGACAGCTCTCGGATCTTCACGTAGCTGGCGTCCTCGATGTAGCCACGGGTGTCGTTCCCGATCACCCAGTTGAGGAAGCGATAGCCCCCGTCTCCCAGATCCATCGGTGTTGCGTCGGCATCGGAGAGGGTGCGCGTCCTCATGTTCGCGACGTAATCGGCCGTGTTCTGGCCGGCGTCGGCCAAGAGTCGCGTGAGGTTGATGACGCTGTTCCCATGTGACCAGTCGAGGACGCTGGCCAGCGTGAAGCTGCCGAAGGTGAGCTCGTTGGAGGCCCCGATTCTGAAGTCCGGCGTCGCGTCACCCACGTTCTCGACGATGGGATCTCCGTTCTGGTCCTGACCCACCGTGGACACGATCTGGGTCATCGACTGACCCTCCTCGATCCGGAACGCCCCCAGTCCCGTCCCGAATCCTCCCGTTTCGAAGGCCGGCACGGGCAGGGAGGTCACCTCGGACTCGTCGCGGAAGAACGTTGTGCGGGATACCCACTGGAATCGATCGGATTGGATGGGCGTCGCAAACAACCCGATCTCGATGCCGCGGACGCGCGCCTCTCCGCCGTTGAAGATCTGCAGGCCGAAGCCCGTGGAAGGCGCGAGAGTCCGCTGCAGGATCAGGTCTTTGATGTCCTTCTGGAAGCCGGTGAGCTCGAGCTGGGCGCGGCCACCGAACAGAGTCAGGTCTGCACCGGCCTCGATCTCCGTCTGACGCTCGGGCGCGAGCCCCGCATCTCCCGCGATGCCACCCACGACCAGTCCCGAGACCCCCTGGATGTTTTGTGTGGCCGTGAGCGGGGTGAACTTCTGGCCGAAGAGCGGCTGGTTGCCGGACTGTCCCACCGCGGTACGGACTTTGAGGCCGTCCAGCCACGACGTCAGGTTGTCAAAGCGATACGATGCCGCCGCCTTCGGGTACCAGAAGAACTTGTCCGGGTCCCCGTTCACCGAGCTGCGGTCGGCCCGCAGGCCCACGGAGAACAGAAGCCGCTCGTCGAGGACCAAGAGCTCTTCTTGGCCGAAGAAGCCCAGGTCGCGCACGGCCGAGCGGAACTGCGTGACGGAGGTCTGGACACCTGCGCTCACGTTGCGCTGTCCCGCCGTCAGCCCCTCCGCGAAGGTCCGGCCGATGTCCTGCTCGCGGTCCTCGTACTGCACTCCGAGGGTGGCGGTCGAGGAGATGTCGGGCGTGTTGTACGCGTGAACCAGGGTTCCCGAGAGCGTGATGTCCCGGTTGTCCGAGTTGGAGAGGCCGGACGTGCCCGCCAGTCCGTCGTTCGGCTCGAACTGAAGCTCGGGTGGCGAGAAAAGCACGTTCTTCTGCGTGAAGTAGTCCACGCCGGCCATTCCTATGACCGAGAGGCTCTGCGTTTCCCCTGTCAGGACCTCTGCCTGCACGTTCGCCGAAGCCAGCAGGCGCCAGACCGTCTCCTCGTTCTCGAATAGATCGACCGTCTGGAGGGGGTTCGACCGCTCGTACGGGTTCACCGGGAAGGTGCCATCGGACCCGGCCTCGAGGTTCGCGAAGCTGGGGGTGAACGGTAGGACCATGTAGTAGCTGGTCCCAGAGTTGTCGTTGTTCGTGAGTCCGCGCTGCGCTTTGGAGCGGATGACGTTGGTCGTCGTCCAGGCCTGGATCCGATCGCCGAACCTCTGATTCAGGTTGAGCCTCAGGCTCTGCTTCTCGAAGCCCGTGTTCTTGATGATCCCCTGATCGTTCTTCCAGGTCCCCGACAGGAAGTACCTGGTGTCGGCGGTTCCACCACTGACCGTTGCGGATGACTCCCAGGACAGCTCGTTCCGTCCCGCCAGCAGATCCTCCAGGTCGGTCTTGTTGATCATGCTGCCGTCGGAATTGAAGAACTGGCCGGCGTCAGCCTCGGTCACGAGGCCTGCGTCGATCGCTTCCTGACGCGTCCAGTTCCTGAACTCGAACTTGTTGTTCAGGTCAAACGTCCCGAAGCGCTGTGAGAAGCGGACCCGACGCTCGCCGGGATTGCCCTGCTTGGTGGTGATGATGACGACGCCGTTGGCCGCCCTCGACCCGTACAGCGCCGCGGCCGATGCGCCCTTCAGGACCTCGATGCGCTCGATGTCGTTGGGATTGATGTCGGCGATGCGGTTGACCGGATCATCCTGGTTGGAGGCGTTGGACCCGCCCGATGAGGCGGAGACGACGTTCAGACCGTTCGAGATCGACACGTTCGATACGATCATCCCATCGATGACGTACAGGGGCTCGCTCTCGCCGTTGATGGTTGACACCCCGCGGAGCCTGACCGCGATCCCGCCTCCCGGCGCCCCCGAGTTCTGCTCGATGTACGCCCCTGCGATCTTCCCGGCCATCAATGATTCCACGCTGGCGGCGGGTGGGGCCTCCCCGATCTGCTCGGTCGTGACCGAAGCCACCGCGTTGGCGAGGTTGCGCCGCCGGATCGTCGTGGCCTGGCCGGTCACGACGATCCCCTCGATGTTCAGGAAGTCCCTGGACATCGTCACGTTCAAAGAGCTCTGGCCCGCCGGGAGCGTGACCGTCTGGGTCAGATAGCCGAAGTTCTCGAAGCGAAGCGTAACCTCTCCGGCCGGCGCACCGATCGAGAAGGAGCCATCGGCGGCCGTCTGAGCCTGGAGGCTCGTTCCGACCACCTGGATGGACACGAGGGCAAGGGATTCACCGACCTCACCGGTGACCCTGCCGCTGATGGTCCTTTGTTGTGCCTCCAGGCTCGGTGCCGCGAAAGCGGCCAGGAGCAGAAGGCTGGACAGTAGCCCTGACGAGATTCTCGCCATGGTCGTTACCTCCCTGTGATGTCTATGAGGGCAGGATGAGCCCCCTGGGAGGCCGGGGCTCATTCATGCAGCTAGGTCGCCAACCTAGGGCGGACTCTGGTCGTTGGTAAACCTTTGTCTTGCCGCCATGAGTTCCACGCTGCGTGTGAACGCGGGTCACGGCACCACCGGTTTCGGCGGATCCCGTTGTCGCAAACGGGCTCTTTTCGCAGTGCGAAGTCGCCGCACGCCTGGTCAATCCGGTGTTGGCCGGCGGGAGCGGTACCGTCCGTGAAAAGGGCTGGCCGGGCGGCGTGTCGGTCGCGCAATCGAGTCATGCGTTCCAGGCCTAGGCGGCGTATCATGACCTGATCTCCCTGTGTGAGGTGTCCATGTCCGACTCCGTCGCCCGTCTGAACGCAGCCCTCGAGGACCGCTACCGCATCGAGCAGGAGCTCGGTGAGGGGGGCATGGCCACCGTGTACCTGGCCCAGGACCTGAAGCACCACCGTGACGTCGCCATCAAGGTCCTCAAGTCCGAGCTGACCGCAGCCTTGGGGGCCGAGCGCTTCCTGGAGGAGATCGAGACCACGGCGAACCTGCAGCACCCCCACATTCTCCCCCTCTTCGACTCCGGGGAGGCGGCCGGCTTCCTGTACTTCGTGATGCCCTACGTGGAGGGGGAGACCCTGCGGGATCGCCTCGAGCGGCAGGGCCCCTTGCCCATCAAGGACGCCCTGGCCATCACCCGGGACGTGGCGGCTGCCCTGGCCCACGCGCACGCCCGGGGTGTGATCCACCGGGACATCAAGCCGGCCAACATCCTCCTGGGAGACGGCGGCGCTCTGGTGGCGGACTTCGGCATCGCCCGAGCCGTCTCCAGCCTGGATCGCCCGCAGCTCACCGCCACGGGCCTCTCCCTGGGCACGCCGACCTACATGAGCCCGGAGCAGGCGGGAGGAGGGGGGGGCGTTGATGCCCGGAGTGATCTGTACTCCCTGGCCACGCTCCTCTATGAGATGCTCACGGGGGAGCCCCCGTTCACCGCGCCGACCCTCCGGGGGCTGGTGGCCAAGCTGCTCACCGAGGCGGCCCCGTCGGTGCGGGACGTCCGTGCCGACGTGCCCAAGGCCGTGGCTGCAGCCGTGAGTCGGGCCATGGAGAAGGACCCCGCCCGACGGTTCGACTCCGTCGATGCGTTCCGCGACGCCCTGGCCGTTCCGGAGCCTCGGAGTCGGAGGAAGACTCCCGTGCTGGCGACGGGGACCGTGGTCATGGCCGTCTTGGTCCTCGTGGGCGTCGTGGCCTGGAGGTCGGTGCAGAGAGCCCAGGCCCGCAACCTCCTTCCCGAGATCGCTCGGTTGATCGATGAGGGTCGGTACGTGCAGGGCCACGAGGTGGCCGTCCAGGCGGAGAAGTGGATCGAGGGGGACTCGACGTTGGCGACTCTGATGATGGAGACCACCGATCTGCTCACCGTCACCAGCGAGCCGGCAGGCGCGGAGGTCCTCATTCAGCGGTACTCGTCGGATCCTGCCCAGATCACCGACAGCCAGCGCATCGGGATGACCCCCATCGTCGAGCGCCGGATTCCACGGGTGGACCACAGGGTGGTGGTGAGCAAGGAGGGGCTCCTTTCCGCGGAGCGCATGGCCTCCAGCGCGTGGGCCCGGAGCGAGTCTCTGGTCGAGGAGGGCCGGCTGGTCTCCCTCTCGGTGGTGCTGTCGACTCCGGACGACACACCGGAGGGCATGGTCGCCGTGCCCGGCGGGGAATACCAGGTCGTGGGGCCTGACGCCCCCACCGGAATGACTGCGGCGCTGGGGCCGTTCTTTCTGGACCGCTTCGAGGTGACCAACGAGGCCTTCAAGGCCTTCGTGGACGCAGGCGGATACGGCCAGGACAGGTACTGGCCCGAGGCATCAGCGGATGTCCGAGCCGACCTGGTGGACCGTACGGGCCTCCCCGGGCCGAGATCCTGGGTGGGGCAGCGGTTCCCCGAGGGCGAGGGACGTCACCCGGTGTCCGGGATCAGCTGGTATGAGGCCCAGGCGTTCTGCAGATCCCGTGGGCACCGCCTGCCGACGGCGTTCGAGTGGGAGAAAGCGGCGCGCGATGGGAAGGTCGCCCATCGAGGGGTCATCATGCCCTGGGGATATCAGAGCGCATCCGGACGTGCCGGCCCACGGGCCAACTTCAACAGCAGTGGACCCGTGGAGGTGGACGCCTACCCCTTCGGAATCAGTCCCTACGGCGCCTATGCCATGGCCGGCAACGTCCGGGAGTGGCTGATCAATCCCATGGGGGAGGGGTGGATGATCACCGGGGGGTCCTGGGAAGGTCCGGCCTACCTCTACACCGAGTTCGGCGCCGAGTCGGGAGACTTCGCATCTCCCGCCGTCGGGTTCCGGTGCGCCCATTCCGAGGGCCTGGAGGGTCAAGGGGCCGCCAGGATCGACGTCGATACGCGGGTGCCCGAGTACGAGCCCGTGGCCGAGACCACGTTCCGCACCCTCCTGACGCACTACCGATACGATCGGCGCCCGGCCAACCCGCGGATTACGGAGACCTTGGAGACTCCCGCCTGGACCCGGGAGCGGATCTGGATCGACGGCCCGGGGGCGGACTCGGTCTTAGTGTATTTCTATGCCCCGAAGGCCGCGGAGCCCCCCTATCAGACCGTGGCCTTCGTTCCGGGGAGTGGGGCGTTCTTCATGGAGACCCTGCCGGAGGCGGTGGAGTGGACCATGGGCCCGGTGATCCAGGGCGGTCGGGCCGCGGTCGCCGTCGTGATGAAGGGGATGCTCGAACGGGAGCTTCCGTCCGGTTCCACGCCTCCTCCTCCTCCGTCGGTGGAGTTTCGGGACCTCATGGTCCTCCACGCCACGGAGCTCCGCCTGGGGATGGACTATGCGGAGTCCCGAGGCGACGTGGACCTCGACAAGTGGGCCTACCTGGCCGTGAGCTGGGGTGCAGGGTCCCGGCTGGCCTTTTCCGCCGTGGAGGACCGATATAAGGCCGTCGTCTACATCGGCGGTGGGATTGATGAACGAGTGAAGCCGACGCTTCCCGAAGCCGACAACGTCAATTTCGCACCCTACGTGCGGGCGCCCAAGCTCCTGATCAACGGCCGAAACGACGAGGAGCATCCCTGGATGTCCCGGGCTCTCCCTCTCTGGAACCTCCTCCAGGAGCCCAAGGAGCTCGTCCTGGTGGACGGCGGTGGCCACGTGGTGCCCCTGGAGGACCGCATTCCGGCCATCAACGACTTCCTGGACCGGGTCCTGGGGCCGGTACGAGCCCGGTGAAGGCGTAGGGCCCGAGGGGAGAGGTCGAGAGGGGCCTTCCCCCGAACGCGCATGAGCTGGCCTTCGCTCCGGACGTGCCTGGCCGGGTCCGCGGGAACCCGCGCCTCGTACTCCCGATTGGGGCAGTGAGCGAGGCGCGTGAGCCGGACGGACCCGATCAAGAAGGAGCTCATGACACGTCGTCGTCTGAAGCACCGCCTGGGGAGCGTCGCCCTGGCGGGGGGGCTGGGTGTGGCGGGGTCCTGCCAGGGGAGCGATTCGGGCACCACGCCCGTCGTCGACGGTGGAGATGCGGAGCCGATCGTCTGTAGCATCTCGAAGTCGGAGATCTTCAACGGGGGGCCGGGCAAGGACGGGATTCCGGCGCTGACCAATCCGCCGCTGGTGCTTCCCCGGGAGGACGAAGCCTCCTTCCTGCGGGACGGCGACCGGGTGATCGGCCTCGTGGTGGAAGGGGAGCCTATCGCCGTCCCCCTGGGCATCCTGTGGTGGCACGAGATCGTCAATCTCGAAGCCGGTGGACGGCGCCTGGCCGTCACGCACTGCCCCCTCACCGGATCGAGCCTGGCCTTCGACCGGGATCCGCTCGGAGGCGTCGAGCTGGGGGTGTCGGGTCTTCTCTACCGGAACAACCTGATGATGTACGACCGTTCCGACGACGAGTCGCTGTGGCCCCAGATGCTGCGTCGCGCAGGGTGCGGAGCGAAGCTAGGGACGGCCTTGGCCATGTTCCCGGTCATGGAGACGACGTGGGAGGGCTGGCGCGTGCTCTTTCCGGGGACACGGGTAGTTGGCTCGAACACCGGCTACGCCACCGACTACCGGGTGTACCCGTACGGCGACTACGACCGTCTGGACAACTCCGAGATCCTGTTCCCCATGGGGGAGCTCGACGGCCGGCGTCCCCCAAAGGAGCGTGTCCTCGGGATTCCCGACGGTGCCGATGGGGGACGTGCCTACCCTTTCGGCGCCCTGGCGGCGCTGGGGCCGGTAGCGGTGGTGGACGAGGGCGAGCTTGTGGTGTTCTGGAGCCAGGCGGCTCGAGCCGCCATGGCCTACCGGCCGCTGACGGAGGGCCAGCGGCTCACGTTCGAGGTCCTCGAGGGGAAGATCACGGACCTGGAGACCGGCAGCACCTGGGATGCCTCGGGCATCGCGTCGTCGGGATCGCTGGCGGGCCGGCGCCTGGAGCCCCTGACCGAGGCCTACGTGGCGTACTGGTTCGCCTGGGCCGCCTTCCACGACAATACCACGCTCTGGCCGGGGCCTTAGGTTGTCACAATCGTGACCATCGACGCGTTTCTTCGACATAACCGGGAGGAACGCATGAAGACTGCTCCGTTCGCGCTCTCATCCGTCGTTGTCGCCGCCCTCGGCACCGTTCTCCTCGGGGCCCCGGCGGGCGCGCAGTACATCGGCCTGAAGACCGTCCCCCTGGCCGCGGGAGAACAGTTCCTGATCTTCCCCGCGAGCAACCTGGGCATGGGCGCCGTTTCCATCGTCCTGGAGGACCCACTCCTGGATCCCTTCTCCAACCCCGCCAGGGGCGCTCGCTCGACCGGGTCACGCTTCTTCAGCGCGCCCACGTCCTACACCGTCTCGAACGACAACGGCGGCGCCCGTACGATGCCGGTGGGCGTACAGCTGAGCGGTGAGCGGTGGTTTGGCGGAGTGCTCGTGGCCCTCCAGGATCTCGACCAGGGCCGAGCCCTTGCTCGCTGGCTCCCTCCCATGGTCGAGGATGCACCGCCCGTGCCCCGGGCCGACGCTCTGGCCGTGCGTTCCACCACGAATCGGTTCGCCCACCTCTCCCTCGGGCGGCGGTTCGGGGAGCAATGGGCCGTGGCGGCGAGCGCCATGTTCGTCGACCTCAACGGCACGGACGGCGTCGAGCAGCTCTTCGCGAACGCTTGGGACATCGAGGAGTCCGGCGGGGTGAGGGACTACCGCATCGGCCTCTTGGGCTCGCTCGCGGGGGGTCGGTCCGTGGAGGCGTCGGTCGTCTACAATCACTACCGGATGACCCACGACGTGACCTCGGTGACCTGGGAGCTGACCGACTCGGTGCTCTGGCTCTTCACACCGTCCGTCGAGCAGGAGGCTCACCGGAACATCAGCAAGACATGGGGCGCCCAGGTCCGGTACGTTCAGCCCATCGAGGGCACGCCCTGGCGCGCCGGCGGGATCTTCACGGTGAACCGCAAGGATCATCCGAAGATCCCCACCTACGACCTGACCGCCGTCGAGATCGCGACGCGGCCGCCCATCCCCCGCGATCCGGGGAACAGCTGGGCCTTCAACGTCGGTGGAGGGATGGCCTACGAGGAGGGCCCGACCACCTTCGCGGTGGACGTCGTGTACGAGCCGGCCGTCAGCGACACCTGGGCCGACGACGTCGTGGACGTGATCGCGGCGGACGGGCGTATCATCCCTCCCGGTGGCCACACCGTCGACAACCACTTCGAGTTCCACAACGCCCACGCAGGCATGGGCCTGAGCCGGGAGATCGGAGAACGTTGGGCCGTCCAACTCGGCGTGCGCATGCGGTCGTACAGCTACCGCATGGAGCAGGAGGACTATGTCCTGGGGCTCGACCGGAGCCTGACGCAGCAGTGGACGGAGTGGACCCCGACGTGGGGCGCGAGGTTCGAGACCGAGGGCATCGAGGTGCGCTACACCGGGCTGGCGTCATCGGCGTCGCACTTCCCGTTTCCGAGCTTGAGCTTCGGCGGGAGGGACGAGGTCTTCGCGACGCCCGATGCCGGCGGTGACGTGCTCGCGCCCCCGACGGGTCTGCTCGCCACGCCGGACGAGACCGTGGTGACGCACCGGATCCAGATATCCGTGCCCATTCGCTGAGCCGCCGCCGGCCCGGCTGACACGCGGCCTCGCCAACCGCCCGTCAGGGCTGCATGTTGGGCCGATGCGCACGTGGATCTTCGTGGCCCTGGCCGGCGTGGCGGCTGTCTACCTGACCGCATGGACTAGGGCGATCCGGCGCTCGTCGGCGGGTGTGTCGAGCTCCGGGTGGCCCTCGGCCCTGGAGTCGGTGATCGGCTTCGTCACCAACTTCTTCGACACCCTGGGCATCGGCTCCTTCGCGCCCACCACCTCGTGGTACAAGCTCCAGAAGGTCGTGCCGGACGAGCGGATCCCGGGGACGCTCAACGTCGGACACACCCCGCCCGTGATCGCGCAGGCCTTCATCTTCATCGCGATCATCGAGGTGGACCCGCTCACGCTGGCGTCGATGATTCTCGCGTCGGTGGTCGGAGCCTGGTTCGGGGCGGGGGTGGTGGCCGGGCTGCCACGGCGCGCCATCCAGATCGGCATGGGGATCGCGCTTCTGGTCGCCGCGGCGCTGTTCGTGGCGGCGAACCTGGGCTATGCGCCGGTCGGGGGGGAGGCGGTGGGCCTGCGGGGCGGAGGCCTCATCGTAGCGCTGTGCGCGAACCTGGTGCTGGGCGCCCTGATGACCCTCGGCATCGGGATGTACGCACCCTCGATGATCGTGGTGAGCGTGCTGGGCATGAACCCGGTGGTGGCCTTTCCCATCATGATGGGGTCGTGCGCGTTCCTGATGCCGGCCGCGGCCGTGCGCTTCATTCGAGCGGGGGCCTACAGCCTGAGGCCGGCCCTCGGCCTCGCCCTGGGAGGCTTGCCGGCGGTGCTCATCGCGGCCTTCATCGTCCGATCCCTTCCGCTGGCGACCCTGCGCTGGCTGGTGGTGGCGGTGGTGACCTATGCGGCGGTGACGATGCTCCGATCGG
>JBDHGI010000087.1:0-16217 GCA_039589955.1 Gemmatimonadota bacterium | reverse complement strand
AGCTCTGGTGTCTTTGGGCCGCCAAGGAAGCAGCCTACAAGATCGCCTCCAAGCTGCGGGAGAGGCCCCCCGTCTTCACCCACGCGGACTTCCAGGTGACCTGGACCGGCCGCGGGAAGGCACGTGCCGAAGGCGAATGCACTGTCCGGGAGGGCGTCGTCTTCTACGAAGGCACGCGCACTCCGGTCGAGGTGAGGCACCAGCTCGAGGTTCTGCACGCCATCGCGCACTCGGGACCCGCCGACGGTCCCCGCACCTGGATCGCGGCGGGAAAACACCGCCTGGAGCACGATGATGGCAGCCGGCAGGATGTTGCCGACAGGCTACGGGATCGTCTCACTCCCGCGGAGGTGAACGCGGTGCACTCCCACGCCTCCGCGGCCGCCCGAGTCCACGCCCGCTCCGAGCTGGCCCGCGCCATGCGAGTGGATGAATCCAGGCTGGAGATCGTGAACGAGCCGGGCCCCAAGGGACGACGACCGCCTAGAGTCCTCATGGACGGGACGCAGGCCGTGGCCGACGTCTCCCTTTCCCACGACGGTCGCTGGATCGCCTGGGCGTTGTGGGTCGGGCCAGAGGCGGGCCGCGGACTATCCGCTGTAGATCACCGCCTGAGGGGTCGGTAGTTCGCCCGTACGGAAACTCCGAAGCGCTCGTAGTATGCCTGGCCGAAATTGGTCTCCGCGCGCGTCCAGCCCAGCCGCACCGCTCCATCCAGGTTGGAGGCCAGCGAGCGCCCCACCTGCAGATAGGCGATGGAGGCATTGTCCGCCTCCTCGCCGGGTACCAGCCGGGCGTCATCCGTCTCATGGAGATAGCTCTTGGTGGTGAGCACCGCGAAGGCGTTCAGGGAGAAGCCCGCGGGGAGCGGGGCCGTGAGAACCGCGCGTCCGCTCACGGCATCGTACTCGGGCCTGTCGCCGTTCGACCTGTTCATCGTCCCGTCCACGCCGACCTGCACGAACAGATCGCCGACGTAGGTCCACTCCACCCCCACTCGCGCCGTACGGTCGCGCCGGAAAGGATCGTCCGGGTCGAAGCTCCCCTGCTTGGGGTACTCCGCCCACCGGGCGCCGCCGTAGACCCGGATGGTCGAGGAGGTGCCCCAGCGGATGCCCGCCTCGACACCCGCCGACTTCCGGTCCAGCAGGTCCAGCTGAGGCACGAGCTCCAATGCTCTGTAGTCCGCCTCCTCGACGTCCAGCTGCGCGTCGAAGCTGATGCCGTCGAAGGAGCGAGTGACGACGCCCACCCCGCCCTGCAACATGGAGTAGCCCGGTTGCAGAAAGAGCGGCATGGGTGGACGGTCCTCCAGGGACCTCCCCCTGTACCGGCCACGCAGCGACAGTGACCCCCAGCTACCCAGGGCAGCGGTGAACTGGGGCGACAGCGATCCCACAAACTCGCGGGGAGCGTAGTCACGCACCTCGAACCCGAAGGCGGCTGCCTGCCGCATGCCCCCGTCGAAGGAGATCTGGAGGCTCCGCTCCTGGGTGCGCAGCAACGTGATTGTGCCGCGGATGGCGACCTCCCCCACCGCAGCGGACGCGTGCTCCGTGCTGTCCACGACGGGAAGGGTGACCGCGGAGAAGTTGCCCGAGTACGATTCGGCGGAGCCACCGAGCGTGACGACGAAATCCCGAAGTCGCACCTGTGCCTCGGCGGATCCTGGCCACCCACCCAGGGGCGCCACCGCGAACGTTAGCAGCAGAACTCGCACGCAGCTGACACGCATCAGACCACCGACCTGATGCGTAGGCGAAACGTCCTCGCCTTGATGAGAATCTGCTCGCGGTAGGCGACCAGCTGCGCCCGGTAGCTGGTGAGCTCTTCGATCTGCTCCTCGAGGGTCAGCGGACGGTTGCCCACGCCGGTGCTGTCAGCGGCCGCATCGGCCTGCGGAGGGCCCGTGGCCACACCCACTGGAAGGTTCGTGTCGTCGAACCGCCCCACGGCTGCCAGAAGATCCCCGCGCTGGCGCTCGTTGCGGAGCCGCTCGTCAAGGGTCCCCACCCGCCGGTCGACTTCCTGGATGACCGTGTCCACCACCGCGGCGTACGCCTCCACCAGCTCCGCCTTGGTCTCGAGCTCCTCCGGACCGTCCCTGGGATCGAAGCCGATGTCGGGAAGGAGGGCGACGTCGATACGGAAGGTGCTCTGCTCCTCGTCAGACTCCAGCCGGGACAGCTCTGCCAGACGGTCCCGGTAGATGGCGTCGATCTCCCTCCGTCGCAGATCGGTGGGTGCCGCGCCCATCTCGATGACGAGCTGTTGGAGGTGCTGAGTGAGGACGTCGATGAGGGCCCGCCGGGCGTCGGCGAAGCGCTGACGGACCTCCTCCACCCTCCGCTCCTGTGCGGAGAGGGGCCCCGACCGCGCCTGGGCCTGGGCGTGGGCCAGCTCCAGAGCTTCATCGTCTCCGGAGCGACGGGCCTCCCTCACGGCGTTGAGAGCCGTCGAGAACTGTCGATCCACCACCGTGAAGGCCGCGCGCGCCGCCTGGTACTCGAGCTCCGCCTGCTGCAACTCCAGTCGTCTCTGGATCACCTGCTCCTCCAGCGACTGACCCTGGGCAACGCCGGGGACGAGCGCGGCCACGATCACGAGGAGGGTACCTCGTGGTCGTGGCCATCCGCCCGGCTTCCAGCGCGAGAGCCTCATGCCTCGATTCCGTACTTCTCGAGCTTGTAGTACAGGGCGCTGGGCTTGAGGCCGAGCAGCCTGGCCGCCTCTGCCTTGACGCCGCTCGCCTGCTCCAGCGCCTGGCGCAGCAGGTGCTCTTCGATCCCCTCGACGGCCTGGTTGAGGTCCACTCCCCCCTCGGGGAGATCCCGCCTCGGCATCCCGTCTCCGAAGCTCCTGCGCGATGGGATCCCGCCGCCGAACGGCGGGATGTCCTCCTCGGCCAGCTCCTCTCCGTCGGCCATGACCAGGGCGCGCTCGATCACGTTCTCGAGCTCCCGGACATTGCCCGGCCACTCGTAGGCTGCCAGCCGCTTCAGCGTGCCAGGTGTCGCCGTCAGCACCGGGGACGCGGTCCGTACACGAAGCTTGTCGATGAAATGGTTGACCAGCAGGGGGATGTCTTCCTTCCTGTCGCGGAGCGGCGGCAGGGTGATCGGGACGACGTGGAGACGATAGAACAGGTCCTCCCGAAACGTGCCGTCGGAGAGAAGACGATCAGGTGTGGTATTGGTGGCGGCAATGATGCGCACGTCCACCGGGAGGGTCTCCTCTCCCCCGACACGCTCCAGCTCACGCTCCTGCAGGACGCGTAGGAGCCGTACCTGAGTCGTGTGCGGCACGGTGGCGATCTCGTCGAGAAAGAGCGTCCCCCCGTTTGCCAGCTCGAAGCGTCCCCTCCGTCGCCTTTCCGCACCCGTGAACGCGCCCCTCTCGTGGCCGAAGAGCTCGGAGTCCAGAAGGCTCTCGGTCAGGGCACCGCAGTTGACGCGCACGAACGGCCCTTCGCCGCGGGGTGAGCCGGCATGGATGGCCCGGGCCACGAGCTCTTTCCCCGTTCCGGACTCCCCGTAGATCATGACCGTCGACTCACTGCGGGCGATACGGTCGATCCACCGGAAGACCTCGGCCATGGGGGGAGACTCGCCCACGATCTCTCCGTAGCGCGCCTGGGTCTCCTCACGCAGGTAGGTGTTTTCCACCTTGAGGGCCACGTTCTCCCTGCGCAGCCGGGCACGCTCGAAGTGCTCGGCGATGAGACGGTCGACCTTTACCCCGAACTCCTCGGCGGAGAAGGGCTTCGTGATGAAGTCGGCAGCACCGAGCTTCATGGCCTCCACCACCTTCTCGATGGTGCCGTGGGCCGTGATGACCATGACCTCGGTCTCGGGCATGTCCCGCCTCACGCGTCGGAGGACCTCGATCCCGTCCATGCGGGCCATCTTGAGATCCGTGATCACCAGGTCTGCCGTCTCCTCCGCGAGGAGGTCCAGCCCCCGCTTGCCGCTCTCCGCCACGCGCGTGCGGTGACCCCTTCGCCTGAGGAGGAGCTCGAGCCCCTCCCGCATGGAGGCGTGATCGTCGATGATGAGGATCTCGGCCATGGGCGCGCTCTATCGTGCCGGCTCCGCGATCGCCGGAGGCAGGGCGGCAGGTGGAGGATCTTCGAGACTCCGGAAATATAGGCGGAACTCCGAACCCCTCCCACCATTTGTCTTCTCCGGTGCGACGAGCTCCACCCGTCCGTCGTGGGCCTCGGCGATCTTGCGCACAATGGCCAGGCCCAGGCCCGCTCCCTGCTCCTTGTCGGTGACGAATGGATCGAAGATCCGGGCCCGGAGATGTCCCGGGACTCCCCGCCCGTCGTCCGCGACCGCCACCACGATCTCACCACCCTCGACGAATCCCTTCAGTTCCACGTTCCTCGCCGCCTGCGCCGCGTTGCGCAGGAGATTGAGGACCGCCCGCTTGGCGTGCTGGGGATCGACCGACGCGAAGAGCGGCTCCTCCGGTAGCTCGACCCGCAGATAGCCCCCGTCCTCCTCCAGCTCGGCCCGCGCGAGCTCCGCGGCCTCCCTCACAGGCAACCTCAGATCACCGAGCTCCCGAGCAGGAGTCATGGGGCGTGCGAAGGTGAGGAAGTCGTCGATGATGCGGTTGAGGCCACCGATCTCCTCACGGATCCTGGCCATCAGGCGGACCCGCTCCTCCGGGTCGTCGCTGTCGGCGGCCGCAGAGGCGAAGAGCTCGAGGCCACCCAGAGGGTTGCGGATCTCGTGGGCCACCTGAGCCAGCATCAGGCGGAGCTGCTCGTCCCTCTCCTGCACGCCCCGCCTCATGCGTTCCATGGCCCGCGAAAGCCGTCCGAGCTCCACGCCCCGCTCCGGGGCTACCGGCTCGTCCATGCGTCCCCGCTGTATGCGCAGGGCCACTCGACTCAGACGCTCCAGGGGATGGATGATGCCCGCCGCCAGCAGCGCCGCCAGGACCGCCGCCAGGGCCGCTGCGACGAGTGATCCGATCAGGAGATTCTCTTGAAGCGTAGCCAGGGGCGACAGGTAGTCGGCCGGCATCAGAACCGCGAGAACCAAGGGAGACTGCTCTAGCTTCGCGAAGCCCCACTGGTATCGTCGGTCGTCCGTACCGAGGAAGGAGCGGGTCGTGGCGCTGCCCCACGCCCGTGCGGAATCGAGCTCCTGGTCGAAGGGCTCCAGGAACCGGAGCGGCATTCCGATGGGAAAGGAGTCCGCGGGAAAGGAGCTTACCAGCACCGTGTTGTCCAGGCCTACCACGTACGCCTCGGATACGTAGTTGAGAAGCCTCTTGAGGCGCGCGTGGTTGCTCGTCCAGGCCATCAGACCCTCGAACCCCGGTTGGAGGCCCTCCAGGACGGTCGCCTGGAGCCCCGTCTCCGCGGCCGCGCCGGCCACCCAGGAGGCACGTCGATCCAGCTCGGCCTGCACGGCCCCCCTGGCCTCGCGCCAGGCCAGGTAGCCTCCCGAAGCCGACACCAGGATGGCGAACGCCACGATGGCGGTTGCGAACAGTGCTCGAATGGACATCCGTCACGTCCCGCAGGGTACGCGCTCTATCCGGATATCCGCGAAGCGGATGGGAGGCGGCGTCCGGGGTGCCACCACGATGTGGAAGGGCACGTGACTCAGAGCCGCCGGCGAGCAGAAGTCGCCCGGGACGCGTTCGAAGATCTCCGTCAGGGTCCCTTCGTCCACCTGGAGCACACGGTGGACCTCCACGGAGACCCCGGCCTCGCTCCGGATCCCGACCGCCGCGACGACGACCATCTCCTGTGCGAAGTCCACGCTCGGCGGAGGTGTCTTGCTCCCCGTGTGATCGGCCCAGAAGGACCGCCACGAGCCCTCGTCCAGGAAGGCCACCGGCGCGCTGAGGCGCGTGGGGGAGTCGTCGCCACGGTCGAGGGTTCCGAAGGGAACGGTTCCGGCATAGACGGAGAGAAAACCCTCCCCGACGGTACGATCCCTGGCCAGGATGGTGGCCACGGCGACCCTGGAAGCAGCCGGGTCGGGCTGGGCGTCCACCGGCGTGAGGGTCGTGAGGGACCCGGAGACGCAGCGGATCCAGGCGACTTCTTCGGCACGGAGGTCGTCCTCGATGGAGAAGGTGAGTCGGGTGCGCGTGGGGCCACAGGTGGGAATGGTGTCCGGCGAGAGCTCGTCGATGAATAGCTCGAGGCCCTGGACCTCGTTCACCTGCGTGATAAGGGACGCGTAGTCCGCGGCGTAGAGCGCGGCATCCCGCGGATTGCCTCGAACCTCTTCATCGCCGAGGAGCCCCCGGTAGAAGACGGACTCCTCCAGCGTCCAGGAACCGCTCGATGCCCAGGTGAGGACCTGACGGAGCTGCCCCGCAGCGACGTTGCCTCCGCCATGGAGGGGCACCTCCAGCTCCGCCCGGATCCGACCGAGCTGGCCGAAGCGGAACGTGCCAGGAGGCGTGGTGCCGTTGTCTCCGCACGCCGACATCGAGGCCAGGGCCGCCAGGAGCGTCAACGATTCGTTGACCCGCCGGCGCCACTGCCCGGCTGACGTAGCCGCGGGCGAAGCGCTGGGTTGAGGTGCGTCCATCGGTGAGGGACCCAGATGCCGCTCCTTCATGGGTAGTCCACTGGCAACGGCCCTTCTACCCTCCTCACCGCCCCACGTTCGTGGAGCGGCGCGCGGCACACCCAAGTCACACGCGGTGCGCCAAGTGCTGTAACGCCGAGGGGCGGCGGCCTCGCTGGGCCAACCGCCCCTGGGGAAACCCCCCTCCGCTCCGGTCCGGAGACCTCAGTCGAGGAGTCTCAAAGGCATCACCAGACAGAGATAATCCATCGCGTCGTCACCCTGCGCAATGGGCTCGAGGGTAGCGGCGCGCTCCGGCGCCTTGAACGCCACCTTTACCTCCTCGCTAGGCATGTAGCGCAGAACCTCCAGAAGGTAGTTGGCGTTGAAGCCGATCTCCATTTCCTCGCCCTCGTATCCCACCTCCAACTCATCGTGCCCCTCCCCCAGATCTGGCGTGAGGACATTGAGGTGCATCCGGCCGCTCTCGAACTTCAGGCGGATGCGGTGCGTCTGATCCGAAGCCACCACAGCCATCCGGCGCACAGCGGATTCCAGCGTCCTCTTGTCCACCACGGCCACCCGATCGTTGTCCCTGGGAATGACCTGCTCGTAGTTGGGATACGTTCCGTCGATGAGACGCGTGAAGACCTCCGTGGACTCGGCCTTGAACCCCAGGTGGTTTCCCTCCCGGGCCACGTCGATCCCCTCCTCACCCTTGAAGAGCCTCTGCACGTGCTGGAGTGCCGCAGGGGGCACGATGAAGTCCGCGGAGGGCACCCCGGACGAATCCGCCGGAATCGTCATGCGTGCCAGACGGTGTCCGTTCGTTGCCACCATGCTCATCGACCCGTCCCGGAGCTCCCACAGGACTCCATTGAGGATCGGTCGACTCTCCTCCGTGGACACGGCGAACGCCGTGTGATGGATCAGCCCGTGCAGGTCCTGACCCTTCACCCTCCATCCCTGCTCGAAGTCCACCGACGGCAGCGAAGGAAACTCCTCGGCGGGAAGGCCATTGAACTTGAAGTGGCTGCGTCCGCACTTCAGCTCGATCTGATCTCCACGCGTCGACACTTCCACCGGCTCGTCCGGCAGCTCCCGAGTGATCTCCTGCAGCTTCTTCCCCGGCGCCGTCAGGCTCCCCTCTTCCCTGACATCGGCCGGAACCCGGACCCGCACAGCGACGTCGAGGTCCGTTCCGCTCATCCAGACGGCATCCTGCCGGACCTCGAAGAGGATGTTCGAAAGCACCGGCAGGGTGGTCTTCGACGGGATGCTGGCTGATACGGCGGCCAGCCCTTTGTGGAGGTTCTGCCGAGTGATGGTGAAGTTCATGGACCTGCCTGCTCCTGCTGCGATTGCTGCACGATGGGGACGGCGGTTTTCAACGGGTGCTAGAACCTATCTCTGTATAAGAAAGAAGAACATAGTAGTAGTAGAGGGTGTGGAAGTGTGGACAGTTGCCCCGGGAAGAGCGTAGATCCGGCGACCGGTGCGAGCCGCGAGGCCCGGCACGGGGTCGGGATCCGATGTGGAAAAGCGCCTCGTCGTCCACGAGGAAACGAGGAGGCAGCGGCTCCCGTGGAGAAGTCGAGTCGTTGCCCCCATGCATTCCACACTCATTCCCCCGCCGGGGGGCCGCGCACCTCCTGCCGCGCGTCGTCCACCCGTCTCCGGAAGTCGGCATCCAACGCCATTTGCTGCTCCACCTTCCGGATGGAGTGGATCACCGTGGAGTGATCTCTCCCTCCGAATATCTCTCCGATCCGCACCAGCGATGTTCCCAGGGTCTCCTTGATCAGGTACATGGCAACCTGCCGCGGGACGGTCACGTCCTTCGTGCGTCGCTTTGAGGCCAGGGCCTCGGGCTTCACTCGCCACCGGCTGGCCACCATGGCCTGGATGCGTTCCGGTGACCATATCGGCCGATCCGCCGGTGTGCTTCTTCCCAGCACCCCCGAAAGGGCGGTCCGGGCCAACCCCAGGGTGATCTCCTGGTGCGTCAGAGAGGAATACGCCAGAAGCTTGATGACCGCTCCTTCCAGCTCGCGCACCGACGCCTTGCAGGAATGCGCGATGTACTCGATGACCTCGCTGTCCAGGAGAAGCCCGTCGTCCTCGGCTTTCTTCCGGAGGATGGCCATGCGCGTTTCGTAGTCCGGAGCCCTGATGTCCACGACGAGGCCCCATTCGAATCGGGAGACGAGACGCGCTTCCAGGCCCGGGATCTCCTTCGGAGGCCGATCGCTGGTGAGGATGATCTGCCGCTGAGCATCGTACAGGGCGTTGAAGGTGTGGAAGAACTCCTCTTGGGTGCGCTCTTTCCCCTCCAGGAAATGGATGTCGTCCACCAGGAGGAGATCCATCTCCCGATATCGGCGTCGGAAGGCCGACATGGTTCCAGCCTGGATGGAGCTCACCAGCTCGTTCGTGAACTGCTCGGACGACACGTAGGCCACACGACGGCTGGGGTCGGCCTGCAGGAGATGGTGACCGATGGCGTGCATGAGATGGGTCTTGCCCAGCCCGACGCCACCGTAGAGGAACAGCGGGTTGTACATCCTGGCGGGCTTCTCCGCGACGGCTCGCGAAGCAGCCACCGCCAGCTGATTGTTCGTGCCCACCACGAACCGCTCGAAGGTGTACCGGTCGTTCAGACGAGCCTGCGCCACCACCTCGGAAGGAGGGGAGGCCGGGCCCGGCAGGACGGCCGCAGCATCCGACGGAGGGAGGTCGAAGGTCGGCACCTGGAGGGGGCCAGGCATGACGGAGCACGACAGGGAGAGGGAGATGGGGCGTCCCAGGATCCGCTCAGCGGCCGCCGAGAGAAGGACGCCGAACTTGTCTTCGACCCACTCCACGTGGAAGGGGCCCGGAGCCTCCAGCAGCAGCTCGTCGTCGGAGAGCCCCACTGCCTGGATCCCGGAGAGCCACGTCCGGTAACCCTGCTCGGGAACGGCGGGGCGCACGGCCTCGCAGATCTTCGACCACAGCTCGGAGGCGGTCAGCTCCATGGGTCCCCGCGAGGTGTCGCAGTGGGCAAAGCACCGCGAGTTGTTCGGAGGGATGAGGACTCGATCTGGACCGGCATCCTGGCGGCGAGCGGTGTCGAAGACGAGGTGGACGATCCCACGACCGGCGGGCGGGGCGCCGAAGCTAGGAAGGGGGTGTGGAAAAGTCAATTCACGGGTGCACGCGTTGGGTTCTGACGGGCTTTCCACATACTCGCGGGGCAGGGCGTTGACGGCCCGCGGACAGGAAGACTATCTTACCAAGCTCGTTTCGAAGCGAAGAATCTCCATGCACCGGGCTGGCCCAGATGAAGCCGACCTACAAGCCCCGCAACCGGAAGCGGGTCAACAAGCACGGGTTCCGCGCGAGGATGAAGACGCGGGGCGGTCGCGCCGCGTTGGCGCGTCGACGGAAGAAGGGTCGCGCGCGGCTCGTAGTGAAGGTGGGCGGCAAGTAGACGGGCTACGCCCGGAGCAACGGGAGAGGCTGCCCCGGCTCTTTCGCATCCGGTGCACAAATGACATCCGAGCACTCCTGGAGCGGGGGAAGCGCAAGAGGACGGACCTGATGGAGGTCTTCTTCGCGCCTTCCCCCGCAGGCTTCTCCCGGTTGGGCGTGATCGTGCCCAAGCATGGACGGAGGATCGTGGAGCGGAATCTCCTCAAACGGAGACTGAGGGAGATCGGGAGGCGTCGCTTGCTGCCCGAGTTGGAGCGGCGGGGAGTCGCCGTCGATGTCCTCGTCCGTGCGCGACGCGCTGCGTACGATGTCGGCTTCGAGGAGTTGAGCGCCGAGCTCGAGAACGCCACGGAGGAGCTTTGGCCCGCCGCATCCTGATCGGATTGATTCGCTTCTACCAGCTGGCGATCTCACCGTGGACGCCACCGTCCTGCCGGTACACCCCCACGTGCTCCCGATACGGCCTGGAGGCCGTGGAGCGCCACGGGGCCCTGAAGGGGGGCTGGCTCGCGGTGCGGCGGATCCTCCGCTGTCACCCCTGGGGTGGCTACGGGTTCGATCCAGTTCCGGACACGCTCCCGGAGAAGAGCGCGGCATCGAGGGGCTCGGCCCCGAGGGTCGGGGCCGCTGCGGGCAGCGTGGGAGCCCACCTCGCGCCGAGAGATCCATGAAGACCGAAGCGCGTTTCGTTCTCGCCATCGTCCTGATGCTGGTCGTTCTCGTGGGCACCAATATCCTGTTCCCCACGGCGCCGCCCCCGGAGGACTCGGTGCTTCCGGACAGTGCCGCGGTGCCCGCTCAGGAGGAGACGCCTCCAACGGGAGAGATCGTGCTCCCTCCGCCGGTGGAGAGTCCGGGGCGGGAGGATGAGTCCGAGCCTGTGGGTGTCCCCGAGATCGCGGAGCGGAGGGTGGCGGTTCAGGGGCCGCTGTATCGATACGAGTTCAGCAACATCGGGGTGCGGTTGGTGTCGGCGCGTATGCTCCAGTTCCAGGCGCTGAACCGCGGGGGAGTCGTCGACCTCATCCCGGAAGGGACGACGGGCTATCTGGGGCAGATGCTCGTGATCGGGGGGGATAGGGATACGCTGGACCTGGAGGGTCTGCCCTTCGAGGTGTCTCCCGCCGACGGGCTGGAGCTGGCCGAGGGGGAGGGACCAAGGGAGCTCCGGTTCTCCTACCAGCATCCATCGGCCCCCTTCAGGGTCGAGCTCGCCTACGAGTTCCAGGCCGACCTGTATCAAGCCAAGGTGACAGGTCGGGTGACGGGGCTGGATCGCCCGCTTCTGATAACCAGCCTGGGCTCTGGTCTGGCCTTCTCCGAGGCCGACTCCACAGGGGAAGCGCGTTCGATGGCCTACGTGGGCAACCACGTGCAGGACGGCATCCGGTCCTGGCCTCAGAGTCGGGCCGAGCTGGGGGTCCGCGAAGGGCCACTTCTGTGGGCGGCGTTCCGCAGCAAGTTCTTCGTTCTGGCGCTGCTGGCCGGTGAGAGCGACGAGGCCCTGGGCGAAGCGAGCTACCTGGGGGGTCTCATCGTCTCCGAGAGCCCGATGGCGGAGCGGGTGCAGGTGGCCACGGCACAGACGGTGGAGGCGGACGGGAGCTTCGGCTACCGGCTGTTCATAGGTCCCCAGGACTACGCCCGTCTTTCGTCGCTCGGCGAGGACCTGGAGGAGGTGAACCCCTACGGCTGGCGCTTCTTCCGGCCCATCGTGCGCCCGTTCGTAGCGGTGATCATCACGATCCTCTCTTTTCTCCACAACCAGCTGAGCATCGGGTACGGCTGGGTGCTGGTGCTGTTCGGCGTCCTCATGCGGGTGGTGCTGTGGCCGCTGAACCAGAAGGCGATGCGGGCTCAGCTGCGCAACATGGCGGTGCAGCCGCTGATGCAGGAGATCCAGACCAAGTACAAGGACAACCCGGAGAAGCTCCAGAAGGAGATGTTGAAGCTGTACAAGGAGCACGGGTTCAATCCGCTTGCCGGATGTCTCCCCATGCTCCTGCCCTGGCCGGTCCTCATCGCCCTCTTCTTCGTCTTCCAGAACACCATCGAGCTGAGAGGGGTGCCGTTCCTCTGGCTTCCCGATCTGTCGGCCCCGGATCCCCTCTACTTGCTCCCGGTGTTTCTCGGGGTCTCGATGTTCCTCATGCAGTGGGTGAGCATGCGGTCGCTGGACCAGCCGAATCCCCAGATGAAGATGATGATGTACATCATGCCGGTCATGATGGTCTTCATCTTCTTCAGGTTGGCCAGCGGCCTGAACCTCTACTACGCCGTCGCCAACATCGCCACGATTCCTCAGCAAGTCTGGATCGCCAACGAGCGAAAGAAGGTTCGGGCGAAGGGGCCTCCCTCCGCCGCATCGACCAAGGGCTGACGGCAGCAGGACGTCCCCGCATGACCATCCGGGTCGACACCATAGCCGCGGTGGCCACGGCCCGTGGCCGGGGGGCGTTGGCGGTGGTCAGGCTTTCGGGGCCGGAGGCGCACGAGATCCTCCGAGCTCTCACTTCTGAGTCAGGCGACCTGCCCGAAGCCCGCAAGGGCACCCTCATGGCGCTGAGGGATCCGGTCTCAGGAGACCCCCTGGATCGGGCGGTGGTGGTGCGATACGATGCCCCGTCGAGCTTCACCGGGGAAGACATGGTGGAGATCTTCTGTCATGGCGGCTGGCTGGTGCCGGAGCTGATCATGGAAGCCTGCCTGGCGTCGGGCGCGCGGGCCGCCGAGTCCGGGGAGTTTACACGCAGAGCGTTCCTGCGAGGGAAGCTGGACCTCGTGCAGGCGGAGGCCGTCAACGACCTCGTGGAGGCCCGGAGCAGGGCGTTCCACAGGGCCGCGCTCGAGCAGCTGGACAGGGGTCTATCCGGCCGCGTGGCCGAGCTGCGGACGGCGTTGATCCATCTGGAAGCGCTCCTGACCCATCACATCGACTTTCCCGAGGAGGACGACGCCCCGGTCCCCCTCGAGCGCATCCGTGGAGAAGCGGCATCGGTGCTCGAGGCGATGAGGAGGATTCTGGCCACGGCGCCGGAAGGGGAGCTTCTGCGAGAAGGTGCGGTCACGGTTCTCGCCGGGATTCCCAACGCCGGGAAGTCGTCGCTCTTCAACGCGCTCGTCGGTAGAGAACGGGCCATCGTAACGGAGGAGCCGGGGACGACACGGGACGCCCTCGAGGCGGTGGTGGACCTCGGGGGGTACCCGTTCCGCCTGGTGGACACCGCGGGGCTTAGACAGACCGACGATCGTGTGGAGAAGCTCGGCGTGGAGGTGGCGCGAGGCTATCTGAATGACGCGGCCCTGATCCTGCTGTGCGTGGAAGCGGGACGCGTTCCGGACGAGGCGGAGGGGGCCTTCCTGGAAGACCTGCAGGCCGTTCCCCTGGTCTGGGTGACCACGAAGGTGGATGCCGGGAAGGGGCCTCGCGCGCGGGGCTCGCTGTCGGGTCGGATCTGGGCAGGGGAGGTGGCGGTCTCCGTCGATACGGGCGGGGGCTTGGACTCGCTTCGCACTCTCCTTCCCGAGCTGGTGTTCGGCGGCCTCGTGCGAGCGGACGGCTCGCTTCCGGTCCTCACCCGTCGCCGGCAGATTCGAGCGCTCCGGGAGGCCGCCGAGGCCGTGGAGTCATTCGCCCGGGCGCTCTCGGACGAGGTTCCGGCGGAGCTGGCCGCAACCTACCTGCGCGCAGCGGAATCCGCCCTGGAGGATCTTCTGGGCGTGGTCACCGTGGATGAGGTCCTGGACACCGTGTTCGGAGAGTTCTGTATCGGGAAGTGAGATGAGCACGCACTCGAACGACGAGCAGGCGAGGGGGTACCGGGTGACCGGTCGTGTCCAGGGGGTGGGATTCAGGTGGTGGACCCAGCGGATCGGACGGGAGCTGGGGCTGGGAGGGCACGTTCGGAACCTCCCGGACGGCTCCGTGGAAGTTCACGCCCGGGGCCCGGCCGAGGCGATGGAGGCGTTCGAAAGGGCGCTGACGCAGGGTCCGCCGGCCGCCCGGGTGGACTTCGTCCAGCCGGTGGATCCGGACTCCCGCACGCCTGCGGACCAGTTCCTGATGGAGGCGTGGTGATGCTGCGGATAAGAGCGTTGGTCTAAGGTGCTTGCGTGCCGAGAGCGTCGGTTATGAGGATGGTGTACGACGTGGTGGTGGTCGGGGGTGGCCACGCCGGAGTCGAGGCGGCGGCCGCCGCGGCGAGGGCGGGAGTTCGTACGCTCCTCGTGACGCCCGATCTCGGGCGGGTCGGGCAGATGAGCTGCAATCCGGCCATCGGGGGGATCGCGAAGGGAGTCGTGGCCCGTGAGGTCGATGCCCTCGGGGGCGTCATGGGGCGAGCCACCGACGCGTCGAGGATCCAGTTCCGTATGTTGAACCGCTCCAAGGGTCCCGCCGTGTGGGGACCCAGGGCCCAGTGCGACCGAGGCCTCTACCCCGGGGCCGTCCGACGGATTCTGGACGAGCTGCCGCATCTGGATCTCCACCAGGATATGGTCGCCGTTCTGCGGGTGGAGGAGGGACGGGTGAGGGGAGTCCGGACCCGCGGAGGGGTGGTGGTGGAGGGGAGGGCGGTGGTCGTGACGGCCGGCACCTTCCTGCGGGGGAAGATCCACGTGGGTGGCGGGGCGGGCGTGGGAGCTGGCAGGGCCGGCGAGGCTCCTTCGGTGGAGTTGGCAGAGGACCTCGAGCGACTGGGCCTCGAGGTCGCCCGGTTCAAGACCGGGACGCCGCCGCGCATCGACGGGCGATCTGTGGACTTCTCGTCGCTGGAACGCCAGGACGGCGACGGGAGCGGCTATCGGTTCGCGTGCTACCAGCAGGAGGAGATACCGGAGCAGAGGCCGTGCTGGATCACCTGGACGGGCGACGGCCTGAAGTCGGTGATCCGGGGCAACCTCGAGCGGAGCGCGCTGTACGGGGGTGCCATCTCCGGCCGTGGACCGCGGTATTGTCCCTCCATCGAGGACAAGGTCGTCCGCTTCCCGGACGCCCCACGACACCAGGTGTTCCTCGAGCCCGAGGGCCTGGACACGAGCGAGCTCTACGTGAACGGCCTGTCGACCTCCATGCCGCCGGACGTGCAGCTGGCCTTCCTGCGGACGTTGCGGGGTTTGGCCGATGTGAGGATGACGAAGGCCGGCTACGCCATCGAGTACGACTACTTCCCTCCCCATCAGCTGCGGCACACCCTGGAGCTCAAGAACGCTCCGGGCCTCTTCCTGGCCGGGCAGGTGAACGGGACGACGGGCTACGAGGAGGCCGCGGGTCAGGGTGTGGTGGCCGGGATGAACGCCGCGCTTCGGGTGCGAGGGGAAGAGCCGCTCATCCTGGAGCGGGACCAGGCCTACATCGGGGTGCTCATCGACGATCTCGTGACCCGAGGCGTCGACGAGCCGTATCGGCTGTTCACGTCGCGGGCGGAGTTCAGGCTGCTGCTACGGCAGGACAACGCGCATCGGCGCCTCGGGCCTCTCGCGCGGGCCCACGGCTTCCTCACGGAGGCCCAGGAGGTGGAGCTGGACCGCCGGGTGCGGGAGGAGGATCGGATCCTGGTGTGGTTCGAGAGCACCAGGCTCGCGCCCGACGCAGTCACGGGGATTCTGGAGGCGGCCGGATCGGAGGTCATCGAGGCGCCCTCGCGGGCCATCGAGCTCCTCAAGAGGCCCAGGGTGAGCGCTCGCGCCCTTCTGGCGGCAGGAGGCGTCGTGGACGCGGCCACCGACGACGTGCTGGCCACGGTGGAGGTCGAGCTCAAATACGCGGGCTACGTGGAACGTGAGCAGGCGCGCGCGGACAAACTGCGAAAGCAGGCCAAGTTCTTGTTGGACAACGATTTACCATACATGACCTTCGTGACGTTGTCCCATGAGGCGCGGGAGAAGCTGATCCGGGTTCGACCGCAGACGCTGGCTCAGGCCGGCAGGATACCCGGCGTCTCACCGGCCGACCTGCAGAACCTGATCCTGGAAGTCCGCCGCCTGAAGAGCCACGGCCCCACGGCCGGTGTCGTGACGTCGGGGGCGGATGCCCCCAGGTCCAACGAGGCTGCCGAGCCCTAGTGGAGTGTATCCGATGCTCCGGTGACATTGGGCTCGCGCCGCTCGCTCGTCTCGCGACGATCCGTCTCGATGGGATAAAGCTCCGAGGCGCATCGGCTCGGGCGGCGATGCATCCGGCCTGACGGCGTTGGGACT
>JBDHGI010000086.1:0-16526 GCA_039589955.1 Gemmatimonadota bacterium | reverse complement strand
GGGGTCAAGGCCAGGGTCTCGGAGCTCGAGCGTCTGAATCCGTACGGCACGCGGTTCATCCTGGAGGACGACGAGAGCGAGGACATCCGGGAGCAGCTCACCGACCTGCGTACCCGGGCCCTCTTCAGCGCCTTGGTCATCTTCCTGGTCCTTCTCGCCTTCCTGCGTTCCTTCCGGTCGGCGGCCCTCATCTTCGCCACGATCGCCTTCAGCGTGCTCATCGCCCTGAACCTGATCTACTTCGGGGACCTGACGCTGAACTTGCTCACCCTCATGGGGCTGGCCATGGGGTTCGGCCTCATCGTCGACAACGCCATCGTGGTGTTGGAGAACGTCTATCGGCGGTGGCAGCAGGGGGAGCGTCCGGACGCGGCGGCCGAAGGAGGCGCGCGGGAGGTGGTCCTGCCCATCCTCGCCTCCACCGCCACGACGCTCATCGTGTTCGTGCCCTTCGTGTATCTCCAGGGAGAGCTGAGGATCTACTACGTGCCTCTGGCCATCGTCGTGGCCTTGACCCTGGTCGCCTCACTCTTCGTGGCGTTCACCTTCATCCCGGCGCTCGCGGCCCGGGTTCTTCGATTTCGGGGACGACCCCAGCGGCAGGCCCGCGCCGGGACGGGCGCGGATGAGCGCACGTCGAGAGCGCCCACGAGGCCGCTGTACGTGCGCTTCTACGCCGACGTCGTGGGGTTCACCGTACGGCATCCCTGGTTCTCGGCTCTCGTGACCGTGGCGGTGTTCGGCGGCTCCTACTACCTGTTCGACCGGTACGTCTCCACCTGGAGGGTGTGGGGCGGCGGATGGGGAGCCCGCACCTACGTCAGCATCTACGTCAGCCTTCCGAGGGGTGCCAGCCTCGACCGGACGGATCAGCTCGTGGGCTTCTTCGAGGCGAAGCTCGCTCAGGTCCCCGAGGTGGAGAAGTACACGGCCGAGGTGTGGGAGAACGGTGCCTACATGGAGGTGACCTTTCCCGACTCTCTGGAGAACACCCAGATCCCGGTGGCCATCAAGGACCAGATGTACGCGTACAGCCACTCCTTCACCGGAGCGGAGGTTCGCGTGTACGGCTACGGGCCCTCCTTCTACGGGGGTGGATCGAGTCCGCCGAACTACGCCATCACGGTCCTCGGCTACAACTACGAGCGCGTGCGCGACATCGCGGAGGACCTGGGGCGGCGGCTGTCGCGTCTCAGCCGCGTGCAGGAGGTGGACACCAACGCCGCCTCCAGGCGGTTCAGCCGCGACAAGGCCTCGGAGTACACCGTGACGGTGGACCGCGACCGGCTGGCCCGCCACGACCTCACCGTGGAGGCTCTTGTGGCAGGGCTCCAGGCCGCCGTGGGAGGCAACGCCCGGCTGGGGCGGCTGAAGCTCGGTGGTGAGGAGGTGCAGTACCAGGTGAAGCTCGAGGACAACGAGGACATGGACGTCCTGGAGCTCAGGGAGACCCTCGTCGACACGCCGAGCGGACGACGCATCCGCCTCGGGGAGGTGATCACGGTGGAGCCCAGGGACGTCCTGTCCCGCATCCGACGCGAGAACCAGCAGTACGAGCGGACCGTGGCCTACGAGTTTCGCGGCCCCCAGAGGCTGGGGGACCTGTATCACGAGCGGGTCATCGAGTCCACGGAGGTCCCACCGGGCTACACCGTCGAGAAAGGCGAGGCCGCCTGGTGGATCGACGCCGAGCAGCGGGAGCAGATCTGGATGGTCGTGGCCATCGCTCTCCTGCTGGTCTACATGGTCACGGCGGCCCTCTTCGAGTCCCTGCTCCAGCCGCTCTCCGTGATCCTCACCGTGCCCATGGCCCTGATCGGCGTGTACCTGATCTTCTTCTTCACCGAGGCTTCCTTCACCCGGGAGGCGTACATCGGCGTCATCATGATGTTCGGCATCGTGGTGAACAACGCCATCCTGTTGGTGGATCACGTCAACGGAGTCCGCCGCAGGGAGGGTGGGCTCGCCCTCCACGACGCCATCGTGAAGGGGACCCTGGAGCGGGTCCGGCCCATTCTCATGACGACCACCACGACGGTCCTGGGACTCCTGCCCCTGGTGCTCTTCGGCGAGGGAGCGGGGAGCAATATCTGGGATGCCCTGGCCCTCGTCCTCATCGGGGGGCTGCTCTCCTCCACGCTCTTCGTGCTCACCATCACGCCCGCGGTCTACGGGGTGCTCGAGGGTTGGAAGGCGCGAGGCAGGCGCGCCGGAGCGGCGGACGCCCACGTGGTCAGGACTCCCCAGCCGGCCTGAGTTGGAGCGGCTCCGTCGGGACTGCTCGCCCGACGGCTCGGATGGGGGTGCGACAGGCCGCCGTGGAGGGTAGGATTCCCCGGGCCCGCGCCCAACGGCGGGGCCGGCAGGACAGGTCACTGCCCCGAAAAGCGATCCGGAATCTCATGTCATGAGCCTCCACATCCGCGACGCCACCGTATGGGATGCCGCCGATATCGAGGCCGTCCACTATGCCAGCCGGGAGGCCGCCTTCGGGGACCAGGTCCCGCGGGAGGCGTTTCGCTCCCTGGGACCGGAGGACCGCCTGATCCGCTGGCGAGAGTGGCTGGAGAATCCCGAGATCACCGCGCTCGTGGGAGAGGAGGTGGGGGAGATCGTGGGGTTCTCCACCGTGCGTCGGGCCACCGACGCGGACCTGGACACCGGCGTCGTGGCCGAGATGCCGACCCTCTACGTCCACCCGGCGGCGTGGGGAAGGGGCTACGGCCTGGCCTTGTGCACCGCCACGGAGATCCGGGCGGTCGAGGCAGGCTACTCCGAGCTCGTCCTCTGGGTGCTGGAGATCAACCAGCGTGCTCGCCGGTTCTACGAGCGGAACGGCTTCCTCGCGGACGGGACCCGCAAGACCGACGACGGGCCGGTGCCCACGACGCTGGTCGCGGTTCGGTACCGGAAGAAGCTCGACCGCTGAGAGGCCCTCCTCGCGCTACGCCCCGCACGCTCCTGGACCGTTTGCGCTAGATTGCGTGGCTCCAGCAGGAGCGAGCCGACCTCGACCGATACCCGCATGAGCGACACGAGACCGACCAGGGCCCCGGGGACCGACTTCATCCGCCAGATCGTGGCCGCGGACGTCGCGTCGGGCCGGTACGGGGGGCGGGTCGTGACCCGATTCCCTCCGGAGCCCAACGGCTACCTCCACATCGGCCATGCCAAGGCCATCTGCCTCGACTTCGGGATCGCCGAGGAGTTCGGTGGGCGCTGCCACCTCCGCTTCGATGACACCAACCCGGAGACGGAGGAGGAGGAATACGTCGAATCGATGAAGCAGGATATCCGCTGGTTGGGCTTCGATTGGGGTGAGCACCTCTATTTCGCCTCGGACTACTTCGAGCGGATGTACGAGTGCGCCGAGATCCTCATCGGAAAGGGCCTGGCCTACGTGGATTCCTCCACCGAGGAGGAGATCCGGGAGGCCCGGGGAACCGTCACCGAGCCGGGTCGTCCGACCCGGTACCGCGATCGGCCGCCGGAGGAGAGTCTCGACCTCTTCCGACGGATGCGGGCAGGCGAGTTTCCCGACGGAGCCCACGTCCTGCGGGCGAAGATCGATCTGGCGTCGCCGAACATGATCATGAGGGATCCGGTGCTGTATCGGATTCGCCACGCGCATCACTACCGCCAGGGCGACGATTGGTGCGTCTATCCCCTCTACGACTATGCCCACTGTCTCGAGGACGCGTTCGAGGACGTCACCCACTCCCTGTGCACGCTGGAGTTCGAGAACAACCGGGAGATCTACGACTGGATCCTGGACAACGTGGGGTTCGAGGAGCCTCGAACCCATCAGTACGAGTTCAACCGCCTCAACCTCCAATACACCGTCGTCTCCAAGCGCAAGCTTCGGCCCCTGGTGGAGGCGGGACACCTCTGGGGTTGGGACGACCCCCGGATGTCGACGCTGGCCGGGCTGCGCCGTCGAGGCGTGCCGCCGGAAGCCATCCGGCGCTTCGTGGAGATGGCGGGGGTGGCCAAGACCGAATCCTGGATGGACCCGGGCAAGCTGGAGTACGCGATCCGTGAGGTGCTGAACCCCGTGGCTCCCCGGGTCATGGGTGTGTTGGACCCCTTGAGGGTCGTCATCACGAACTTCCCGGAGGAGGCGACCGAGGAGCTGGAGGCGCCGTATTATCCCCGTGATGTTCCCCGGGAGGGATCGCGCGTCGTGCCCTTCGGACGCGAGATCTGGATCGAGCGGGCGGACTTCGCCGAGGAGCCGCCGAAGGGATTCCGCCGGCTCGTTCCCGGAGGAGAGGTCCGGCTGCGCTACGCCTATGTCATCCGATGTGACGAGGTGGTGAAGGACCCGGGCGGGACGGTGGTGGAGCTCCGCTGTTCCTATGACCCGGAGACCCGGAGCGGAGGAGGGGGAGGTCGCAAGGGCGTCGGGACCATCCACTGGGCTTCGGTGGCCCACGCCCTGGACGCCGAGGTCCGTCTGGTGGATCGACTCTTCACCATTCCCGATCCCGAGGACCTCCCGGAAGGGGAGGAGCTCACCGACAACCTCGACCCCGAGTCGCTCGTGGTGGTGACGGATGCGAAGGTGGAGCCCTCCGTCGCGGGGGACGCGCCGGATACCCGGTACCAGTTCGAGCGCACGGGCTACTTCTGGCGGGATCCCCACGACGGGGTCGGAGACCGGCTGGTCTTCAATCGCATCGTGCCCCTGCGCGACACGTGGTCCAGGCGGTCGGAGGCCGCGGCGCCGGAGCCCGGGGGGAAAGAGCGTGTGGGGCGCACGACTGCAGCGGACCAGCACGCTTCGCCGCCGGCCACCGAGCCTCGTGCGAGCACGGAACGGGAGGGGAAGAGACGAGCGGATAAGAAGCTGGCAGCGCGCATGTCGCGCTACGTGGAGGAGCTCGGGATCGCGGCGGAGGACGCCGACGTCCTGACTGGCTCCAGGGCCGTCTCGGATTTCTTCGAGGCGGCCCTGGAGGCCTATCCCGAAGCCGACGCCGTCGCGTCCTGGATGGTGAACGACCTGAGGGGTCTCCTGGGTGACCGCACGACCGCCGAGGTGGGATTCTCTCCGGCGGCCCTGGGTCGTCTGGTGGCGATGGTGGACTCGGGTCGAATCACGCGTCGGGCGGGAAAGGACGTCCTCGTCGGGATGATGCAGGGCGGAGGCGAGCCCGAGGAGATCGTCGAGCGCGCCGGGCTCGAGAAGGTCGCCGACACGGACGTGTTGGAGCCCGTCGTGGACGAGGTGCTCGCCACCTGGGCCGACAAGGTCGCCGAGTACCGGTCTGGGAAGAAGGGCCTCATCGGGCTGTTCGTTGGGGAGGTCATGAAAGCCACCCGTGGCGCGGCCGACCCGAAGGTGGTCCGATCGGTTCTGGAGGAGCGACTAGAGGCGCCCTCATGACCCTGCGTGTCCGATTCGCTCCGTCGCCCACAGGCTATCTGCATGTCGGTGGCGCCAGAACCGCGCTCTTCAACTGGCTTCTCGCCCGGAAGCGCCACGGAGTGTTCGTCCTGAGGGTGGAGGACACCGATCAATCCCGGAACCGGGACGAGCACACAGCGGCTATCCTGCACGGTCTCGAGTGGTTGGGACTGGAGTGGGACGAGGGGCCTCACTTCCAGAGCGACGGTGTGGAGCGGCATCGGGCCGCTGCGCAGCGACTCCTCGCCGAAGGCAAGGCCTATCGGGATTTCTCCGACCCTCGTCAGGTGAAGGCTGAGGCCGAGGCACGGGGCATGCACGCCAGCCGTGTGGCGAGGGAGGAGGCCGACGACCTGGGTCCCGACGAGGTGGACCGTCGAGCGAGCGCGGGCGAGCCCCACGCCATCCGCTTCCGGGTGCCCGACGGAGAGACGCGCTTCGTCGATATGGTTCACGGGGAGATGGTCTTCGGGAACGACGACGTGGACGACCTGGTGATCCTCCGGAGTGACGGCACGCCCGTGTACAACCTCGCAGTCGTCTCCGACGACCACGAGATGGGCATCACCCACGTCATCCGGGGGGACGACCACCTCTCCAACACGCCGAAGCAGGTGCTGCTCTATCGGGCCCTCGGCTATCCCGAGCCGGTCTTCGGTCACGTTCCGCTCATCCTCGGGTCCGACGGAAAGCGGCTGTCGAAGCGACATGGTGCCACGGCGGTCGGCGACTATGAGGCCGAAGGCATCCTTCCCGACGCCATGGTGAACTTCCTCGCGCTGCTGGGCTGGAATCCGGGTGACGAGCGAGAGGTCATGAGCCGCGAGGAGCTCATCGGCGCGTTCACTCCGGAGCGCATCCTCAAGAAGAGCTCGGTCTTCGACCTGGAGAAGCTCTCGTGGCTGAACGGTCGGCATCTGGCGGAGGCGCCCACCGAGGGGCTTCTATCGAAGGTGCGGAGCCGTCTGGAGGGTGAGGAGGATATGGATGCCGATCGTCTTGGTGACGACCGGTGGATGACCTCCCTGGTTGACCTCCTGAAGGTGAGGGCACGCACGGTGGACGAGATCGGGGAGCAGGCGCGGCCTTTCCTGTCCGAAGGAGTCGCGGTCGACGAGCGAGCGGTGGCGAAGCATTGGGCGAAAGACCCCGCCACGACGGCCCGCCGCCTGGAGCGTCTGATGGAGGCGCTGGCTGCCGTGGACTGGAGCGAGGAGGCCCTGGAGAGCGCGTTGCGGGGGCTGGCCGAAGAGCTCGACGTTGGTGCCGGCAAGCTGATCCACCCACTGCGGGTCGCGCTCACCGGGCAGATGGCCAGCCCGGGCATCTTCGATGTCCTCGTCCTTCTGGGTCGCGATCGGGCCCTCGCGCGCCTCGACGAGGCGGTCGCCGCCATCGAGGCCCTGGATGAAACCCTTTCTTGACACTCCTTCGAGGCGCACATTAGGATAGCCGTCCGTCACGGGTTTCCAGGCGGATCCAACCGCTCAACAAGGCCATACGTTGGCACGTTTCGAACCGAACGCGCAGCGGGACTCCGGGACCCGGTTGGGTTCCCGGGTGGCCAGTGCCCCCCAAGAGCCCCTCACCGAGATCGAAGGCAGGATTCTCGATTTCATGGTGCGCTATCTCAGGTCGAACACGTATCAGCCGTCCATCCGTGAGATCGGCGAGAAGTTCGGGATCAAGAGCACCAAGACCGTATCCGAGCATCTTCAGGCCCTCGCCGACAAGGGCTATCTCGAGCGCGATCCGTCCCGCTCCCGGGGTGTGAAGATCCTCGGCGTCGACCTTACCGCGGATACGGTGTCCATTCCCTGCTTCCAGACTCTACCCGACAGCGTCGCGGGCCTGAGGTCGGAGCACGCGGACCTCCACCTCTCGCTCGACCGTCGCCTGGCCGGCGAGCGCGGTGGCTACTTCGTGCGGGCGGGAGGGGGTGACCTGGCCGTCCTCGGTGTTCACGAGGGCGATTTCGTCCTGGTCGAGCCCATCAGCATCGACGAGGTGCAGGATGGCTCCGTGGTCGTGGCCCATGTCGGGACCGGAGCCCCGTTCCACCGCTTCACGCGCAACGGGTCGGGCATTCTGCTCGAGTCCCTGTCGCCGGGTGGCGAATCCACGGTGGTGGAGGATCCGGATCGCCTCCAGCTCATGGGACGAGTGACCGCGTTCTATCGCCGGATGGATGAGAGCATCGGGGCTTTGAACCTCACGCATCACTGATTGCTTCCGTCGGTGACATGACCGACGCGTCCGACCCCCATCCCCCCCCGCCCCCCAAGTCCCTCGAAGACGAAGACCGCCTGTGGATGGCGCGTGCCCTGGAGCTGGCCCGGGCCGGCAGGTTCCATGGCGAAGTCCCCGTCGGGGCCGTGCTGGTCAGGGGCGGGCGGCTCCTCTCAGAAGGGCACAACCGGACCATCAGCGATGCGGACCCCACGGCCCACGCGGAGGTCGTCGCCCTCCGGGCCGCGGCGCGGCGGCAGGGGGATTTCCGGCTTCTCGATGCCACCCTGTACGTCACCCTGGAGCCGTGCGCCATGTGCGCCGGGGCCATCGTGCTGGCGCGTGTGCCCCGAGTCGTGTACGCTGCCGGGGATCCGAAGGCCGGCATGGCGGGCACGCTGGAGAATCTCCTCCAGGATGAGCGGTTGAATCACCGGTGCGAGGTCCTGTCCGGAGTGTCGGCCCAGGCTTCGGCGGACCTCCTGCGTGCATTCTTCAGGGAGAGACGATGAGAATCTCGGGTGTGCTGGCTGCTGTGGGGGCCCTGGCGGCGTGCACGGTGGTCAGCGGACCTGGCTCAGCATCTCCGGGTGGACCCGATCCAGAGGCCGAGGTCCTTCCCCGGGCCCTCCCGCCGGGTCCCGTGGTTCCGGCTTCTGCCCGTCCGCCTCTCCGATTCGAAGAGGTCCGAGGGCTCTGGGTCGTGCGCACGACGCTCACCTCTCCCCGCGCCGTCCGCCGCATGGTGGAAGACGCCGCCTCGGCGGGATTCAACACGCTCGTCGTCCAGGTCAGGGGCAGGGGAGACGCATTCTACGATTCGCGGTGGGAGCCGTCAGGGGAGCAGCTCCCGTCGGCGCCGTCGACCTTCGACCCCCTGGCGCTGACCATCGAGGAGGCTCACGCGCGAGGCTTGGCCGTGCATGCATGGGTGAACACCCACCTCGTCTGGAACGCGTGGGGCCATCCGTCGAGCCCCCGGCACATGCTGAGGTCACACCCCGAGTGGCTGGCGGTTCCGAGGGATCTCGCCAGGCAGCTCTATCACGCCGACCCGCGGGATCCCGGCTACGTCGACGCGCTGATGCGGTACGCGGCAGAGCGAAGTGAGACGGTGGAGGGAGTGTACTCGAGCCCGTCCCACCCGGCGGTCAAGGAGCGGATCTACTCGGTGTGGATGGATCTGGCGGAGCGGTACGACCTTGACGGGATCCACCTGGACTACGTGCGATTCCCCTCCGCCGATTACGACTACTCACAGAGCGCGCTGGAGCGCTTTCGGGAATGGGTCGCACCAGGGCTGGACGCCTCCCGGCTCGCTGCGCTGGAGGCCGCGTATCAGGACGACCCCATGTCCTTCGTGGACGCCCTGCCCGAGCCGTGGGCACAATTCCGGCGGCGCCAGATCACGGATCTGGTGGAGCGTCTCTACCACGGCGTGAAGGCACGTCGAGCCGACCTGGTGGTGTCCGCGGCGGTCTTTGCGAACCAGGAGGACGCGTACCTCAACCGCTTCCAGGATTGGGGCTCGTGGCTGGATCGGCGCATCATCGACGTCGTGGCGCCCATGGCCTATGTGGCGGAGAGCGGGCGCTTCGAGCAGTATGTGGCCAACGCGGTCGACGCGGCCCGGGACCGCGAGCGGATTTGGGCCGGCATCGGAGCCTACCTCAACACCGTCGACGGCACGATTCGGCAGATCGACATCGCCCGGGAGCGCGGGGCGGGAGGCGTCATCCTGTTCTCCTACGACTGGGCCGCCTGGGAGGCTCCCGCGGAAGGCGGCCGTCCGTTTCTCCGCGCGGTGGGAGAGGAGCGGTTCGGTCGCTGAGGCTTCTTCAGGCCACCGGACCGGCCCCGACGACGTTCCGGCCGAAGAACCGAAGGAACAGGAAGAGGATCGTCACCCCGCCGGCGAGGGCGACCCAGTTGGGAAGCCCATACGCCGTACCGATGTCACCCAGGAGCATCCCCACCATCGCCACGAGAAGAGCGTAAGGCATCTGGGTCCGAACGTGGTCCACGTGGTCGCACGCGGAGGCCGTGGACGACAGAACGGTGGTGTCGGAGATGGGTGAGCAGTGATCTCCGAAGATGGCGCCGGCCAGAACGGAGCTTATCGCTCCCAACAGCACGGAATACGCGCCGCCCTCTTCGAAGCCGACGGCGCCACCCAGCGAGACCGTGAGCGGGATCACCAGCGGGAGAAGGATGGCCATGGTCCCCCAGGACGTTCCGGTGGCGAACGCCATGGCCGCTGCGGTGGCGAACACGATCACCGGTATGAGCTGGAGAGCGACCCGGCCGGTGAGGAGCTGGGCGAGGTAGGAGGCGGTCCCCACCTCCTCGGTCACCGCACCGAGAGACCAGGCCAGGACGAGGATCACCATGGCGATGACCATGGCCTTGAGCCCCGCGAGCCAGGCGTCGATGCCCTCGGTCAGGGTGAGGATGCCTTGGGCCACGGAGAGCAGGAGTGCCATCAGGCAGCCCGCCAGGGAGCCCCACAACAGCGTGGAGAACGGGTCCGCTTCCCCGAAGACGTCCATGATGGAGGCCTCCGGCCCGGCCCCGGCCCGACCGGTGGCGTAGAGGCCCACCAGCACCACCACGATGACCGTCAGCACCGGCACCCCGGCGTTCCACCAGAGGTGTCGGGCACCCTCCTTCGGATCCATGAGATGACCGGACGTGTCCGTGGCGAGCTGGGCGCCCGGTCGGTGGAGCCCTCCTCCCGTGGCCGCACGGTGCTCGGCCGCGGCCATGGGGCCGAAGTCGCGATCCATGAGGGAGGTGAGGAACACGAAGGCCAGAGCCAGGAGGGGATAGAAGAGAAACGGAATGGTATGGATGAAGACGGCGAACGGGCTGGCGGCCAGGAGGGTCTCGGCCTGGGCGGGGTTCTGATCCGCGGCGATGCGGAGCCCGTCGGAAATCAGGCTGATCTCATAGCCCACCCAGGTGGAGATCGGAACGAGCGCGGCCACCGGCGCAGCGGTGGAGTCCACGACATAGGCGAGCTTCTCCCGGGAGACCTTGAGGCGGTCCGTGATCGGCCGCATCGTGTTGCCGACGATGAGGGTGTTGGCGTAGTCGTCGAAGAAGATGGCCATGCCCGCCACCCAGGTCGCCAGCTTGCCGCGTCGCGCGCTGCTGGCCAGGGGAGCCACCGCCTCGACGATGCCCATGGTCCCGCCGTTGCGGGCGATGATCCCGACCATCCCCCCCAGGAGCAGCGAGAACATCACGATCTGGGTGTGCCCGCCGTCGACGTCCGCCAGGGCCGGCACCGCGAAGTGGTCGACCAACCTCCAGGTGGCCGACAGGGGGTTGAACCCGGCCGCGGCGAGGGCGCCGAGCCAGACTCCCGCGAACAGCGCGGTGACGACCTCCCGGTACACCAGAGCGAGCACGATGGCGACGAGGGGCGGGAGCAGCGACATCCAGCCCGACATCAGGGTCGGGGTCAGGGTCCAGGTGTTCCCCGCGACGCGAACCTCCAGGGGAAGCTGGTCCCTCTCCGTGACCACGAGATCCTCGACCACGGCGGTATCCAGCGGAGCTGCGGTGGCGGCGCCCAAGACCCGGCCTCGTGCGTCCACGACGCTCACGTCGATGGAGTCCAGGCGGGCCTCCACACCCACGCGGAACGGGACGGCGTCGAGGATCACGGAGGGCGCGTCCACCAACTCCTGCGCGACCAGCCCCACGGGTAGAGCCAGGCAGATCTGGGCAAGAAGGAGGGGGAACGCGCGTCGCATGGAGTGGAGGCTCCCGGGCGAGGGGAAAGGCGGAAAAACCGGGCTCATCATGGTCACGGATCGGGACGGTGACAAGGTGCCCGTTCGGTCGTTGACGCTCCCGGGCACCGTCGCTACGTTCCGGCCGCCGAACGCGGACATCCCCCTCTGACCGGGCCATGAGCAGCGATCGCATCCCCGTGATGGACGAGAGCGCCGTTCGACGCGCGCTGGCACGGATGGCCCGCGAGATCGTCGAGAGGATCGGCGGCACCGAGAATCTGACCCTCATGGGAATCCGGCGTCGAGGCGTCGAGATCAGCGAGCTCATCAAGGCGGAGATCGACGGCTCCGAGGGCACCGACGTCCCCATCGGCTCTATCGACATCACCCTCTATCGGGACGACCTCGAGGAGATCGGTCCCCGTCCCATCATCGGCGGGTCCCAGCTGCCCCGGTCTGGAATCGACGGCAAGAGCATCGTGCTCGTGGACGACGTCCAGTTCACGGGCCGCACGGCACGGGCCGCCATGAACGAGCTCATGGCGTGGGGGAGGCCGGCGCGCATCCTCCTGTGCGTCCTGGTGGACCGGGACGGCAGGGAGCTGCCCATCCAACCCGACGTCGTCGGCCGACATGTGGAGGTGCTCGACAAGCACCAGACCGTCGAGGTCGTCGTACCCGAGGTGGACGGACGCCTCGGAGTGGATCTCGTTCAAACTCATCCGGAGGCTTAGTGAAGACGGTGTCTTCCCTGGGAAAAGACCTCGTCGGCCTCGAAACCCTCTCCCGCCAACAAATCCTCGCCATTCTCGACACCGCCGAGCCCTTCAAGGAGATCTCGGAGCGTCGGATCAAGAAGGTCCCGGTCCTCCGGGGCAAGACCATCGTCAATCTCTTCTTCGAGGCGTCCACAAGGACGCGCGTGTCGTTCGAGTTCGCCGAGAAGCGTCTGTCCGCGGACACGGTCAACATCGCGGCGGCCGGGTCCTCGGTGTCCAAGGGGGAGACGTTGGTGGATACGGCGAGGAACCTGGAGGCCATGCGCATCGACATGGTCGTCATGCGGCACGGCGCCTCGGGAGCGGCCCGTTTCCTGGCTGAGCGCATCCCGTCCAACGTGGTGAACGCCGGCGACGGCGCTCACGAGCATCCGACCCAAGGCCTGTTGGACCTGCTGACCATCCGCGACCACATGGGTCGCATCGAAGGGCTCAAGGTGTGCATCGTCGGAGACATCCTGCACTCCAGGGTGGCGCGCTCGAACATCTACGGGTTGCTCAAGCTCGGTGCGGAGGTGGCGGTGTGCGGGCCGCCGACCTTGCTCCCCAAGAGCTTCGGGGAGCTGGGGGTCAAGGTCTTCACTCGCGTCGAGGATGCCATCCAATGGGCGGACGTCCTCAACGTCCTGCGCCTGCAGCTGGAGCGGATGGAGGCGGGCTATGTCCCCTCTCTCCGTGAGTACAACCGGATCTGGGGTGTCTCCACGGAGCGACTGGAGGCAGCACCCAAGGACCTTCTCATCCTCCACCCGGGACCCATGAACCGGGGCGTCGAGATCGACTCGGACGTTGCCGACGGCCCCCACGCGGTGATCCTCAACCAGGTGACGAACGGCGTCGCCGTCCGCATGGCCGTGCTCTACCTGCTCGCGGGCGGGCAGCCAGAGAAGGCCGAAGCCGCCAAGGCGGGAGGTGAGGCGTGAGCGACAAGATCTTGCTCCGCGGTGGGAGGCTCGTGGATCCGTCTCAGCCCCTCGACGCCGTCCGGGACGTTCTCCTCGCCGAGGGTCGGATCGCGAAGGTGGGCGCGGGCCTGGAGGCATCCGACGACACCCGGGTGCTGGAATGCGAGGGGATGGTGGTTGCCCCCGGCCTCATCGACGTGCACGTCCACCTGCGTGAGCCCGGCGAGGAGCACAAGGAGACCATCGCCACGGGCGCGCGGGCCGCGGCGTCGGGAGGCTTCACCGCCGTCTGCGCCATGCCGAACACCGACCCGCCCATCGACGATCCGGCCGGAGTGGGCTTCGTGCTGGCCGAGGGAAGCCGGGCCGGCGCCGCGCGCGTCTATCCTGTGGGGTGCATCTCGGTGGCCCGGGAGGGCAAGCGCCTCGCGCTCGTCGGCGAGATGGTCGAAGCCGGAGCCGTGGCCGTCACGGACGATGGCAGCCCGGTGATGGACTCGGGGCTCATGCGGTTGGCGCTCCTCTACACGCAGGCGTTCGGCGTTCCCGTGGCGGACCACCCGGAGGATCTGACCCTTTCCGCCAAGGGCCACATGAACGCGGGCCTGGTGGCCACCCGGCTGGGTCTTCCCGGCAAGCCGAACGCCGCCGAGGACATCCACATCGTGCGGGACCTCCTCCTCGCAGAGCTCACAGGGGGACACATCCATCTGCAGCACGTGTCCACGGGCTTCGGGGTGGAGATGATCCGGCAGGCGAAGTCCAGAGGCGTCCGGGTCACCGCAGAGGCCAGCCCCCACCACCTCATCCTCACGGACGAAGCCGTCGAGGGGTACCGCACCGAGGCGAAGATGAATCCCCCGCTGCGGTCGGCCGAAGACAGGGATGCAGTGCGTGCCGGGCTGGCGGACGGGACCCTGGACATCATCGCCACGGACCACGCGCCCCATCACTACGACGAGAAGGAGGCGGCCTTCACCGACGCACCCAACGGCATCGTCGGGCTCGAGACCGCGCTGGGCCTCGTTCTCACCCACGTGGTGGGCGAGGGAGGCCTGGACCTCTCCACCATGGTCGACCGGATGAGCTGCCAGCCGGCCCGGGCGTTCGGCCTCCCCGGGGGCACGCTCCGTGAGGGCAGCGTGGCCGACGTGACCGTCTTCGACCCGGAGACCCCCTGGGTCGTGGACTCGAGCCGCTTCCTCTCCAAGAGCCGGAATACGCCGTTCGAAGGGTGGGAGTTGAGGGGGAGGGCGCGCTTCACGCTGGTGGGCGGGCGGATCGTCTTCGAAGGTGTGGGCGGCCGGGCCCCATGAGGATATCGGACGAGCCCTGACAGGCCGACGCCCCGGGGCGCGGCGCTCTGGCCCGGCGGGACGCCCCGCGCGTGACCGGACCGCCGACGACAAAAAGACCCGGGGCGGGCATCTTGGCCCACCCCGGGTCCACGTCTAAACGGAGACGCGTCAGGCCGAGAGACCGTTGACGTGCCTCTGGAGCTTGCCCTTGACCCGGGCCACCTGGTTCGGATGGAAGAGGCGGCGAGTCGCGGCTCGATCCAGGAGCGCCTGTACACGGAGCAGGTGGGGCCGGGCCTCCTCAGCGGTGGTCGCCTGGCGGACCTGCTTGATGGCCGTCCGAATTCGGGAACGCTCGGCCCGGTTCCTGGTGCGGGCGGTGCGACTGAGCTCCATGCGCTTCTTGGCGCTCTTGATGTTCGGCATGCGTCCCTCGGGGCGCGTGGGGAATACTCGACGTCTACCTAGCTAGCCGATAAAGCTAGAAATGGTGGAGGGCAGGATCAATCCCCTACCGAATCATGTCCTCGTAGGCGAGCACGCGGACCGCGACGGGAACGGGCCCGGCCCGAGCGAAGCGCAGGACCACCGCCAGGTTGGCTCCGGCCGCGGGGAGCTCCTGGAGCCCTTCGAGCATGCCGTGCAGGCCGCCGGGCTCAAGGCGCACCGTGCCGCCGGCGGGGATCTCGAGGGAGGAGAGGCGCACCATGCGCATCATCCCTTCCTCCCGAACCACGTCATGGACCGATCCGCGGAGGGCGATGCGGGACGATACGGATAGAAGCGTGTCGGGGACGGTGCCTCCGTTCTGCAGAGTGACGTAGACCGCCATGGCGGTGCTGTCGCGGGGAGCAGGGGCGTAGGCGTCCAGGGCCGTGATGCCCGGCCGCAGAGCCTCGGCAGCGCCGGCCGCCGTCTCCGTCGGGGCCGCAATGGGCGGTGTCCAGTCGTGACGGGCGAGGAGGCTGAGGTCGTGGGCCCAGATGGCCCGGGTCGTCTCCGGGCCGTACATGGCCCGGCCGAGGTTGTCGGGAGCGAAGGCGTACACCAGGGCCGGATGGCCCACCGTGTACCCCATCTCCTCGCCGCTGGTCTCCGGAGGCGGGTAGCGGTAGAAGGCGAGAGCCTCGGACACCTCCTCCAGGCCTCCACGCACGCCGACGAAGGTGCTGTCGAAGGCGGCCAGCCAGGTCCCGAGCCGCTCCGGCGTGTCCCGGTCGGGATCCACCGACACGAACACGACGACCACCTGGTCCCTGACCTCCGGCGCCACCTGGTCGAGGGCGGCGGCGAGGGTGGCCATGTGCAGCGCGCAGATGTCCGGACAGAACGTGTACCCGAAGAAGAGCAGAGCGATCTTGCCGTCGGTCTCGGCTCGAAAGTCGAAGGGGCGCCCACCGGTGTCTGTGAGGGTGAAATCGACCTTCTCGAGGGGCTGGAAGGGCTTGGTCCCTCGAAGGGGAAGATCGTGGGGATCGCGGGTGAGGTCGGCGGACGGGGCGCACGCCGCCAGGGTCGCAACGGCGGTCGCGAGGGCGAGGTGGGAACGGCGGAACATCTCCGGTGACTCCGGATGGGGTTCGGCAGGATAACCTCCGAAAAGCTAACGGGCCGTCCACGACGCTCCGAGGCGGCTCCCGTGGACGGCACGGGGTCCCCTGGACCCTGCCACCCCCGGGGAGGTAGGTTTCGCGGCCTATGGAAGCCATCCTCATCATCATCGTTCTCGTCGCTTCGGTCGTCGTCCACGAGGTCGCCCACGCGTGGCAGGCCCGTCGGGAGGGTGACGACACCGCCGAGCGCCTGGGACGCATCACCCTGAACCCGGTGCCCCACCTGGATCCCATCGGCTCGGTGCTGGTGCCCCTCGCCCTGCACTTCAGCGGCGCTGGGTTTCTCTTCGGCTGGGCGAAGCCCGTTCCGGTGAACCCGGCCAACTACCGGGAGTTCAAGTGGGGCGACATACGCGTCTCACTGGCGGGGATCACGGCGAACCTCCTCCTCGCCGGCCTCGCCACCGTGGCCACCGTGGTGCTCCTCAAGGTCGACGCCCTGGCGGGAGGGATGGGCGCGACCACCGAGCTCCTGGGGCAGGTGGCGTGGTATGGGATCTTCATCAACCTGATCCTGGCGGTCTTCAACCTCATCCCCATCCCCCCGCT
>JBDHGI010000085.1:0-23823 GCA_039589955.1 Gemmatimonadota bacterium | reverse complement strand
GGGGTCACGGCGCCGGCGCTGTACCGGCATTTCCAGAGTCGCGAGGAAGTCCTGGCGGGGATCCTACGGGAGGCCCATCGGGAGTTCACCGCCGAGCTCTACCGGGCCCTGGAGGGAAGGACGCCCCTGGAGCGCTTCTTCCGAGCGGCGGAGGCCTACCTGGACTTCGCCCTCAAGCACCCTCGCTGGTACTACCTGCTCTTCATCGCCCCCGAGCAGCTGGGCATGGAGGCCCTGCCCGACGACATCGAGGCGATGGGGTGCGCCATCCACCAGTTCTGGGTGGACAGGGTACGGGAGTGCCAGGACGCCGGCATCCTGAAGGCGGGAGATCCGGTGCAGACGTCGCTGACCATGTGGGCGCACGCGCACGGCATGCTCTCCCTGTACCACCACGGCCACTTCCGCATGGACGAGGAGGCCTTCCGACTCCAGTTCGAGGTCTCCGGCGCGAGGCTCATGGCCGGGGTCGCGACGGACAGCTTCGCCGGCGAGCTGAGCCAACGGTATGACGCCGCGCTCGCCGCCGGCGCTCATGACTAGACCAAAGAGAGGGGACGCGTGGGGATGACTTCGATGGGGACGGAGGCGACGGCCGACTCGGGACCCCGGCGGCGGCGATTCGCCTTGTTGTCGCTCGTCCTCCTGGGCTCGCTGTGGGCAGCCCCGGAGGGGGCTCGTGGGCAGGATCCCGGGGCCATGTCGCTGGACCAGGTCGTGCGGACGGCCCTCCGGCGGAATCGGGACGTTCAGGGGGCGCGGTTGGCGCTCCAGGAAGCCAACGAACGTGTGTCGGAGGCGTGGAGCAACGTGTACCCGTCGCTGGACTTCAGCGCGAGCTACACCAGGAACGTGTCGCCCACCGTGAACTTCCTTCCGGCCGGGATCTTCGACGCCACGGCCGGCCCGGACGACTACATTGCGGTTCAGTTCGGTGCGGACAACCAGTGGTCCAGCACCATCAGCCTGGAGCAACCCTTGTTCTCGGCGGCCGCGTTCATCGGCGTCGGCGCGGCGGGTCGCTTCAAGAGCCTCCAGGAGGAGATGGTCCGCGGGCTCGCCCAGAGCGTGGTCACCCGCGTGCGGGTGGCGTACTACCAGCTCCTCCTGCAGCAGGAGCAGCTGCGTCTCATCCGGAACTCCGTGGACCGTGTGCGGAAGTCCTTGAAGGAGACCCGTGCGCTGAACCAGGCGGGCCTGTCGTCGGACTACGACGTGCTTCGGCTGGAGGTGGAGCTGGCCAATCTGGAGCCGAACCTGCGCCGGGCCGAGAACGCGGTTCAGCAGGCGCGGCGCGAGCTGGCGCTCGAGCTCGACGACGACGATCCCGACGCGCTCTCGGTCCGTGGCTCGCTGGCGGAGATGGATCTCGACGACCTCGGGGCCAACAGCCCGGCGAACCGGGAGGTCCTGAGCTTCTCGGGCTTCCGCGGCTTCGCGGCGGCGGAAGTCCAGGAGGCCGTCGCCACGGCCCACGAGCTCCGCTCGGACCTGCGGCAGCTGGAGCTCACGGAGTCGCTCCGCAAGACCGAGATGCGCCTGGAGCAGGTGGAGTACATGCCCAAGATCACCTTCTTCGGCAACTACCTCATCAGCGCCCAGGACAACAACGCTCCGAGCTTCTTCGCCAGGGGTGACGGACAGCGTGCCTACGCCCGGAACGTGGGCATCCGCGTGAGCGTGCCCATCTTCCAGGGCTTTCGACGGGACGCCCGGGTGGACCAGAAGCGGGCGCTCCTGCGACAGGCCGAGACCCAGTCCCGGCTGGCCGAGGACCAGGCCCGCCTCCAGGTCCGGAATCTGGTGGACCAGGCCGACGAGTCCCTCCTGAGGGCTCGGGGTCAGAGGCTCGCGGTGGATCAGGCGCAGAGGGGCTTCGAGATCGCCAGCGCGCAATACCGGGAGGGATTGGGGAGCCAGCTGGAGCTCACCGACTCGGAGGTGGCGCTGCGGCAGAGTGAATTCAACTACGCCCAGGCGGTGTTCGACTACCTGGTCGCGCGGGCCCGCCTCGACGAGGCGACGGGACGCGTGCCCGGAGTGGATGTCGACGCGGGGACGACGGAGGGCGACTGAGCATGCACAGGGAACGGAAGGTGGAGGACGGCTCGATGATGATCGGACGGTGGAGCGCGGGTGCGCTGGCCCTGCTGCTGGCGGGAGCCGCCGCCGGGTGCGGAAACGTCGAGGCAGGGGGCACGAGGGGAGACGCCGACGAGGCCTTCATTCGCGTCATCAACGTGGAGGTCACCGAGGTCTCTCGGGAGAACTTCGTGGAGGAGATTCGGCTCACCGCGGCGGTGCAGGCCAACAGGGACGTGGAGGTGGCCGCGGAGGAGAGCGGAGTCATCCGGGAGATCCTCGCGGACAGAGGCACCCCCGTCCAGGAGGGGCAGCCGGTGGCCAAGATCGACGACGCCATCCTGCGCGCCCAGGTGGAGCAGGCTCGGGCCCAGGCCGAGCTCGCAGCCCAGACGTGGGAGCGGCGCAAGCGCCTTTGGGAGGAGGACAGGGTCGGATCGGAGATCGCCTACCTCGAGGCGAAGTTCGCTCAGGAGCAGACGGCGGCGAACCTCCGTGCGCTGGAGGAGCGACTGGCTCGGACCACCATCCGGGCGCCGTTCGGCGGAGTTCTCGACGAGCGGAGGATCGAGGTGGGCTCGATGGTCGGTCCCGGAACCGTGGTGGGCCGGATCGTGGACCTGAATCCGCTCAAGGTCTTGGCCGGCGTGCCGGAGCGGTACGCCGCCGACGTGCGGCCGGGAGCCCGAGCCCAGATCACCTTCGACGTGCTCCCGGGCCAGGTCCTCGAGGGGACCGTGGGCTACGTGGGTGCCGCTGTGGACCCCCAGAGCAGGACCTTCCCCATCGAGATCGCGGTCCGCAACGCCCGGGGCGTCATCAAGCCGCAGATGGTGGCGAATGTGGTCGTCACCCGACGTGAGGTGGCGGACGCCGTCGTCGTGCCCCAGGACGCTTTGGTCCGGGTGGAGGGCGGGTACGTCGTCTTCGTCGCCGAGGCGGGATCCGAGGGGGACGTGGCTGCGGTTCGTCCCGTGGTGCTGGGACCGTCGCGCCGGAACCTGGTGGTGCTGGAGTCAGGTGTGGAGGAGGGAGAGATGCTCATCGTCGTCGGCCAGAAGTCCGTGGCCGACGGCGATCGGGTCAACGTGGTGGACGTGCGGGACTGACGCACCCGTTCGGGCGCGGAGGAGATAGAGGAGACAGATGAGCGATCACACGACGTCTGGGCCGGACGAGCCCCAGCGAGAAGGGCGGGGGAAGATCCTGATCCTGGAACGGTTCAAGGAGTTCCGGCTGACGAGCTTCGCCGTGGAGCACAGGACCTCCATGGTGGTGCTCCTGGTCATCATCGGCCTGATGGGGATGTTCTCGTACAGCACGACGCCCAAGGAGGCGTTTCCCGAGCTGCCCATTCCCATCATCGCGGTGAGCACCTTCTATCCCGGGGTCTCTCCAGCCGACATCGAGAGCCAGATCACCCGCGTGATCGAGGAGGATCTGTCCACCATCAGCGAGATCAAGGAGCTGACGTCGACGTCCGTGGAGGGTCTCTCCTCCGTCGTGGCCGAGTTCGAGACGAGCATCGACCTGGATCAAGCCCTGCAGAAGGTCCGCGAGAAGGTCGATCTGGCCAAGCCCGACCTGCCGTCCGACGCCGAGGAGCCCACCATCGTGGAGTTCAACTTCTCCGAGATCCCCATGATGCAGGTGAACCTCGCCGGCGAATACGGGCTCGTGCGCCTGAAGGAGATCGGAGAGGATCTGCAGGACCGTCTGGAGCAGATCCCCACCGTGCTCCGTGCCGATCTGCGGGGCGGGCTCGAGCGCGAAGTGAAGGTGGATGTGGACCTGGTCAAGCTCCAGTTCTACGGGCTCGCCCTGGGAGACGTGATCGAGGCCATACAGAACGAGAACGTGAACATCCCCGGTGGCGCCATCGATGTCGGGGACACCAAGTACCTGGTGCGCGTGGACGGTGAGTTCGAGGATCCAGCGATCATCGAAGACCTCGTCGTGACCACGAAGCAGGGACGCCCCATCTACGTCCGTGACGTGGCCACGGTGGATTTCGGGTTCGCGGACCGGAACAGCTTCGCGCGCATGGACGGGAACGCGGTGTTGACCTTGGACGTCATCAAGCGCTCCGGGGCCAACGTCATCGAGACGGCCGAGGAGGTGAAGGCAGCCCTCGCGGAGTTCCGACCGCTGTTCCCGCCCACTACGGTGGTCAGCATCACCGGGGACATGTCCGAGCAGATCGAGATGATGGTCTCCAGCCTGGAGAACAACATCATCTCGGGGCTCATCCTCATCGTCGGGATCCTCCTGTTCTTCCTGGGTGCCGGGAACTCGGTGTTCGTGGCCGTGTCCATCCCCACCTCCATGTTCCTTTCGTTCATGGTGCTGAAGGTCATGGACATCTCCATGAACATGGTGGTGCTGTTCAGCCTGATCCTTGCCCTGGGCATGCTGGTGGACAACGCCATCGTGGTGGTGGAGAACATCTACCGCTTCCTGGAAGAGGGGTGGGATCGCACCCTGGCCGCCAAGAAGGCCACCGGTGAGGTCGCGGTGCCCATCATCGCGGCGACGGCCACCACGCTGGCCGCCTTCACTCCCCTGCTGTTCTGGCCCGGCGAGATCGGGGATTTCATGGGCTACCTGCCCAAGACGCTCATCGTCACGCTGACCAGCTCCCTCTTCGTCGCGCTGGTCATCGTGCCCACGCTGTGCGCCATGTTCATGAAGCTGGACGGGACGCCCTCCCGTCCTCTGAGGCCCGCGGCGCGCTGGGCCCTCGTGGGCGGGGCCGGCCTCGTGTTCCTCGGCGTCGCGGGGGCCAATGCCCTCACGGCTATGCTCCTCGCGACGACGTTTCTGGGCCTGTGGGCGTTGCACCGTTTCGTGCTTGAGGGGGTGGCCAGGCGCTTCCAGGACGTCGTCCTTCCGAGTCTCATCGTCTCCTACGAGCGCCAGCTGCGCTGGGCCCTCCAGCACCGCTTCCTGATGATCGGGGGAACCGCGGGCGGCTTCATCCTCACCGCGGTGGCCTTCTCCGCCTTCAACTCGGGGATCGAGTACTTCCCCGAGAATTTCCCGCCCCAGCAACTCCTCGTGGACGTGGAGGCCCCCGTCGGCACGAGGGCGGAGGCCACCGATCAGGTCGTACAGCGCCTCGAGGAGGAGCTGACCGGGGTCAGCGGGCGCGAGGACTGGGAATCGGTGGTGGCCGTCACGGGTAGCGGTGGCGGTGGTGGCGGCAACCCCATGGGTGGGGGACCCGGCGGTCCCGAGGCGGGCCGAATCACCGTGTCCATGGTCGACTTCCAGGATCGTCAGCGGGACGTGTTCGAGACCCTCGCGGAGATGCAGGAGTCCGTGGGGACACAGATCGCCGGCGTCGACATCACGGTGGACAAGATCCAGGAGGGCCCGCCTCAGGGTGCGCCCGTGAACATCGAGATCGTGGGTGAGGAGGCCGTACAGCTGAAGGCCCTCTCCGACCAGGTCATCCGGATCCTGGAATCGGCGCCCGTGGGGCGTCAGCTCGTGGGTCTGTCCAGCGACCTGGACGAGGCTCGCCCGGAGCTGACCGTCGTGGTGGACCGGGAGAAGGCGGCCCTCTACGACCTCAACACATCGAAGGTCGGCCGAGCCATCCGCGGGGCCATCAACGGCGTCGAGGCGGCCAAGTACCGGACCGGGAACGACGAGTACGACATCGTGGTCCGGCTTGCCGAGCCCTACCGACAGGAGCTGGAAGGGCTGAGGGAGCTCACGGTGGTGGCCGAGGGCGGAATCCAGGTGCCTCTCGTGTCCGTGGCCGAGTGGAGCGTGCAGGAGGGCTACGGGTCCATCAGGCGAAAGGACCAGACCCGGATGGCCACCATCAGCTCGGACGTTGCCACCGGGCTCAACTCCAACGCGGTGCTGGCCGAGGTGCGCCAGACCCTCGCGGACTTCGAGGGCCGGCTTCCCGTGGGGTACACCGTGCGCTACACCGGACAGCAGGAGGAACAGGCCGAGGCCCAGGACTTCCTGGCCGGGGCGTTTCTCACGGCGCTCGTGCTCATCGCCTTCATCCTCATCAGCCAGTTCAACTCGGTGGTCAAGCCCGTGATCATCCTCACGTCGGTGATCATGTCCACCATGGGAGTGCTGCTCGGGCTGATGATCTTCCGGATGCCCTTCGGCATCATCAACACGGGAGTGGGCATCATCTCCCTCGCCGGGATCGTGGTGAACAACGCCATCATCCTCATCGACTACATCGACGTCCTGCGGGAGCGGGACGGGTTGAATCGGAGGGAGGCCCTGGTCAAAGGCGGCATGACCCGCTTCCGCCCGGTGGTGCTCACGGCTCTCACCACCGCTCTCGGCATGCTTCCCCTCGCCGTTGGCCTGAACTTCGATTTCTTCGGCCTGTTCGGATCGCTGAACCCCGATCTCTACTGGGGCGGGGAGCAGGCAGCGTGGTGGGGACCCATGGCGCTGGCCATCATCGCCGGGATCCTGTTCGCGACGTTCCTCACCCTGGTCCTCGTGCCCGTCATGTACGCGATCGTGGACGACGTGGCCGCATTCTTCAAGCGGCACTTCTCCTGGGATGAGGCCGCGGTCCCCGCGGTCGTGGGGGAGGCCGACGACCTGGCTGGCCTCTCGCCGTTCCCGGAGGAGGTGCCCGAGCCGGGGGACACGCGGATGCCGCAGCCGGTGGTGGTGCGCCGGACCTCCGAGGGGGGGAGGACATTCCCCGGCGCGATGCCGAGGCCGGAGCCCGGAACTCCATAGGGGTCGAATACGACAACGTGGTGAACAACACCGTCCAGGCCTTACATTGCGATCCCGCCTGTCCAGGGAGGGATCGTGCGCCCATATCCTCTCAGCTGCGAGGAGCTGCTCGACGACGTCGGAGGGGAGCTCGACGCCCTGACGCACCGCGTGCGCGAGCGCTTCGCCGGGCTCACTCGAGAGCAGCTGATATGGCAGCCGGACCCTGACCGCTGGGGTGTGGGGCAGTGCCTGGTCCACCTGGCCCGCATCAACGAGCTCTATCCTGGAGGAGCAGGGGCGTCTGCGCACGTTGGTGGAAGAAGCCCGCGGCCTCGACCTGGATCGGATCGGGGTCACCTCACCGGCCTCGCCGCTGCTCCGTCTCCGGGCGAGTGACGCGCTTCGCGTTCTCGTGGAGCACGAGAAGCGCCACGTGAGCCAGGCCGAAGCCGTCCTGTCGGCGGAGGGCTTCCCCGGGCAGGGACCGAGCGAGGGGACGACGACATGACGCCTCCGGCCGTCTCGTTGACCGGGCTCGTCACCGTGATGGCGGCGATGAGCTTGCTCTGGCTGATCAGCCTCCGCCTCAGGGACGCGAGCATCGTCGATCCGTTCTGGCCGTGGGGCTTCGTTCTGGTGGGCGCGGCCTACGCCGTGGCCCGGGGCGGCCCGGGATCGAAGGCGATCCTGCTGCTGGCCCTCCTGATCGCGTGGGCCCTGCGTCTCGGGCTGCACCTCCTGAGGCGAAACCGGGCCCACGGCGAGGACCCCCGCTACGCGGCCATGCGCCGGCGTCACGGACCCGCGTTCGGCCGTTTGAGCCTGTTCACGGTGTTCTGGCTCCAGGGCGTGATCCTCTGGCTCGTTTCGGCCCCGGTCCTGGGTGTCGTGCTCGGGGCCGAGGGCTGGGGCTGGTGGGACGCCGCCGGGTTCCTCATGGCCCTGGCGGGCGCGGCGGTGGAGGCGGTCGCCGACGGGCAGCTCCGACGCTTCCGCCGCGACCCGGACAACCAGGGCCGTGTGTTGGACACGGGGCTGTGGCGGTACTCCCGCCACCCCAACTACTTCGGAGACGCCGTCCTCTGGTGGGGGATCTATCTCGTCGCCGTGGGGGCCGGAGCTGCGTGGACCATCTTCGGACCTCTCCTCATGACCGTTCTGCTCCTCCGTATCTCCGGGGTCAGCCTCCTCGAGCGTGGCCTTCGGCAGACACGTCCTGGCTACGAGGACTACGTCCGCCGGACCCCGGCGTTCGTCCCGTGGCCCCCGCGAAGGGAGAGACCTTCGGGCTCCTGAGCCCTCGCGCGACGGGACAGGTGCGCCCACCTTCCCCGGGATCGGTCGATCTTCGCGGCTTCCGGAGGCCGGATGACACCAGCTCCACAGATACCTCCGAGGGTGGCGGTGGGCAGTGCCATCCAGAGCCTCGCCGCCAAGCGGCTGGGTCGGGGATTCGTCCCTCTCGGTCTGCTATGCCTCGTGGGGTTGGGGGAGACCTTGACCGGACGAGGATCGGGATGGCTGCTGGCGCTGGGCGCCCCCCTTTCGGCGCTGGCCATGCTCGCCCACGGCATGCGGGTGGTCCAGAAGGCGTTCGGGCGAGGAGATCGACCTTGGATGAAGCTGGCGCCGGCCGCGAGCCTCCTCCCGCCGGCGTTCGGCCTGTACGTGTTCGCCTGGAGGGGGCTGAGGGCCGTGGCGGTAGGAGACGGGCCGGGCGCAGGGCTGGCCGGTCTGCTGTTGGCCGCGCTCGGCGCCTGGCACCTTCGCGGCTGGATGCGCCTCCTGGAGCTTCGACGACTCGCGGAGGCCATGACGGTCGAGGACGCCCGCTCCCCGGAGGCAGGCACATGAAGACGAAGAGCATCGGGTGGGCGATGGTCATCCTCGTGCTGGGGTCGCTCCTGCCCCCTCCGGCGCGTGCGCAGGCCTCGCCGACCCGCCAGGGGCTGCTGGCCATCGAGACGGGGAGGATCTTCTACGAGGTGGTCGGGGAGGGCGCGCCGGTCATCGTCGTGCACGGGGGGCCTGGCCTCGACCACAGCTACCTGAGGCCGGGCCTGGACGTCCTGGCCGCTTCGAGCTCCCTCGTTTACTACGATCAGCGGGGAACGGGCCGATCCGAGGCGGCCCTGGACGCGGCGAGCATCAACCTCGATGCATTCCTCGATGACATCGAGTCCCTCAGGCAGAGCCTGGAGCAGGACCGCGTGACCGTGCTGGGACACTCCTTCGGGTCCCTCCTCGCCCTGGCCTACGCCATGGCTCATCCCGACCGGACCCGCGGCCTGATTCTCGTGGCCCCCGTGGAGCCGGGCACGAGGTGGCAGCAGGAGGCCGGACGGAGGGCCGCTCAGGCGCGCTCCCCGGAAGTCACCGAGGAGCTCGCGCGTCTCCGGGCGTCGCCCGGGTACGAAGGACGGGACCCCGATACGGTGAGCGAGATGTACCGGTTGGCCTACCGAGGCACCTTCAAGGACCCGGCACGGATCGAGGACCTGAACCTCGGTCTGTCCAGGCGGACCGCCGAGAACGGATCCGAGGTCGCCCGGCTCCTGGTGTCGTCCTTCGGATCGGTGGACTGGTGGGAGGACCTCGAGGCGGTGACCGTTCCCACCCTGGTGATCCACGGACGGTTCGACGTCATGCCCCTCGAGATGAGTCGGGAGCTGGCCACGGCTCTGGCCGACGGCCGACTCGCGGTGGTGGAGTCGGGGCACTTCCCGTTCGTCGAGGATCCCAGGGGCCTCGCGTCGGCGGTGACGGACTTTCTGGCGGAGATCGCCCGGTGAGCGCCTCCGGCTCCCTCCGCAGGATCGTCATCGTCGAGCTGGCCTACCTGGTGTTCGCCGTCCTCGCCTGGGGGGCCATCGACCCTGTCCGCCAGACCTTCCTCCTCCCCGAGCTGTTCACGGCGGTGGCCCGGGGTGCGCTGTTCCTGGGCTTCTTCGTGGCCGGCATCACGGCCTGGCGCTACCCGCACATGGGACCCGGGGCCGCGGATCAAGACTCCTTCAGGGAGCCGCCGCAGTAGCGGCAATAGGCGGCTTCCGGGTCGACCTCCAGGCGTCCGCAGTGACCGCAGACCCTGCCCACGACGCCACGGTCGGCCTGCCTCTCCCGTCGCGCCTGCTGCGCGAGCTCGACGGTCCAGATGCCGGTGGGAACGGCGATGATCCCATACCCGAGGATCATCACTAGGGCGGCCAGAGCCTGTCCGGCGGCGGTCTGGGGCGCGATGTCCCCGTACCCGACGGTCGTGAGGGTGACGACGCCCCAGTATACGCCCCGGGGGATGCTGGTGAATCCCGAATCGGGCCCTTCCACCAGATACATGAGGGACCCCACCACGACGACGATGCACACCACGGAGATAAGGAACACCGTGATCTTGAACCGGCTGGCGCGGATGGCCGCACGCAGCACCGTGGCCTCGCCCACGTACTGGGCCAGCTTCAGCACGCGGAAGACCCTCAGCACCCGGAGGATCCGGATCACGATGAAGACCTGTCCTCCCGGCACCAGGAGGCTCAGATAGGTGGGCAGGACGGCAAAGAGGTCCACGAGACCGAAGAAGCTGAGGGCGTACCGCCGAGGCCGGTCGACGGACCACAGCCTGGCCAGGTACTCCACCGTGAAGAGAAGGGTGAAGATCCACTCCAGGACGATGAGCTCGGCGCCGTAGCGCGACCGGACGGGCTGAACCGATTCCAGCATGACCACGGCCACGCTGGCGAGGATGGTGAGGATCAGCGCGACGTCGAACAGCCTTCCGGTGGCGGTGGCGTGCTCGAAGATGATCTCGTAGGTGCGGGCCCGGGCAGATCCTGACGGGCCTCCGGCTCGAAGCTGGCTCATGGTGTCGAAGGGTTTGGGTTTCGACGGGGCATGGGGAAAGCGCAGGCTCGGTCGCCGTCCGGGACCCGGCTACGGCGTGAGGTCGACGCGGTAGGTGGTCACGAACTCCATGAAGCGGGAGATCTCCGTCATGTCCTGCCCCACGAAGCGGATGGTGTGGGAGTCCACGCGATCCACGTCGGGGAGGTAGGCCAGCACCTCGGCGGGCATGTAGTTCTTGAAGGAGATCTCCAGCGTCAGGGGCCCCTGCAGCCGATAGGGGCGGAAGTCCTCGAGTCGGTCGAGGGCCGACCGGACCCGTTCCCTGATGAGGGCGTACGCGGCTTCGGGCATGAGGGTCCGCGCCGAGTGGAAGCCGTAGCTCCACTTGGTGACGGCGACCTCGATGTCCCCGAGCAGGGCGGTGGCCTCCTCGGCGATGGCGTCGTCGCCGGTGAGCAGGACCACCGGCACGCCGAAGTCGCCGGCGATGGCGGCGCTGATGCCCGCCTCGGGCATGTCCACCCCGTTGATGCGCACCGCCGTGAGGTTGGCGCTGGACATGGTGTGGGCTCGCACGCCGCTGGTGTTCGCCGTGCTCGCGTGGTATCCGAGGAGGATGGCCGCATCGAAGCCCCGCTCGATCCCCTGCATCATCATGAGGGGGCGAGGCCAGGACCGGACCAGCTGGATGTCCTGGGGGAGACGCTCCACCAGGAGGTTCTCCCCGTTTCCGTGGGAGTCGCTCACCAGGATCTCGGTGGCTCCGGCCTCCCGGGCCGCCTCGATGGCGGCGTTCACCTCCGCGGTCATGATCTCCCGGAATCGCTGGTACTCGAATCCGGAGGGGCCTAGCTGGTCGCCGGTGACGGTCGCGACGACGCCCTCCATGTCGGCGGAGATGTAGACCCGGAGACCGTCCTGCGCCGTCAGGGCGTTCAGGGGCAGGAAGGCGAGGATCAGTGCGATGGCGGCTCTCATGGTGGATCCCGGGTTGGAGGTCGACTCAGGCGGGAAGGGTACCGACCGGGGGACGCCGGCGCATCTACGCCTGGGCGACGGGACTACGTGCGCTCCCCCAAAGGGAGAGCGGGATCCAGCCTCCACCGGACGCGGATGACCGAGACCTCGTCTCCGGAGGAATCCCTGATGCTCGCCGTCACGGTGTGCTCGGTCGTCCCGGTGACCTCGGGAGCCTCGCAGCGGCACTCGGCCACCAGGCGGCCCCGGGCCTTCTTCCGGAAATCGGATTCCAGCCCGACGGGGATTCCCCTGACCGAGGGAGGCAGCGCGGCCGTCAGGGCCAGCCCGGAGGTGAGCTCCCCCAGGTTGACGAGGGCCACGGCGTGGACCGAGGCGAGATGGTTGCGCACCCTGCGGCGATCCCGGAGCACCACGCGGGCGTGGCCGGCCTCCAGCAGCTCCACACGGGCACCGATCGTGCCTGTGTAGGGGATCCGTCGACCGAGAAGCCGACTGAAGAGGCGCGGCCCTCCGGGAAGACCTGCGAGCCGCTTCCAGAGCGAGATGATCTGGGCGCCGGGAGTGGAGGAGGGGGACAGGGCAGAGCGGGGCGTGGGCGACGGGACCGGGAACGGCTATCTTCGGGCTCGTCCGGTCCGGAGGCAATGGGGGCTCACGGAAGCGAGGGGATTCGACGGCGTGGACGTGCTGATCCATGAGCTGGCTGGATTCGCCGTGTGGCTGGTGGCCAACGGCGTCTACGTGGACCTCCGGCGCAAGGGCGAGAAGGGCTTCGCGCGGCTGGTGTGCTTCTGGCTGGGACTCCCGGTGACCTGGCTGTCCCTTCTGGTCGTGAAGGAAGGGAGCCAGCCCCGGATCCGGCCGCCACCCGACGATGTCCTGAGCTTGATGCAGGAGATCCAGAGGGATCGCGCCCTGCGTGCGGGAGACTCCGCGGACCAGGAACCAGACGAATCGAGCGAGGAGGAGACGTGAGGGGACTTGCCCTGACCCTGCTGTGCCTGACGGCGACGCCGCTGGGGGCCCAGGTGGATGCCGACGACCCCGTCGCGGTGGTCGAAGAGCTGTTCGCGGCCATGAAGGCCGGGAACGCCGACGCCATGGAGGCGCTCCTCCACGAGGACGTGCGTCTCGTCACCACCGGCGTGCGCGACGGCACACCGGTGGCCCGGGTGGTGGACGTGGCCGGGTGGTTGGAGGCCGTCCGGGGGTCCGAGCGTGAGCTCGACGAGCGCCTCTACGATACCGAGGTCCACGTGGATCAGGGGCTGGCCTCGGTGTGGACGCGCTACGATCTGTTCGTGGACGGGGTGTTCAGCCATTGCGGGGTGGATGCGTTCCTGCTGGTCGCAACGGGAGGGGGCTGGAAGATCCTCTCCATCGCGGACACCCGGACCCAGGAGGGATGCAGGGGGTCGTGACGCGCACGGGCCTTCCGGAGCCCGGCTCCCTCGAGAGCTTCCGACCGCAGCGGGAGGATCTGGGATCCCTCGTCCGGCTGGCTCTTCCCGTGGCCATCGTCCAAGTGGCCATGATGGCCATGGGCGCCGTGGACACCATCATGGTGGGGCGGGTGTCTCCCGTCGACCTGGCCGCCGTGGCCCTGGGCAACCTCTACGTCTTCGGGGTGACGGTGTTCGGCATGGGGGTGCTCTTCGCCCTGGACCCCGTCATCTCCCAGGCGGTGGGGGCGGGAGATCCCGTCGGCGTCGCCAGGGGCGTCCAGCGGGGTGGCATGCTCTCCTTGGGCCTCACCGGGATGAGCGTGATGCTCCTCCTGCCGGCTGGACCGGCGCTCCGGGCGGCGGGCCAGCCTGAGGAGGTCGTTCCGGTCGCGGCGGGATACGCCCTGGCCTCGATTCCGGGCGTGCTCCCGTTCTATGGCTTCAATGTCCTCCGCCAGAGCCTCCAGGCCATGGCGCGCATCACCCCCATCCTGGTGACGGTCCTCCTGGCGAACCTCGCCAACGTGTTCTTCAACTGGGTGCTGATCTTCGGCAACCTCGGCTTTCCCTCCCTGGGGGCCGTGGGCTCGGGATGGGCCACCAGCCTGAGTCGGTGGTTCATGGTGCTGACGCTCCTGGGGCTGGCCTGGCCGATTCTCCGCCCGTCCGTGGTGCCGTTCCGGCCGGAGGTGACGGCGGTTCGTCCGCTCCTCCGCTTCTTTCGCCTGGGCGCGCCCGTCGGCGCCCAGCAGTTCCTGGAGTTCGGCGTGTTCGGCGCGGCCGGGCTCCTCATGGGCTGGATGGGGACCGTGGCCATGGCCAGCCACCAAGTCGCCCTCAATCTGGCTGCTCTGACATTCATGGTTCCGGTGGGCGTCGCCCAGGCCACCGCCGTCCTCGTGGGACAGGGCGTGGGCAGGGAGGATCCTCCGGCGGCCCGCCGGGCGGCCGGTGCGGGCCTGCTCGTGGGGGCGGGCTTCATGGCCTTCGCCGCCGCGCTCCTTCTGAGCATGCCTGAGCTCCTGGCGAGGGTGTTCACCGACGACGTGCCCGTCCTCCAGCTCGCCGCGCTGCTGATCCCCATCGCGGGGATCTTCCAGGTCTTCGACGGCCTGCAGGTGGTGGCGGCGGGAGTGCTGAGGGGCGTGGGGGACACGAGGGTCCCCATGTTGCTCAACCTGGTGGGATTCTGGCTCGTGGGACTTCCGGTGAGCTACGGGCTGGGATTCGTGGTGGACGTCGGACCCGGCGGCATCTGGTGGGGTCTGGCAGCCGGAATCGGACTCGTGGCGGTGCTCTTGGTGGCCAGGGTGCGCGCGCGGCTGGGTCGCGAGCTCCGCCGCCTCGCCATCGACGATGATCAGGACGCGGTGGAGGTCGGTTCGCCCGCGGCCTCGGCGCCGACGCCGCCCTGACCGACCCTCAGGCGCCCACCTCCTCGAGCTCCGCTTCCCGCGGGGCGTGGTGACCGTCCACTGGGACGCCCAGCTCGGCCAGGACGTCCAGCAGCTCGTCGGGGCGTCGCGCCCTGAACAGGTATCCCATGCCGGAGCGGGGCTCCAGGTGCACGCCGCGGGCCGTCAGGCCCAGCGAGACGGGAAGGGTGCGCCAGATCGTGCCGTCGCGCAGCAGCTCCGACACCCTGGCCCGTCGCGCCCTCCGAAGATCCGTCAGCGGAATCGCCCGGGATCGATAGAAGAAGTGCTTCACCCGGACGTGATCGGGAAAGACGAGCAGCTTCCGTGGGGGTATGGAGAGATACAGGATCAGGAGGCTCAACCCCCCCACGCCCGTCACCGCCCAGGCGCTGAGCTGGAAGGGGTACAGGTCCACCGGGAAGATCCAGGCGTACCAGATCCGCTCGCCCGCAGCGGCCAACAGGCGCCCGGCGACGATGGCGCCGAGGACGTAGGCTGAGCCGCCCACGGCGACCACGAGGGGGGACACGCGCATGCGGGCCACGTACCGGATACTGCGCATCTCCACGGGACGGGTCAGGGCCCGCCCCACGGCACGGAAGGTCAGCACCGCCAGCGAGAGGGCCAGGAGGCCCAGCCAGGTCCGGCTGAGCACGTGGGGCCGGCGGATGGAGACGATCTCACGCTCGGGGCGCAGCTGCTCACGCACGAAGGCCGCCATGTCGTCCACCTCGTAGGAGGCGAACACCCCCGGCAGGTCCGGGAAGTCGGCGTGCAGGGCGGGATCGTAGAGCGAGTGATAGGCCCAGAAGACCAGGTCCTGAGGCTCTCGGTTCGCCGCCACCAGCCGACCGACCACCGCATCCCGGTCGGCTCGGAAGTGGTCCGCCGGCGTCGTGCCGTCGACCAGGCTCTGCAGCTCCTCGTCGATGACGCCCAGGGCGAAACCCCACTGCTGCTCGTCCACGGGAGCATCGATGAGGAGGTACGAGGCCGGGCCGCGGCGGACGAGTCGAGCGCCGACCCCATACACCGCCTTCGTCTCGCCGAAGCGGAGTCGGGCGGTCAGGCGGCGTTCCAGATAGCGTGCGAGGAACAGAAGGCGGAGATGGGCGTCGTCGTCCAGGTCGTAGACCTTGAACATCCGGCGGTACCGGACGTCGGGGCGAGCGGTCCAGATGACGAACCGGTCCCCTCGTCCGGGGTCCGAGAGTGGCCCGTACGAGGGGGGCGCCGGCCGGGCCTCGAGAAAGCCGAAGCGTTCCTCGGCCAGCTCCAGCGCGGCACGGCCGTCCACGTCCCCGACGATAACGAGGGTCATCGCACCGGGCACGTAGTATCGGTCATAGAACTCCCGGAGGTCCTCGGGGGTGATCGCCTGCAGGCTGCTCCACCGGTCGTATCGCCGGCCCGCCGCGGTGGAGATGCCGAACTCGCGCTCCCAGAACTCCGTGCGGTGGAGCCAGCCCGGATCGAGCCATCGCCGGAGATGATCCACGAGCTCCGGGGGGCGGGCGCCGATCTCGAGGGCGACCGGGTGGCGATTGCGTTCCACCACCGTCGGGTCCATGGCGTGGGGCTCCAGGATCCTGCCGAGCCACTCCAGGCCGTACAGGCCGTGCTCTGCGGGCAGCGTGACGTAGTAGAACGTGTGATCGGCGGTGGTGAAGCCGTTCCTGGCTCCTCCCCGGGACTCCACCTGGTCCTTGATCTCCTCCTCGGAGAGTCCCCGGTGGTCGCTGAAGAGCATGTGCTCGGTGTAGTGGGCCAGCTGCTCCATTCCCGGCGGGTCCATGTCGGCGCCGTACGGCACCACCACACCCACCGAGATGTCCGCTGCGTCGGGGTCGACCTTCAGCCACACCCTCATCCCGTTCCCGAGGCGATGGGTACGGAAGCCGGCGAAGGGGTTGTGAGCGGATGCCGAGGTGGTCTCCCCGTCCTGCGAGGGGAGGGAGCTCGCTCGCGCGCCGGGAGCGATCCCCACGCCCCCCGAGGAGTCCGCCGCGACGGCACCTCCCGCCATGGTCGCGACGAGGACCGCGAGAACCGGGTTTCGAATCATGGCCTGGACGGTAGGGGCGGGAGACGGGTCCGTCCACCCCGTTGCCCCGGATCCGGCCACACATCGGCTTGCCGCGCCACCCCGACCCCGTGACTGTAGGTCATGTCCAGCAACGACAGCCCGTCCTCCGAGTTGAATACTCCCGTGGAAGGTCATCTCCCGGTGACCCGCACGGCCCGATACTGGTCCGTGGGAGGGGACGTGGGGCAGCCGGGAGAGTGCTGGGTGGTGCTCCACGGATACCAGCAGCTGGCTCGGCGCTTTCTGCGCAGGTTCGAGCCCGTCGCCGGGGATCACCGGCGCGTGGTGGCGCCGGAGGGGCTGTCCCGCTTCTACTCCGATCCCCGACCCGGTCGCCACGGTCGCACCTCCCCCGTAGGGGCGTCGTGGATGACCCGGGAGGACCGGGAGCACGAGATCCGGGATTACGTGGCGTACCTGGACCGGCTGTGGGATCACCTGCGGCAGGACCTGCCGGGCTCGGTCAGGCTGGTGGTGCTCGGGTTCTCCCAGGGCGTGGCCACGGCGTGCCGCTGGCTGACCCAGGGACGAGCGCGAGCCGACCGGCTGGTGCTCTGGGGTGACTTCCTGCCTCCGGACCTGGATCTGGGCCGGGCCGCCGAGCGGCTGGGCGGCACCGAGGTGGTTCTGGTACGGGGAGAGGCCGACGGAGTGCTTGCCGACGAGCGGCTCCGGTCGGAGGAGGAAGCCCGGATCTCGGCGTCCGGGATCACGCTGAGGCGGGTGACGTATCCGGGCGGTCACGACATCGACGGCCGGGTCCTGCGGAAGCTGGCCTCCGGGGCCGCGTGAGGCCCCTTCAGGAACCCGAAGACGGCACGAGGCTGACGTAGTCCGCGTCCAGAACGGCCGCCGGTGCCCCTCCCCACCACACCTCCACCCGAATTCGGATGCGGCCGCGACCCCATCGGTCCAGCATGGTGCGGAAGCGTCGCCAATCCCCTTGCCCGGGAGGGGCCGCCCGGGCCTCGAATGCCCCCTCGATGGCGTGCACGTACCGGATGTCGCTCCGCTGGACCACGGTTCGGGCCTCGACGCCCTCGGAGCGGAGGCGGAGGTGCACCAGGGCCCAGCCGGCCAGGATCGCAAGGGCGGCGACGCTGCCGCCAAAGGCAGTGGCGCGGTGGTTGAGGTTGGGCTCGAGCGGCGCGCCCAGACGCACCCCGCCGGGGCCCGACCGGACGACCGTCGCGCCCATGGCGGCGGACAGGGGAATGTGCTCGTGAAGGTAGGACTGCAGGACGTCGGCCGTCATGAGAACTCGCCGACGAAGCCGATCTCCGGCACGAGCTGGCAACCGGTCTCACGAGCCACGGTCTCCTGCACGAGCTCGATGAGCGCGCGCACGTCGGCGGCGCTGGCCCCGCCGAGGTTCACGATGATGTTGGCGTGCTTCTCGAAGATGGCCGCACGACCGCGCACCGTCCCCTTCAGGCCGCACTCATCGATGAGCCGGCCGGCGCCGACCCCCTCGATCTTCTGGAAGACGGAGCCCGCGGAGGGGAGGACGTCCAGGGCCGGATGACGGGTGGTTCTCCATGCCAGGTTCTCGCGCCACACGCGCCGGAGCTCCTCCTCGGGCGCGGGATGGAGGCGGAAGGTGGCCGTGAGCACCACGTCTCGGCGGTGGTGGAGGATGCTGTCGTCGTACCCGAACCGGAAGTACTCGACGTCCACGCGAGCGCGCTCGCCTTCCTCCGTGAGGATCTCCGCCGACTCCAGGACCTCCTCGATGAACATGGTCCTGGCGCGCTCGGGGGCAGGGGACAAGAAGTGGAGGTTCTGCCAGAGCGCCCCGCCCACGGTGCTGGGGATGCCGACGAAGTGGTGGAGACCCCCGAGGCCCCGGGACACGGTGACCTCGATGAGGTCCGGGTAGGTGTTCACGCCGGCCCCCGCCCTGACGGCGGTGTCATCCACGAGCTCCATGCCGCCGACCTCGCTCCTCACGACGAGGCCTCGGAAGCCCCCGTCGCCCACCAGGACGTTGGCGCCCCGGCCCAGAAGGAAGCACGGAACGTCGGCGCCCCGCGCCGCCTGGACCGCCGTCGCCAGCTCGTCGGGTGTCCGGGCACGATAGAGCAGATCCGCGGGGCCCCCGATGCGGAACGTCGTGTACTCCGCGAGGGGGACGCCCCGCTCCAGGCGGTTCATGGGAACGTGGGGCGCCAGCGCCTCCACGAAGGCGTCTGTTTGGGCGGTCATGGCTTGGAGCGGGCTCCGGAATCTCGGGGCGCAGGCAACATAGCGGAGGCCGTCAAGGCCCGGTACCGGAGCGCGAGCGGGGCAGGGCCCCGGGGGTTACACTGGGAGTGAGGCGGCGGGGGTTCGCCCCGCTCGATCCCCGTGACAGACGACTGCAGAACGATCCGAAGGAGGGTGTCCGATGAGCACGACGCTCGGCAACGACTTCGCCCGTATCCTGGGCAGGGACCTCGATGCCCTGGCGGGGCAGATCGCCGGATACCCCGACGACGAGAGCCTGTGGCGGATCGGCGGAGCCATCCTCAACTCGGCCGGGACCCTGGCGCTTCACATGGTCGGCAACCTCGAACACTACGTCGGCGCGGTGCTGGGGGGCAGCTCCTACGTGCGTGACCGGCACCGGGAGTTCAGTGAGCGGGATGTGTCCCGCGAGGAGATCCTGAGCATGGTGTCCGGCTGCCGAGAGACCGTCGTCTCCTCCCTCCGGAACCTCGCCGACGCGGACGCGCTGGCTCCCTATCCAGGAGAGCTCCCCCGCTCCATGGAGGGAGCCTCGACGCACCTCTTCCTCCTCCACCTGTCAGGCCACTTCCTCTGGCATCTGGGACAGGTGGACTACCACCGTCGACTCCTCGTGGAGGGTGAGGTCACCGCTTGAGGATGTCGGAGGACCGGATCGGGACGTACAGGCCGTCGAAGGCGGTGGTCCACGTCCCGCCTCCATCCCGGGATACCTCCCAGTGTTGACGGACCCGGTCTGGCTCGCTCTTCAGGGGAGACCAGGTGATGCGGTTCAAGGTGGCGTTGCCGAGGGAATCCCGGGTCTCGCCTTCGAGGACCATTCGCCCCTCGAAGAAGCCCCCCTCCAGCGTGAGGAGGAGGCCGCCGCTGTCCACCCAGGTCTGATGCCAGACGCCTCTGGACGCATCGTAGATGTTCAGGCTCTCCCCTTCGTAGCCCGTGGGGGTCGTATAGCGCTCATGGAGCGCGCACCCTCCCATGAGCCGACGGATGGTGTTGTGTCCGGCGACGGTCCCGTCGGGTCGTCTCACCTCCCAGCTCCCCAGCCAGAAGTCGAAGGCCCGATGAGCGTCGGAGGTGCATGCCGGTACCTGCGACTCGGCCGGTAGAGGAGCCAACAGGGCCACGAAGAGCACGATGGCGAGGGGTCGGGGCAGAGCGCGCATGGAGGAATCCGGGGTTGAGGTCCGTTTCGTTGACGGTACGCGGGCCGGTGGCTACCCTTACTACTAGGGTTATCGTAGATCAGGGGGGTTCGCCGTGGAGCTGGTCTTCACCGAGCGGGAGCTGGACGTGATGGGGGTGCTGTGGGAGCACGGCCCCTCGACGGTGGCCGACGTGCGCGGTCGCCTCCCCGACCGCCTGGCCTACACCACCGTGCTCACCGTCCTGCGCACGCTGGAGGCGAAGGGGCACGTCGGACACCGCGAGGAGGGCAGAGCCTACCGCTACCATGCCCTCGTGGAGCGGGAGGCGGCCAGGGAGAGCGCGGTCTCCCGGCTCAAGCGGAAGCTCTTCGCCGGCTCGGCCGAGCTCCTCCTCACACAGCTGGTCTCGGATCGGGAGCTCTCGGAGGGTGAGCTGGAGCGCCTGCGGCACCTGCTGGACGAGCGGATCGAGAGCGAAGGCTGAGCCCAAGCCCCTTTTCCGGCCCATGACCGGAGGGTGTCCGATTCCGGGACGCCCGGTCCCAGTCCCGCGACGTCCCCACCTGATGCTAGATGTCGTGTAACGGACATAAAAATCATCACAACATCAGGTTATGAGATTCGTCCACTCTGGCATGCCGCTTCCATCTGTGGGAAGGAAACTCAACGGATCGACTCGGCCGGAGGGTGGAGCGAGGAAGGCGTGGATGGGCCGGTGATCAGCCCGCCGGCTCCGGTCGGGTCTCCGCTGAGGCCAATGGGAACCCGAGCAGGATCGAAAGGCATTGAACGAGCACGTCAGCGCGCGGTCGCGCGAGGGAAGCGGTGTGGGAAAGCTGGTGTCGGGCGCTCTGGTGCTTCTCGCGCTCGCCGCGACCACCCTGGTGGCGCAGGAGGCGCCCGTCCAGCTCACGCTGGAAGAGGCCATCCGCCTCGCCAAGGACAACAACCCCACGTTCCTGAGCACCGAGAATGACCGACCCGCCGCGGACTGGGGGGTGAGGGAGGCGTATTCGCGTTTCCTCCCCACGGCCAACGCCAACTCCAGCTTCAGCTGGCAGGAAGGCGGTGCCCAGCGTTTCGGCACGGTGGACCTGGGTACGTCCGGCACGGACTGGTACCAGTCCTACTACAACCTCAGCCTGACATGGCAGCTGAACGGCAACAGCATCTTCGGCCTGCCTGCCGCCCGGGCCAACCGTCGAGCCGTTGATGCCCGGATCACGGCGGCAGAGTTCGATCTCGAGTCCCGGGTCGCCCTCCTCTACATGGCGGTGTTGCGGGCCCAGGACGGGGTGGAGGTCGCTCAGCGGCAGCTGGACCGTGCCCAGCAGAATCTCAGGATCGTGCGTACCCGGGTCGAGTCCGGGGCCGCGGCCGGCACGGACGGCCGGCAAGCAGAAGTGGACCAGGGACGTGCCGAAGTGGGTGTGATCCAGGCCCAGCGGCTGTACCGTGAGAGTCTGGCGCTTCTCGCCGAGGGGTTGGGCGTGGCTCTGGACGGCGACATCGAGCTGTCCAGCGCCTTCGACGTCTTCGAGCCGACCTGGGGTCGGGACGACCTCATGGGCATGGCCCTCGAGTCCCACCCCTCCTTGAGAGCGTTCGTCGCCCAGGAGCGGGCGGCCAGCGCGAGCGCCAAGCAGGCCGCGAGCTCGTATTTCCCCTCCTTTTCGGTGACGACGAACCTCCAGGGCGTGGCCCAGGAGGCCACCAACGATGCCTTCGTCGTCGGGCAGGCCCAGGACTACTGGGACGGTCGGCAGGCCAACTGCGAGTTCAGCAACGCGCTGATCCAGGGAGTGTCGACCATCAGCGGGGACCTTAAGGACTGCTCGGCCCTCGCCTTCACCGACGAGCGTCGGGCGAGCGCCCTGTCGTCCAACAGCGTCTTCCCCTTCGACTTCACGAAGCTACCCCTGTCGGTGACGTTCCGGGTTACCATTCCCGTGTTCACCGGATTCTCGCGTCAACGCCAGGTGGCTGAGGCCAACAACCTGGCCGAGGATGCCAAGCACAGCCGCCGGGCCGAGGAGCTGCGGCTCCGCACGGCGGTGACCCAGGCCTACGACAACCTGTCCGCGGCCCACCAGGTGGTACGGCTGGAGGACCGCAACCGGAGCCTGGCGGAGGAGCAGCTCCAGCTTCAGCAGCGTCGCTACGCCCTGGGTGCGGCGGCTCTTCTGGAGCTCCTGGACGCCCAGACCAGCCTCACCACGGCGGATCAGGCCTACCTGAACGCCCTCTACGACTTCCATTGGAACCTGATCCGCCTCGAAGCCGCGGTGGGTCAGTCTCTACGGCCCCGCTGACGCCGTCTCGGGCGCATCGGTAGAGCCTCAAGCGAGCAAGGATCTTTGAAGTGGATATCATTCGCGACACCAAGCCGCAGAAGAAAAGGAAGCGGATCGTGTGGACCGCGGTGATCCTCGGCGGACTCGCCGTGGTGACCATCGGCATCCAACAGCTTCCCTCCGCCGCGCCCAGCGTGAACGCCAATACGGTGTGGCGTGACACCGTGCAGCAGGGCACCATGATCCGTCAGGTGCGTGGCCCCGGGACCCTGGTCCCCGAGTCCATGCGCTGGATCACCGCGGTGACGGCGGGACGCATCGAGCAGATCCTCTCCCTCCCCGGGACTCCGGTGGAGCGCGGGGATCTCATCATGCGCATGAGCAACCCCGACGTGGACATGCAGCTCCTGCAGGCACGTCAACAGCTTTCGCAGGCGGAGGCCTCCCTGGCGCAGCTGAGGACCACCCTCCAGACGCAGGAGCTCACCCAGCGCGGCACCGTGGCCACGGTCCGGACCCAGTACCTGGACGCGAAGCGTGTCTACGAGACCAACCAACGGCTCTTCGACGAGAACCCCGATCTGGTCGCACGGGCGGACCTGGATCGGTCGCTGGAGGCGAGGCAGGAGCTCGAGACACGTCTCCAGATCGAGGAAGACCGTCTGGCGGTGATGGAGAATACCCAGCAGGACCAGATCGACGCTCAAAACAGGCAGATCGCTCGGCTGACCGAGCTTGTGCAGTTCAACCAGGACCGACTGCAGTCCATGCAGGTGACGGTACCCGTCGCGGGAGTCCTGGCGCCGCTCGACATCCCGCTCCAGGAGGGACAGTGGGTCCAATCGGGCCAGCAGCTGTCCAGAGTGGTGGTTCCGGGACGCCTGAAAGCCGAGATCCGCATCCCGCAGACCCAGGCCCAGGACGTCGCGGTGGGACAGACGGCGCTCATCGACACCCGCACGGACACCATCGAGGGCCAGGTGGTCCGCATCGACCCGGCCGTGCGCAACGGCACGGTAACCATCGACGTGGCGCTGCCGCCGAACCTGCCTCCTTCGGCCCGGCCGGATCTCAGCGTCGACGGGAACGTGATCATCGAGCGCCTCGACGACGTCGTCTACGTGGGACGGCCCACGTTCGGTCAGGCCAATCAGCAGGTGAGCATCTTCCGGGTGACCGAGGACGGGGCCTACGCCGATCGGATCACCATCCGGCTCGGAGCCAGCTCGGTCAACGAGATCGAGGTCCACGAGGGGCTGCAGCCCGGGGAGGTGGTGATCCTCTCCGACATGTCCCAATGGGACGGGTTCGATCGGGTCAGGCTCAGGAATTGACGTAGCACGGGTGACTTCGGGTGCTCGCCCCGCGGGTTGGGATGATGTGGGGGCGAGAAGGGGCGGGCTCCGAAGGCCCGATGGACGATTCACAGAGAGGAGTTGGCAGATGGCAGGAGATCACGCGCTGATACACCTGGACGGGTTGAGCAAGGTGTTCTACACCGAGGAGGTGGAGACGCACGCGCTGTCGAACATCACGTTGGAGATCCAGACGGGGGAGTTCGTGTCGATCGCGGGGCCGTCAGGGTGC
>JBDHGI010000084.1:0-16968 GCA_039589955.1 Gemmatimonadota bacterium | reverse complement strand
TCGTCACCACCACGGTGGACGCCTACGGCGAGCCCCGCTCCACCAGCGGGAACCAGGTACACTGCCAATCCCGGGAGGTGCTGGAGAAGCGCGTGGCGGAGCTCGTCGCGGAGAGGCTCGGGGTGATCGGGGGTTAGAGCTGGGGCGGGGGCAGGGCACGCCCTCTCCGCGGCTGGGCGGACCTCCGCAATGCCGCTCCGAGGGCATCCCCTGCCCCCGCTTCGATTCCGGCCCGGCCCGGCGCGCCCCGGCTCAGCCGGTTCCCGAGCCCCGCTCCGGGACTTCCACCGGGTCCACACCCTCCCCGACCAGGACGCGGTTCAGGGCGGGCACGACCTCGGAGACGACCTCGTCCAGGGCGGCCACCGCGTCGGCGAAGGCCTCCCGGGTCCACGCCAGCCGCTGCAGCTGAGAGTCGTTGGGTCCCGTGAGGCTCCCGATGGTGCTCGGGCCTCCGTCGAATTCGCCGATGAGCCCCCGCCACCATCCGCGCAGATCCCGGTTCCTTCCGCGCAGGTCCGATGCCGCCGAGCGGATCTCCTCCAGAAGGCTGTCCGCCCGGGTCACGTGCGCGGGACGCTCCTCTTCGGGCGTGTCCTTGGTCAGGCCGGCCAGCACCCGCAGTGAGTCGACGGCCTCCTGCGCCGCGTCGACGGTGAGTCCCGCCTGGACCTGGGCGTGGTACCCGAGCTGCTGGAGCTCATAGAGCTCCATGGTGAAGTCGTACCGTGCCCGGATCTCCGAGTCGGGGAGGGGCATGAGGGGGTCCCAGCGGACTTCTATCTCGGTGTCGTCACCGCCCTGCGGTAACCCCGTGAAGCGGGCTCGGTACGTGCCGGGCATGACCAGAGGCCCCCGAGGTCCGACGTCCAGCGAGGGCGGATCGAAAACGGTGGTGTCGTGAGGCACCGGCTGGTGCCGCAGGTCCCAGACCACCCGGTGGAATCCGACGGTGCCGGGACCCTCGAGCACACGCAACGCCGAGCCGCCCGAGTCCTCGATCCGGACCCGGATCCCGACTTCGACCTCCTGGCCGAGCCAGTAGTCCAGGACGGCACCGAAGGGCGGGTTCGAGGCCTGGAAGATCCCCTGGCCCTGGGACGGGACATCGACGTTGTACTGGAAGATCGTGGCGGGAACGACAGGAAAGAGAACGGCGGGTTCGTGGCTGGCCTGCTCGCTCAGGTCCGAAAGCGCGGAGATGTTGTCCAGGATCCAGATGCCGCGGCCATGCGTCCCGGCCACCAGGTCGTTGTCCCGGGGATGGATCTCCAGGTCGTCCACGGGCGTCCGGGGGAGGTTGTTGTTCAGTCGGCTCCACCGCTCGCCCCGGTCGGTGGACACGAAGACGCCGTCCTCTGAGCCCACGAACAGGAGGTCCGGATTCCCCGGATGCTCCCGCACGGCGTTCACCGTCGTCGACTCCAGATCACCCGTCAGGGAGCGCCAGGACGCCCCGAAGTCCTCCGTCACGTAGAGGTAGGGGCGGTAGTCGTCGTCCCAGTGCCCGTCGAAGGCCAGGTACGCCCGGCCGGGCACCGCCGCGGAGGCTTCGACCCGACTCACGAACATGGGGGCCGGTAGATCGGGGACGTTTCCGGAGACCTCGATCCAGCTCGCGCCTCCGTCCCGGCTCACCTGGACGCTGCCGTCGTCGGCACCCACCCAGATCACGCCGGCCTGCGCCGGGGACTCCGAGATCGTCGTGAGGGTGCCGTACCCGCTCACGCCGTCGTTCCGGGACAACGTCGTGGAGTCGGTGATCATTCCCATGATCTCGAGGCTGTCCCGATCGAGGGCCTTCGTCAGGTCATCCGTCATCTCCCAGCGGCCGCCTCGATCCCGGGAGATGAACAGGCGGTTTCCGCCCAGATACACCGTGGAAGGATCGTGGGGAGAAAGATGGATGGGCGCGGTCCAGTAGAACCGGAAGGCGTTGGCCGTGTCGGGGTTGAACGGCTGAAGGTCCTTCCGGTCCAGGGTCCGCGTATCCACCCGAAGGATGGCACCGCCCTGGGAGCTCACATAGATGGTGTTGGGATCCGTGGGGTCGGCCTGGCTGGTCATGCCGTCGCCGTAGTCCACGACGCGCCAGTCGTGGTTCAGGATGCCATGGTACCGGCGTGTGGCCGAGGGCCCGATGTAGTGGTTGTTGTCCTGCAGACCTCCGACGATCCGGTAGGGATCCTCCATGTTCACGGAGATGTCGTAGAGCTGCTGGATGGGCAGGTTGCCGGTGAACTCCCAGTTCTCCCCACGGTCGAAGGTGTAGTAGAGCCCCCCGTCGTTCCCCAGGACCATGTGGCGGGAGTCCGCCGGGTCGATCCACAGATCATGATGATCCACGTGGACGCCGGTGTTGTACTCGACCTCCATCGGCATCGTCTCGAAGGTGGCTCCTCCGTCGGTGGACCGATGCAGGTTCGTGCCCAGGACGTAGACGCGGTCGTCGTCGTTGGGATCCACCCGGACCTGGCTGTAGTACATGGGCCGAGGGTTCAGCTCGTTGAGCCGCCTCCAGCTCTCACCCCGATCGTCGGACCGGAAGACGCCCCCGTCCTCCGCCTCCACGATTGCCATGATGACGTCGGGTCTCCGCGACCAGGTCTCGAAGCCGACCCGGCCGACGTCCCCCTCGGGAAGCCCGCTCTCGAGCCTCGTCCAGGATTCGCCCCCGTCGTTGCTCCGGTGGATGCCCCCGGTCGGCCCTCCCCCCACGAAGCCCCACGCCCTGCGCCTCCGCGGATAGGTCGCGGCATAGAGAACGTCGGGATCGGCGGGATGCACGGCGAGGTCGATGACGCCGGTGTTCTCGTCGATGTACAGGACCTTGTCCCAGCGCTCCCCGCCGTCGGTGGTCTTGTACACGCCCCGCTCGCGGTTGGGCCCCCACAGGTGCCCCACCGCGGCGACCCAGACCGTCCGGGGATCGGTGGGGTGGACGGCGATCTTGCCGATGTGCCTCGTCTCCGCCAGTCCCCTGAACCTCCAGCTCTTGCCCCCGTCGGAGGAGTGGAAGATCCCGGCGCCCCAGGGAGAGGAGTTGCGGTTGTTGGCCTCGCCGGTCCCCACCCAGATCTCGAGGGGGTCCGAGGGAGCCAGGGCGATGTCCCCCACGCTGAGGTTGAGCGCCTCGTCGAACACGGGTCGCCAGGTGACGCCGTGGTTCACCGACTCGAAGACGCCACCGGAAGCCGAGCCGACGTACCAATGCGACGTGCGCCCGGGGACCACCTCCACGTCGGTCACGCGTCCCCCGGCGATGGCGGGGCCCACGTAGCGCCAAGTGAAGCCCGCGAGGACCTCTTCATCCGGCGTGGGGAGCCCCTGGGCCCGCAGACCTTCCGAACCGAGGACTGCAGGCGACAGGAGGACGGCAGGTGCCAGGACGATGGCCAGCCTACCGGTTGCCGCGATCCACCCGTACATCGTCGTGGTTCTCCTTCATGAGAGGGCCCGCCGGGTACGCGTGTAGCCGGTGGAGCCCGACCTTCGCACCGAAGTCCCCTCCCGCCACCTTGGCTGCTACCGGACCGGCCTCCCCGGCGTCCACGGAACCCCCGCCGCGTCCAGCGCCTCGAAGAACGCGGGCATCCGGGCGAGAAGGGCGTTGAGGCGATCCAGCTGGGCATCCAGTGCCGCCGGCACCGCGGCCAGCGCCTCCCTCTCCTGGGCCGTGGGCATGGCGTTGGCCCGGTGCACCCCCGCGGCCACGCTGAGAAGCTGGCGGACCGACGGGTCTCCGGAGCTCCCGCCTCCTCCCCCGAAACCGCCGAAGCCACCGCCCGCGCCGAGCCGGCGGCGGATGTCGTTGACGTCTCCCTCGAGGCCGTTCGCCATCTCCGTGAGGGGCTCGGGGACGTCCACGTCCTCCATGGCGGTCATGGCCTGGCCGATCTGTTCCCTGAGCTGATCCACCTGGCGTGCGGCCATGGAGTGCCGGGCGTTCAGGCGCATCTGGCGCATCCGTATCTCGAAGAGCTCGGCGAGCTGGGCGTCGGTGAGGGTCAGCCGGGGGTCCTTCTCAACCTGGAGGGTCTCCTCCAGAACGTGGTCACCGACGGTGAGGCGCACCGCGTACGAGCCGGGCACGGCCGGCGCTCCGGCATCGCCGCCGCCGCCGAAGCCCCCGAAGCCCTGATTCTGGCGCCGCTCCTCCGGTGGACCCGAGTACGGCGCGTCCACTCGAAGGTCCCAGCGGACATGGTGCAGACCGGCGGCGCCCGGAGCGTCCAGGGAGCGGACCACCTCACCCGTCGCGCCCACGATCTCGAGGGTCACGCTTCGGGCCGTGGAAGGCAGGTAGTACGACACGGTAGCTCCCACAGGGGGGTTCCGGACGGCGAAGTCCCGGTCGGCGTTGAGACCGCTGTGGGGAGAGGGATCCGGCGCGAATTGGAGCCCGGACTTCACGGGCATCAGGTAGGGTCCCCCTGCCGTCCTCGACGCCGCGAGATGCTCCAGGGGTCCGAGGTCGTCGATGACGTAGAAGCCCCTCCCGTGGGTGGCGAGCACCAGCGCGTCGTCCCTGGGGTGGATCCGGATGTCGTCCACACGGACAGGCGGTATCCCGTTGGTGATGCGCGTCCAGCTCCCACCGCCGTCGATGGAGACGAAGGGAGCGATCTCGGTGCCCACGAAGAGGAGGTCGGGGTTGTCGTGGTGCTCGGCGAAGGCCCGCACTCCCCCGAAATCCGGCAGATCGTTGCTGATGCGCTGCCAGGAGCGACCCTGGTCCGTGCTCCTGATGACGTGGGGGCGGAAGTCGTTGCTCCGATGGTTGTCGAAGGTCGCGTAGATGACGTTGGCGTCATGCGTCGACAGCCGGACCTTGCTCACGTAGGCTGTGTCGGGCACGCCCGGGAAGCGCGTCTGCCTGGTCCAGGTCTGCCCGTCGTCGGTGGAGATGGCGATGACGCCGTCGTCTGATCCCGTGATGAGCAGGCCCCGCTGCACCTCGGATACGTCGATGTCCGAGATGTTGCTGAACACCGCTACCCCCTGGTGGCGAGAGACGGCGTCACGCCCGGGAATCTCACCCATCATCTCCAGGCTGTCCCGATCGATGGTCCGGGTGAGGTCCTCGCCCAGGACCGCCCAGCTGTCCCCCTGGTCCGTGCTCTTGAACATGTGGTTGGCCGCGAAGTAGACCGTGTTGTGGTCCCACGGCGAGATCTTGATGGGGGCGCTCCAGTTGAACCGGTAGGTGGGCTCACCCGGAGAGGGCAACGGCCGTATCGGCTTCCTGTCTCCCGTGCGCTTGTCATAGCGGAGGAGGTTTCCGTTCTGGGACTCCACGTAGGCGATGTTGTCGTCGGTGGGATCGATGGCCGCGTAGAAGCCGTCACCTCCGGCCATGCGGTACCAGTCGGAATTGAAGATGCCCTGGCTCGCCCGGGTCCGGCTGGGCCCGCCCCAGGTGCTGTTGTCCTGGAGCCCCCCATAGATGCCGAAGAAGGGCTCGGCCATGTCCAGGCCGACGGCATAGAACTGGGAGATGGGGAGGTTGGGCGAGAAGTCCCAGCTGGCTCCCCGGTCACGGGAGACGTACAGCCCTCCGTCGTTGCCCAGGATGAGGTGGTCCCGGTTCTCTGGGTTGATCCACATGGCGTGCTGGTCGGCGTGGACCGAGCCGGCCGCCCGCTCCCAGGTGGCGCCTCCGTCGGTGGAGCGGGTGAGGCTCACCCCGAGGTGGTAGACCGTCTCCGGGTCCGTGGGGTCGACCCGGATCTCCCCGAAGTACCAGGGGATGGAGGCCTGGGAGCTCATCTTGCGCCACTTGAGGCCGCCGTTGTCGGAGCGATATACACCCTGCTCCGAGCCTTCGATGACGGCGTAGACCCTGCTGGGATGGGACAGCGCGATGTCCAGCCCGATGCGCCCCATGTCCGAGGTGGGCAGGCCGTCGGTGAGGCGCGTCCATGTGTCACCGCCGTCGGTGCTCTTCCAGATCCCGCTTCCCGGGCCCCCGCTCACGTAACCGAAGGCGCGGCGCTCCCGCTGCTGCATGGCCGCGTAGAGGACGTCCGGGTTCCGCGGATGCATGACGATGTCGATGCCGCCGGTGTGCTCGTTCACGTGGAGGACCCGCTCCCACGTGGCCCCTCCGTCCACCGTCCTGTAGATGCCCCGCTCCCCTCCTGCCGCCCACATGGGCCCCGTCGCCGCCACGTAGACGAGGTCGGAGTCATCGGGATGAACCAAGATGCCGCCCACATGCTGGGAGGTGGGCAGACCTACGTTCTCCCAGGTCGCTCCTCCGTCCACGGATTTGTAGACGCCGTCGCCGTACGAGGAGCTCCGCTGATTGTTGGACTCCCCCGTGCCCACCCACACGATGTCGGAGTTGGACGGGTCGACGGTCACCGCACCGATCGAGCCCACGCCGGCGGCGTCGAACACCGGGGTCCAGGTGACGCCTCCGCTGGTGGTCTTCCAGACACCGCCACTGGCCGCGGCAATGTAGAAGACGGTACCGAGGCTACCGCCTCGTGCGCCGTGGGAAGACGCGACCGCGATGTCCACCACGCGGCCGCTCATGACGGCGGGTCCGATGGAGCGGGCGGAGATTGTGTTCACGAGAGCCGCGACGGACAGGTCGGCGGGCGTGGCCGACCCCTGGCGCTGGGCGCTCAGCGGAGCCGCCAGCGCCACGCCGAGCGTGGTCGCGAGCGCTACACGTCGAAGTACGAGGTCCATGAATCTCACCTGGTTGGTGGTGCCTGAGCTCGGAAAACGATAGACGAGCACGTGTCCGGCGGTTCGTAGGCCGGACGGAGCGCCCCTCATCGTCGTGTGGACCCTCGAGACGTGCAAGATGCTGACTACGCCTCGAGCCTCCGCTTCAGCCCCTCGGCGAACGCGCGGAACGGATCTTCCTCGGGGCGGCCGGCCGACGCCTGCAGCGACCGGTTGATCACCTGCCGCGCGTCCTCCAGACGACCGCCATCCAGGAGGCAGCTGCCCAGGGCATTCAAGGCCCTCAGGTAGTCATCGGGTGCAGACGACGGGTACTCGGGCGTGAGCCCGTCCACCGCTCGCTCCAGCTCCGGGAGTGCCTCCTCTACGCGTCCCGCCTGGCACCGCAGCAACCCGAGGGTCACCAGGTCGCCGAAATTGACGCGGCTCTCCGGAAAAGCCTCCAGGACGATGGGGAGTCCGTGGTCCAAACGCTCCTCGGCCTCCGCCGCACCGGACCGCAGGAGCAGACGGGCCAGGTTCAGCTCCACGATGGCCGGGTTCACGTGCTCCGCACCGAAGCGGGCCCGGTACCCCTCCCACGCCTGGCGCAGGAGCACCTCCGCCTCTCCGTCCCGACCCATGTCCTGGAGGGCGAGGGCCAGTCCGTTCCGCGAGTTGGCGACGAGGAAGTGCTCCTCGCCGAGGGCCGCGATCCGGGACGCCAGCGCTTCGCGGAGGAGGGGCTCGGCATCGGCGGGCCTCCCCTGCCTCCGGAGCAGGTTGCCCCGCTCGTACACGAGGCCCGCGATGGTGGTGTGTCCCTCGGGTAGAATCTCCCGTTGGATGCGCAGGGCCTCGACGAGGGCGCTGTCGGCGCCGCCGAACTCGGCGATGTCGGAAAGCACCCCTCCCAGGGCATCGAGGGCGGTGGCGACACTGGGATGATCCGGTCCGCCCAGGTCCCGTCTGTATGCGATGGCCTTCCGGAAGAGGGCCTGCGCGGAGTCCGCATCGCCATCGGAGCGACGAAGCCAACCGAGGTTGACCAGCGTGACACCCTGGGCCAGAACTGGCTCGGCCAGCCCCCGGTAGGTGCTGAGGGCCTCTTCCAGGAGGGGCTCCGCCAGGTCGGGGCGGGCCTGCACCTGCCACGCGTAGCCGATGTCGTTCAGAGCGAGCGCGTATTCGGCCGTACCGCGGCGAGCCGTGCGCCGCAGCCGTTCCAGGGCCTCGCGAAGGAGCGCATCCGCACCCTCGAAGTCACCGGTGCGTGTCTTGAGCATGCCGAGGCGCCGCAGGGTGAATGCGAGGCCCACGTCGTCATCCCCAAGGCGGGAGCGCCTCACGTCGAGGGAGGACCGGAAGAGGTCTGCGGCGGGCTCCAGGAGCCCGAGGTTGTCGTAGACGTCGCCCATGACTTCCATGAGGGTCGCCTGCACCTCGGGCTGATCCCCCAGCTCTTCGCGCACACGGACGGCCCCGCGCTCCAGGACCTCACGGACGGTGACTGTGTCGCCCAGGCTCACAAACGGGTCGGAGCTCCGAAAGAGCCCGACCAGGAGATCCACCACCTCCTGAGCCCGATCCCTCTCGATGGCGGTCTCGTGGGCCTGGCGCCTCATCCCCACGGCGAAGCCCGTGACGACGAGAAACACCACGGACACGGCCGAAAGCGCCAGGGCGTTGCGACGAGCGAACTTCCCCGCCCGGTAAAGCACGCTGTCCGGTCGAGCCCGGACCGGACGACCCTCCAAGTGTCGCTGGAGGTCGTCAGCGAGCTGCCCGGCGCTGCCGTAACGCCGATCGGGCTCCGGACGGAGCGCCTTCAGGATGATGTCGTCCAAGTCTCCCCTCAGGCGTCGGGCGAGACGGCCCGGTGTGGAGCCGCGAGCGATGGCGCGGCGCTCTGCCTCCTGGCCGGCCTGGCTCCCGTGCCCCCTCACCGCGGCAGACGGGCGGGTCCGCGCTCGGGCGTCGACCGCCTCCTCCATATCGTCCCCCGAGGGAGTCGTGGGCGGGTACGGAAGCGATCCCACGAGGACTTGATAGAGGAGCAGGCCCAGCTGATACACGTCGCTGGCGGGCGTGATGGAGAGACCGCGAAACTGCTCGGGAGAGGCATAGTCCGGTGTGAGCGCCCGGAAGCCGAGCCGCGTGGACGTGGCGTGGCCGCTCAGGGCGTGCTCGTCCAGAAGCTTGGCGATGCCGAAGTCCAGGAGCTTGGGCACCCCCCCGGATGTCACCAGGAGGTTGGCGGGCTTGATGTCGCGGTGGACCACCAGGTTCTGGTGCGCGTACTGGACCGCTTCGCACACGGGCAGGAAGAGACGTATCCGGTCCGTCACATCCAACCCACGCTCGTCGCAGTATGCGTCGATGGGCCGTCCCTCCACGCGCTCCAGGACGAAGAAGGGTCGACCGTCGTCTGCCACGCCCCCGTCCAGGAGCCGGGCGATGTTGGGGTGGGACAGCCCCGCCAGGATCTGCCGCTCCGCCAGGAAGCGGGATCGGGCATCCGGTCGCGACACATCGCCGCCGAGGATCTTGAGGGCGGCGTCCTGGTCGTATTCACCGTCCGCCCTGTGGGCCAGGTACACCTCACCCATCCCCCCCCGGCCCAGCTGTCCCACCACCTCCCAGGCGCCGACCCGGGTTCCGGCCGGCAGCGTCGTGCTCTCCGTGGCCTCCAGGGCGTCCTGTCGGTCGGTCAGCTCGTCGAAGAGGCCAGGACGCCTCCGGGCTTCCAGGAGCTCCAGAACCACCTCGGCCACCTCCGGCCCGCTGGCTCGCGCCCGAACGAAATCCTCCCGACCGCCGGCGTCATGCTCCAACGCCCTCGCGAAGAGGGCCTCCACCTCGGCCCACTGCTCGGGGCTCACGGGGAGGCCTCCATCTCCCGGGTGAGCCACGCCCGTGCCAGGGCCCAGTCCCGCTTCACCGTGGCGGGAGAGACGTCGAGGGCCTCGGCGGTCTCCCGCACGCCCATGCCGCCGAACACACGGCACTCCACGACCCGGGCGTGTCGAGCGTTGAGGGCCTCGAGCCGGCCCAGCGTCTCGTCTACCCAGAGGATGTCGTCGGGCCGCGAGCGAGCCGCGGCGACCACGTCCTCGAGGGGCACGTGGGGCGCCCCTCCGCCCCTCTTCCCCGCCTTCCTCATGAGGGCGTAGTTCACGAGCACGCGACGCATGGCCTGGGCACACACGCCGAAGAAGTGGGCGCGGTCCTTCCAGGTGAGGCGGTCGACCCGCGCCAGCTTGAGGTAGGCCTCATGGACCAGCGCCGTGGTGTTCAGCGTGTGCCCCGGGCGCTCTCCCTGAAGCGAACGGTGAGCTAGGTGCTTGAGCTCCCCGTAAACCAGGGGCAGGAGCTCGTCCAGCACGGCCCGGTCCCCGCCGCTGAGCTCGGTGAGGAGCAGCGTGACGTCACCTGGCTCATCCATGGGCAGGACCCTCGACTCACGGGGGCGACGCCCGCATGAGACCACGTTGCGCCCCCCCGAACCCTTCGAACCCTCCTGGAAACAGTTACGACCTCTCGGAGAGCTTGCCAAGGCGATCGGCTCGAGCAGTGACCGAATGAGCCCTCTCGGACCCCGATGCTGCGTAAGGAGACGTAGCCAGGAAGGACTCATGTCATGGCCGGCGCGAGAGTCGGCAGAAGAGGAGGATCATGCCATGTCCGTATTCAATGCCTCGATGATTCGCGGTCACGAACACGGAGCCGCCCGGTCCAGCTGGCCAGCCTTCCGGCGCTGTCTCCTCCCGATCGCGGCACTGGCATGGTTCGGAGGTGCCTGCTCCAACCTGACCGACGTGGATCCCACGACAGACCGGATCGACGTATCTCCGTCCACGTTGACCCTCGAGGTGGGCCAGTCGGCGACGCTCTCCGCAGAGGCGTTCGACGAGAACGGCGTGAATCTCACCTACGGGAGCATGGCTTCCGGCCTGCCGGTACGCTTCGAATGGACGTCCAGGAACGCGGCCCATGTGGAGGTGGATCCGTCCGGCCAGACGGTGATCGTTCGTGGCCTGCAGGAATACGTGGACGGCGGCTCGACCGGTTGGAGCACCGTCGAGGCCCGGGTCCAGGGCAGATCTCTGCCGGTGGGGACTGCCCGGGTGCAGGTGAGGCCAGTGAGCAACATCCAGGTGACTCCGTCCCCGATCGAGATTCACGTGGGCGAGATCGTCGACGTGCTGGCCGAAGCGACCAACAGCACCGGAGAGACGGTGACGGTCCCTACGACCTGGTCGGTACAGGATCCCACGCTGGCGTCCGTCTCCGGAGCCCTCGACTCGAACACCACTTCAATCACCGGTCTGGTCGTGGGTGAAACGGCGCTCATCGCGACGATGGGAACGAAAGTCAGCAACGCCGTCACCGTCACTGTCACGGAGGCTCCCGCCACGTACACTGCAACACCGTTCGCCATGGTTGACGTCCCTGTGGAGATCGACTTCGACCTGCACGGAAACCTCTTCGTCGGCAGCAACGCGCTGGACTCCGTGCGGATCGTGAAGGTGACGCCGGATGGAGACGTCAGCCCATTCGGCGACAAGGTCATCGACCCCGACGCGCTGATCGTAGACAAGAACGGGTTCCTCTCCGAGGTGGGAGTCGGTGGAGTCCTCGTGTCAGGTGCGGACGACTCGCAGTACACCAACAACCACGTGACCGGGATCAAGGCAGACGGCTCGGGGAACGTGGTCCTCGTCGAGAGCGCCCCTCCCCTTCTCTCCAATCCTTCATCGTTCGCCTTCCTCTCCGACGGAGGTCTGCTGATCGCCAACTACGGCAACAGCACCGTGAGCGTGCTCAGAAGCGATGGAACTGGAGGCTTCACCCTCTATCCGTTCTACGCGGACCCCGCAGGAGGCGACGGTCTCGGCTCAATGGTCTCGGTGGACGGACGCGTGTACGTACGCACGGGCTCCCCGACCATCATCGAGTTGGGCGAGAACGCCGGAGAGGTCACTGCGGATCTCTGGCCTGCAGGAAGCTCCCGGGAGCCTGGCGCACTTGCAGTGGATGTGAAGGGCGATCTCTTCGACGGCGACCTCCTCGCAGCCGAGGCCGGACCTTTCGGTCGCATCCATCGCATGGACCGGGTGACGCGCACGTGGTCGACGTTGGGGAGTCTTGCGTTCGAGTCCCCTATCTACGGTCTGGCTGTCTCACCTATCGATGGGGCCCTGTACGTGGCCGACCGGGACGGGCAGATCTGGAAGGTGACCAGAGACTGACGAAGCTCGGGCATCCGCCCTCCCTCGGCCAATGCCGGCACGGGCAGAGCCGCGTCGCCAGCCAGGCGGCTCTGACTTCCGCTCCCTCGCGGCCCCGACTCCAGTAGGCGAGATTGCCTCCGACCCTCCCGTTCTCTCAAGGACGAGGACCATGGCCACGCCCGACGCCTACATCGACGCGAACCTGCCCCGCTTCCTGGACGATTTCGCCGAGATCATCGGCATCCCCAGCATCTCCACCGATCCCGAGTACGAGGTTCACCTGAGGCAGGCCGCCGAGTGGGTACGGCAGCGCATGGAGCGCGCGGGACTCACGGCCACCATAGAAGAAACGCCAGGCCACCCCCTGGTCATCGGACGCCACGACGCCGGGCCGGACGCGCCCACGCTGCTCGTGTACGCCCATTACGACGTTCAGCCGGCGGACCCGGTTGAGGAGTGGCGCTCTCCACCCTTCGAGCTCACCCGCGAGGGCGACAACTTCGTGGCCCGGGGCGCCGCCGACGACAAGGCCCAGGTCGTCCTGCAGATCGCCGCGGCCGAGGCTGCGCTTGCCACGACAGGCTTGCCTGTGAGCCTCATCCTCCTATTCGAGGGTGAGGAAGAGGTGGGCTCCACCCACCTCACGAACTGGGTGGCGGCCCACGCGGAGTCGCTCCGAACGGACCACGCGGTGATCGCCGACTCCATGATGTACGGTCCGGACCGTCCCTCCCTCATCTTCGGCATGCGGGGCATGGCCTACGTGGAGATCGAGGCCCGCGTAGGCACCACGGATCTCCATTCGGGCCAGTACGGCGGTGCGGTACCCAACCCGGCCCATGCCCTGGCGCGCATCATCGCTTCGCTCCACGACGCCGACGGACAGGTGGCGGTGCCCGGCTTCTACGACCACGTGCAGGAAGTACCCGACGAGCTCCGCGCCGAGTGGGCGGGCCTGGGCTTCGATGAGGCGGCATACCAGCGCACCGCCGGTGGCGCGGCCCTCATGGGCGAGCCCGGCTACGCCACCTGGGAGCGCCTCTGGATCCGGCCCTGCCTGGACGTGAACGGCGTCATCTCGGGCTACACCGGACCGGGCAAGAAGACGGTTCTACCGGCCCGAGCTCGCGCGAAGGTGAGCTGCCGGCTGGTGCCCGATCAGGATCCGGAGAGGGTCACCGAGCTGCTGAAGGAGCACGTCGCCGCGCAGCTCACTCCCGGGGTCGAGGTGACGGTGGATGGCCTCCAGACCAACCGGCCGTTCCGCTCCGACCCCTCCGGCCCCCTCTATGCGTCGGCGTCCAGGGCGTTGGCCGAGGTCTACGGGGTCGAGCCGGTCCGCGTGGCGAGTGGAGGCACCCTTCCCATCGCCCGGGAGTTCATGGAGCTCCTCACACCCAGCGTGGCCGTGATGGGCTTCGCTCTCCCGGGTGCCAACATGCACGCGCCCAACGAGTGGATCCCCGTTGAGCAGGTGGAGAAGGGCGCCAAGTCGATGGTGCGACTCTATCGGGAGCTGGCCGCAGGAGGCTGATCCCATCGTCGGGCGGCTCTCGGCCGCGGAATGCGAGACGAGTGCCCTTGCCAGGCATCAGGCGGGCGCCGCGAAGAGCCCATGGTGACGGCAACCCTCCAGCACGCCTGCGGCGTACTCCGCCCGTGCGAAGTAGACGAGCTCGATTATGCCGAGGCGATGAGCAGCGTCCCGGACTTCCCGCACGAGGTCGACCGGCGCGTTCCCGACCACCACGGCACGGTATCCTGAGAGGAAGGCCGCACGGTCGTTGCCCGAGTCCCCGGCGTAGACCACTTCACCCGGATCCAGAGCGAGCTCCGCGACCAGATGACCGAGCGCGCGATCCTTGGCCACCCCTCGGGGCAGGACGTCGACGAGCCCCTCACCGGTGAGAGGATCGCGGCTCACGATCAGCTCCACCTTGAGCCCCGTGGCCTCCAAGCGTGCCTCCACCTCCGACAGCAGCTCCGGAGCCACGGGCCATGCGGCATAGTAGCTCGCCTTGAACTCCGCCTGCTTGAGGGCCTCCTGCTCACGCAGGTTGGGGACCCGGGCCAGCGCACCTCGCACGACAGCGGCATCGGCTCCACCGAAGGCCTCCTCCATCGCGTCCCGGTATCCGTGATCCGCCTGGTACCCACCATCTCCCCGCCTATACAGCGACGTGCCCACATCACATGCCAGGTAGTCCGCTGGGGGCAGGTCGTTCCTTTCCACGCCGTCGAGAGCCAGGGCCAGATGGCGACCCGTCACATACGCCAGAGTCACCTTTGCATGCGTCACGGCCTCCTGAAAGAGACGGATCTCGGCTGATCGCTCCGGTGTCCGTTCGGGCGGGATGACCGTCCCGTCCATGTCCGTAGCGAGAAGCCCCGCGCGCACTGCCTTCACCATCGGGCTTCTTCTTGTGTCGTCATGATGCGTAGTCTATCCGCCTTTCGTGCATCCAAAGCATGCCCATGGTACGATAGAAGGATGGCATCTAGATTGCCGGTTCGCTAACCAGGATCCAAATGACTTCCTTTCTCGAAGACCACGACGCGCCCGGAGGAGCGTCGCATGTCCCTCGGGACAGGCCCACTCGGGCAGCCGTGTTCGGCGAGATCCTCTTCGATCACTTCCCCGATGGCTCGCGCGTGCTGGGGGGTGCTCCCTTCAACGTCGCGTGGCACCTGTGTGGCTTCGCCGCCGATCCCCTCCTCATCAGCGCCGTAGGAGATGACGAGCCCGGACGCGAGATCCTGGATCACATGGATTCCTGGGGCCTCGATACGCGGCTCGTCGCCCAGGTGTCCGGATACGCCACGGGCCGGGTCGACGCGACCATCCAGGATGGAGAGCCCACGTTCGAGATCGCACGCGACCAGGCGTGGGATCATGTGCCCCGGCCGGAGTCGGACCTCCTCGACGCCGAGCCCTTGGGTCTTCTCTATCACGGGTCGCTGGCGGCGCGCAGCGGGGATTCCCGGCGCACCCTCCGGATGTTCCTGGAGGAATATGGCCTCCCCACGTTCGTCGACATCAATCTCCGGCCACCGTGGTGGACCGGCGAGCTGGTGGAGTGGTCCCTGAGCCGGGCCCGCTGGGTCAAGCTGAGCCTCGAGGAGCTGGCGGCGCTCACTGAGTCGGACGTCTCGCGCCTCGGGGCAGAGGACGGCTGCGTGGAGGCCGCGCGACGCTTGCGGGACCGTCACGACATTCCCTGGCTCGTCGTTACTCGTGGGAGCGCGGGCTCCGTTCTGCTTCAGGATGACGAGTGGTTTCAGGCCGACGCTCCGACGGTTGTCCCTATCGTGGACACCGTTGGAGCCGGCGATGCCTTCTCCTCCGTGCTCATCCTCGGGATCCTCGCCGACTGGCCTCCCGATACGATGCTGCAACGTGCGTCAGGCTTCGCCGCCGACGTCTGTCGCCTTCGCGGCGCTACCACGACGGATCTGACCGCGTACGAGACCCACCAACGGAAGTGGGCAGAAGACACGCCGGTAACCCGCGTGGAGTCCGACGATCGTCCTCTGCACATCATGTCCCTGAGCCTCCACGGGCTGGTTCGAGGGCAGAACATAGAGCTGGGGCGGGACGCGGACACGGGCGGACAGGTTTCCTACGTGGTGGACCAGGCGCGAGCGCTGGCAAGCCATCCCCGGGTAGGACGGGTGGATGTGATCACCCGTCAGGTCCACGACCGCGGGGTGGATTCCTCCTACGCGGAGCCGTCCGAGCCTCTTGGAGAGGGAGCGCGCATCGTGCGCATACCCTTCGGCCCCCGTCGCTATCTGCACAAGGAGTCCCTGTGGCCGTACCTGGATGGCCTCTTGGATCAGCTCACGCGATATGTGCGCTCAGCCGGGTCGGTGCCGGACATCATCCACAGCCACTACGCTGACGCCGGCTACGTCGGCGCCCAGCTGGCCCATCTCCTCGGTGTCCCCTTTGTGTTCACCGGCCACTCCCTGGGGCGCGTAAAGCGGGAGCGTCTCCTCGCTGACGGTGCCGATCGCGATACCCTCGAGGAACGCTACCACCTTTCCCAACGCATCGAAGCGGAAGAGCAGGCCCTCGAGGCCGCCTCCCTGGTCATCACGTCGACTCGGCAGGAGGTCAGGGAGCAGTACGAGGGCTATGACCACTACCTGCCGGGGCGGATGAAGGTCATCCCACCAGGGGTGGACCTAGCGAGGTTCTCCCCGCCGTCCCGCTTTTGGACCGAGCCGGCCATCGCCAGGGAGATCAACCGGTTCCTCACTGATCCAGAGAAGCCGATGATCCTGGCGCTGGCACGGGCCGATGACCGAAAGAACTTCGGGGGCCTTCTGCACGCCTACGGTGGCACACCCGGTCTTCGTGAGATTGCCAACCTGGTCATCGTAGCAGGCAACCGGGACGACATCGCCGAGATGGCCCCCGCACCCCGCCGCGTACTGACACGGATTCTCATGCTGGTGGACCGTTACGACCTCTACGGGTCCGTGGCCTACCCAAAGCACCACACCCAGGACGACGTTCCGGACATCTTCCGCATGGCGGCCCACTCACGGGGGGTGTTCGTCAACCCGGCCGTGACCGAGCCGTTCGGGCTCACGCTCATCGAGGCCGCGGCTAGCGGGCTTCCCGTGGTCGCTACCAACGATGGAGGGCCCAGGGATATCCTCGACGCTCTGGATCACGGCGTGCTCGCCGATCCGCTGGACCCCCAGGCCCTTGGGCAGGCACTGTTGGACGTGTTGTCCGATCGCCGTCGGTGGGCGCTGTTCGCCAAGAGCGCGGTATCTCTGGTGCACCGTCGATTCTCCTGGAAGACCCACGCCCGTCGGTATGTGAGAGCGGTGGACAGGCACGTGAACGCCCTGCCCCCTGCCCACGCGCTGAGAGCATCGACTCGGCTTCCTCGCATGGACCGCATCTTGCTGACGGACCTCGATGGGACCCTCGTCGGAGACCGGGAGGGGCTCTCTGCGCTCCGCGCTCGGCTGGACAAGGCGAGCGAGGGTGTCGGAATCGGCCTGGCCACCGGACGCACGCTGCAGGCCGCACGAGCCA
>JBDHGI010000083.1:0-17140 GCA_039589955.1 Gemmatimonadota bacterium | reverse complement strand
CGGATCGCGTCCGGGTCCGGAAAGTAGCTGGCAAAGCGATCTACCGCCTCGTCTTCACGGCCCGTGAAGAGCAGCAGCCTCCCCAGCACTGTCCGGAGGAAGTGGACCTCCTCATCCGGGTCCTGGGCGATCCCCTCCTCGAGGAGGGGGATGGCCTCGTCAGGCCTCCGACATTGGTAGAGCACGAATCCGACCACGTCGAGTCGGACGGGCGTCCGGTCCAAAACCAACGCCCTGCGGGTCTCGCGGAGTGACTCTTCGAGCCGCCCCGTCCCCCACAGCATCTCCGCGTACTGGACGTGGGCCTCGCCGTTATCGGGATCGATCTCCAGCGCCCGAAGGAGCTCGCGTTCTGCGGCCTCCCACTCCCAGCGGTCCCGATGGACCGACCCGAGAGCGACCCGGGCGGACGCGTTTCCCGGGTCCAGCTCCAGGGCGCGTCGCGCCGCCCGCTCGGCAGCCTCGAGGCTCCGGGCCCAAAAGGCTGAATCTGTGGACTCCCCCTCGGGCCCGGCGTAGAGTGGCGCTGTCGCGCGGGCCTCCGCCAATGCTGCCCACGCCGGCGCCCAGGTGGAGTCCCGGGCGGCGGCAGCCTCGAACAGTCGGATCGCCTCGGCAACGCCGGAGCCTCGCCTCCTGAGCGCGGCCCGGCCCGCCAGATACCGATCATACGCGATCGTGTCGAGCGTGGCGTCCGCCAGCTCCTCGGGCTCGAGACCGAGGGGGACTCTCAGCTCCCGCGCCACGACGCGGGCGATCTCGGTCTGGATGGCGAAGATGTCGTCCAGCGTCCGCTGGTATGTTTCGGCCCATAGGCGGAAGCCGTCCTCGACACTCACCAGCTCCACGCTGATCCGGACCTGATCGTCGAACTTCCGGACACTTCCGGCGAGCACGAACGGTACACCGAGCTCGGTGCCTGCCTGGCGCACGTCCATGTCCGTTGACCGGTAGGCGAAGGCCGAGGAGCGGGCCGCAACCCTCAGGTCCCGGATGCGGCTCAGCACGTTCAGGATCTCCTCCGAGACACCGTCGCTGAAATACCGTTGGTCGCCTGCCGCGCTCACGTCGGCGAAGGGAAGCACGGCGACGGCGGGACGCTCATCCACGCCCGGGTCGACGTAGGTAGCACCCGCGCGGCTCCTGGTGGCCGGGGCCTCGTCCTCCTCCGCCGGGCTCGAGCCAGAGCGCGTGCCGGCCCAGAATCCCAGGGCCAGGAGCAACGGACCCATGAGGATGGCCAGCCCCGACCGCCACAGCTGTCTCCGGGGCCCGTGGGCGATGGCGGCGATCTCCGCATCCGACGCCGGAGCCGTCCGTCGGACGCCTTCGGGAGTCCACTCCAGCGCCCAGGTGAGGACAACCACGATGGGAAAGCCCAGGATCGCCAGCCAGATCACCAGGCTCACGGTCCAATCGGGGAGAAGTAGCCTGGGAAAGATCAGGTCTGCCACCTCGATGACGAGGAGTGAGACCGCGCCGTAGGCCGCCACCACCCTGGGCACCTTGCGACGCTTCAGATCGGCGATCCACCGGGGCGTGCCGGTGGACTCGGGTCGTGGGTTCGAAGTGGGGGAAGGAGAGGGCATTCAACGCAACATAGACGGCGCCCCGGAGGAGGGCCAGGCGATCCTGACGCGCCCGACCCCTACGCTACCGAAGCAGCTCCAGGACGGGGCCCCACGTATCGTCGGTGGGAATCTGGTAAACCGCGTTGTGGCCCGGGCTCCCGAGCGTAAGGAACGTCCCGTTCTCGCCGGCTGCGGCTGCCAGCTCCTCGCCCATGGAGAACTTGATGGTCTGGTCGTTGGGGCTGTGGACCACGATGGACGGCATCAAAAGGGCCCGGATGTTCTCCAAACCGTTCCAGACGTCCGGGTAGAGATCCCGCTCGTTGGGCTCGATGTAGCCCTTGTCCACCAGGATCGCCCGGGTCGTCGTGAAGGCGCCGTGGACCACCACTGTCGAGGGACGGGGCTCCAGCCGGTTCGCCACCTCCAAGAGGATGCTCGAACCCAGGGAGTGGGCGAAGGCGATGAGCTCGGCGGCCTCGGCGGAAAGCTGGGCGAAGCGCGTGTAGGCTTCGACGGCGTCCTGGTTCAAGCGGTCCACGGTGGGCTGGCCCGTGCTGCTTCCGAAGCCGGTGTAGTCGAAGACGAAGCTCGAGTACCCCTTGCCGAGAAGGTACGCCTGCAGGGGGCGCCATTCTGCGATGTGCTCGCCGTTGCCGTGAAGGAGGAAGAAGGCCGGTGCTGAAGGATCCGACGAGACCCAGGTGCCGTAGAGGGTCCGGTCCGGTAGCTCGATGGCCACGCGCTGGGCCGGCAGACCGTCCTCGGGGACGGGCTCCTCGGGCACGAGGACGAAGATCTGCGGCTCGAGCTCCGCCAGATTGGCTCGTTGGATATCCGCGAGCTGGTTCTGGGTAGCGGGCTCCGTCTCCTGCGCCCGGTCGCACGAGAGGGCGACAAGGGCGACCAGGCCCACCAGGGCGTAGGTGGAAGTGGTTCGTCTCATGGGGTGGCGGAGTGAGGTCGAGGTCATGGTTTCGCCGAGGCACACACTTGCGCCCATCACGAGACACGGTGATCTACATCTCGACATTGACTTGGCGGAGGTTCCTGAGGAGGTCCTCCACGTCCAGAGGCAGACTGTGTCCCATGATCGATCTGAACAAGGAACTCCTGAGCGACGAGCAAATGAAGGGTGTCGAAGGGATCACCGACGTGTCCCTCGTGGTGGTTGTTCTCTTCATGGCCGCGTGGGGCGCGGCAGACGAAGAGGTCCTGGCGCTCTTCGGGGTCTCCGTGGTAGGAATGGCCCTCGTCCTGCTGACCAGACGTCTGAGGGTCGTGGCGTGGCTCTTCAGGATCCTCTTCGTTGCCTTCTTCGGCTTCTTCTTCTACAACGTGCTCTTCCGCGGCGCGACCTGGTAGCGGAGCGTGCTCCCGCGGCTCCGTCCGAGGCTCAGCCTCCCTCTCCTACCGGCCTCGTGTACACCACCTCGCCGCCGATGACGGTCATGTCCGGCTCGATCTTCCAGATGTCCTCGGCCGGTACGGTCATGTAGTCCACCGGGATGACGACGAAGTCGGCGAGCTTTCCCACCTCGATGGAGCCGAGGATGTCCTCGGCGTGCATGGCGTAGGCGCCACCCATGGTCGCGGTGCGGAGCGCTTCCTCCCGCGTCATGGCCTGCCCGGGGATCCAGCCACCGGGTGGGTTGTTGTCCCGGTCCTGCCGGGTCACGGCGGCGTGCAGCGTATAGAACGGGTTGTATGGGGAAACCGAATAGTCCGTCCCGGTCGCCAAGGGCACGCCGAGATCGATGAGCTCACTCCAGTTGTAGGCGTACTTCAAGCGCGCGGGTCCCATGCGGGCTTCGGCGAAGTGCATGTCCTCGGTGGCGTGGAGCGGCTGCATGGAGGCGATGACGCCCAGGTCGAGCAGCCTGGGCACGTCCTCGGCGGTAAACATCTGGGCGTGCTCCAGGGCGAAGCGGGCATCCTCTCCGTCGATGCCCGTGGCGTCCAGCGCCCGCTCGAAGGCGTTGATGGCCACTCGATTTCCGCCATCTCCGATGGCGTGGACCCTCAGACTGAAGCCCATGCGCAGGAGCTCCGCACCCAGCTCGGCCAGCTCGTCCTCGCCCCGGCGGGCCTCCCCGAAGAAGCCTGGATAGTCACTGTACTCCTCCACGAAGAGGGCGCCTCGAGACCCAAGGGCTCCGTCGGCGAAGGCCTTCACGGACTGGACGAAGTACTTGTCCTCGTGGTTGAGCGGCTCGCCCAGCCTCCTCGCCGCGTCCTCGTTGACCATCTCGTTGATGCGGATCCTGAGGAGTCCCACGTCGTAGAGCTTCAGGCGCCGCTGCACCTCCCCGTAACCCGTCCTGCTGGCGCCGTGGATCGTGGTGAGCCCGCTGGCCACGGCCAGTTGAGTGCCCTCCACGAGGTTGCGGCTCACCTCGTAGTCGGTGAGCGGGGGCAGGGGCGGAATGAGCCGGGTCAGCTGTGGAGGAGCCCGCTCGACGAACTCGCCCGTGGGCTCCCCGTTCTCGTCCTTCTTGATGTGGCCGCCGGGCGGATCGGGCGTGTCGCGCGTGATGCCGGCGAACTCCAGCGCCTTGCTGTTCGCTCCGCTCCCGTGGGTGTACCGGCTGATGAAGACGGGATTGTCCGGCGCGACGGCGTCGAGGAGCTCCTTCCGGAAGACCGGCGGATCCCAGACATCCGACATCCAACCGCCGAGGACCACCCAACGCGGCTCGGGCCCGGGGCGCATGCCTTCCCCCGTGGCCAGGGCGCGCCGGATCACCTCCTGCATCCGCTCCACCGAAGCCCATTCGCCCAGCCCGGTGCGAATGTCCGGCGTCCGTGGATGGAGTTCCCGCTCCCCGTACCGGATGTGCACGTGGGCGTCGTGCAGCCCCGGGATGATGGTCCGTCCCTCCAGATCGACGACGAAGGTGCGCGGCCCGATGTGGGCCTGCACGCCCTCGTCATTACCCACGTAGACGAACCGGCCGTCTCGCACGGCGAGGGCCGAGGCCGTGCTGAAGTCCTCGTCGACCGTGTAGATGATCCCGTTGACGTAGGCTCGATCCGCCTCTTGGGCGTGGCCGACTCCCACCGGCGCCAGGAGGGGCGAGATCATGAGCAGCGCGAAGGAGCAGGCGGGGAAGGCTCGTTTCTCGACCGTCATCTTTATGGCTCCCTGGGTACAGAAGATCCAACGGGCAGCTCGGGCGGCGGAGGGTCGAGGTAAGAATGTCGTGCGTAGTGTGCACGCGGCAAGGAACCCCGGAGGTAACTGACTCGCCGAGCTCGGGGCCCGGTCCCGGAATGCCGCCCCTACTCCGCCCGGAGCGCCGTGACCGGGTCGATCCGGCTGGCCCGCCTGGCCGGAATCCACGAGGCCAGGACCGCGACGGAGCCGAGCACCAACGGCACGGCCACGAAGGTCAGCGGGTCCATGGGCGGGACCCCGTAGAGGAGTCGTGACAGGAGCTGGGAGAGTCCCGCCGCGAGGAGCAGCCCCACGACCCCACCCAGAAGCACGAGGCGCAGCCCGCCCGACGTCAGCATCCAGACCACGCTGCCCGCTTCGGCGCCAAGCGAGAGTCGGATGCCCACCTCGTGCACCCGCCTCGACACGGCGAAGCTCACCACTCCGTACAGGCCCAGGCTCGCGAGGAGGAGCGCGAGCACGGCGAACCCCGTCACGACCGCTGCGCCCATCTCCCTCGCCACGAGCATGATGGAGAGATGCCGCTCCACCGTGGTGCTCTCGAAGATCATGATCTCGGGGTCCATGGACCGGGCCGTGGAGAACATCTCGAGGGCCAGGGCACCCGCGTCACCGGAAGTGCGCGCGAGCACGAAGGAAAAGGGGTCGGGGTTCTGGCGCATGCTGACGTAGACGAACGGTCGGGGATCTTCGCCCAGGCGACGCACCTTGGTGTCGCGGCTGACGCCCACGACTCGGGTCTCCGTGTCATTGATGCGGACGGTCCCGCCCAATGCGACGCCGCCGGGGAAGAAACGACGCGCGAACGTCTCGTTCACCACGGCCACAGGCTCGCTTTCCGCGTCGTCACTCAGGGCGATATTGCGTCCCTCGAGCAGGGGGATGCCCGCCGCATCCAGGAAGCCCTCGTCGATGGCCGCCCGGTCTACGCTGTGGAAATCCCTTCCGGGAGGTGGGTCGATTCCGTCCACGTTCACGCGGGCGGTCTGGGTGCTGAGCTGGTTCAGGTGGAGGTTCCCGGCACGGCCGACCGCCTCCACGCCCGGCAGCTGCGCGATCCGCTCCTCCAGCTGCCGGTAGAACTCCAGGGACTCTTCCTCGGAGTAGCGGCCCGCGGGCGTGAGCACCTGGAGCACCCCTGTCGGCCGGTCGCCGAAGCCCGCGTCCACCTTGCTCGAGGCTTGCAGCGATCGGAGGAAGAGGCCTGCTGCCACCAGGAGGACCACGGAGACCGCCATCTGCCCCGAGACCAGGAGATTCCTCAGCACCGTGCCCCTGGCCCGCCCACCGCCGGCGCTCTCGTCCCTCAGCGTCGGGGCTACGTCCGGAGTGGTGCTCTGGATGGCTGGGGCGAGTCCGAACAAAATGCCGGCCGCGGAGGTAACCAGCACGCTGAACGCGAGCACCGTCGTGTCCAGGGAGAGGTCGAGGGTGATGGGGAGGGGCAGCGCCAGGTCGGCCTCCACCAGGATGCGCAGGGACTCGGCCGCGATGGCCACCCCCACCAGTCCCCCCAGGAGGGAGAGCAGCATGGTCTCGGTCATGAGCTGCCCGACGAGGGTGCGTCGTCGGGCCCCCATCGCCAGCCGGACGGCAATCTCCTTTCGCCGATCCGCGGCCCGGGCCAGAAGGAAGCTGGCGAGGTTGGCGCAGGCGATGAGAAGCACCAGGCCGACCACCGCCATGATCATGCCCGCGGCGGGGACCAGGAAACGGTCCACCATGGGGTTCATGATGACGTCCGCGGTGGGCACGAGCACGAACGCTTTGGTCGACTGCCAGTCCCGCGGATGCTCGTCCCGCAGCGCCTGGGTCAGGCGGTCCACCACGGTTTCCGCCTGGGCGAAGGTGGCACCGGACACGAGCCTGGCCTTGGCGAATAGGCTCTGGTTGCCCCTGGCCTCAAGCGTGCTCGTGCCCGATCCCTGGAGCTCGTCGTACATCATGATGGGCACGAACACGTCCGGCACGATACCGCGCAGGTTGCCCGGATAGCTCTCGGGCGCCACGCCGATGATGGTGAACGGGCGTCCCGAGAGGCGGAGCTCGGCGCCCACGACCCCGGGATCGCCGGCGAAGCGTCGCTGCCAGTACCCGTGGCCGAGCACCACCACCGGATGGGCGCCGGGCGCGACGTGGTCCTCGTCCGTGAAGAGGCGACCCGTGGCGGGCAGCACGCCCACCAGGGCGAAGTAGTTTCCGGTGACGGACTCGGCGGGAAGGGTCTCCACGGCGCCGTCCAGATCCGTCTGCAGCATGGTGAGCATGGAGCCCGAGACGCCGGAGAAGAGTCCCTCGGAGGCTTCCACCAGATCCTCGTAGTCGGGATAGGAGAGCGTCCCGTGGCTGAAGCCCTCCTCCGCGATGTAGACGTCGACGAGCGTCTCCGGATCGGTGAAGGGCAGGTCGCGGATGATCACCGCGTTGACGAGGCTGAACATGGCCGTGTTGGCGCCGATGCCTATCCCGAGAGAGGCGATGGCCACGCCCGTGAACACGGGGCTCCTGGCGAGCCGGCGCAGCGAATACCGGAGGTTGATGCCCATCCGCTCGATGACGTTGCCCACTGTGCTCTCCCCGACCCCGCGGCGGGTGCGCTCCCGCCAGATGAAACGGATGACGACGCCCACCGACTCCCGAGCATACCAGATGCCGGCGACCCATCGTCCCCGGCGCGCTCGGACCAGGTACTCCTCATGCAGGTCCCCCAAGAGCGCCTCGCTCCTCAGGGTCGGTGGCAACGTCCGCTCCAACAGCCACCAGAAGAGGGCGGGTGGACCCTGATGGCGCCGGCTCATGACGGATCCAGCGCCTCCTCGAGGCCTTCCCACAGGGTGATGAGCGCCGCGCGACTGCGCCGCAGCTGCTCGAGTCCCTCGGGCGTGACCGAGACGATGCGACGCGGACGCCCTCCCCGCTCGGGACGGGCGGTGGACATCTCGGAGGTTAGCCAGCCCTTCTCCTCGAGTCGGTCGAGGGTGACGTACACGGACCCGCGGGATACACGCCTCCCGATCGTTGCCTCGAACTCCTCCATGAGGCGGACACCGTAGGCGTTCTCCTCCAGCCGCATCACGGCCAGAAGGAGCATCTGCTCGAACTCACCGAGGTACCCTTCGCGACCCATCCGGCCTCCACAGCTCCGTGGTTCCATCGACCTGATGACGACTTTGTATGACAAATACGGAAACTCCGCCTCGCAGGTTTCGAAGGAGGGTGAGGTCATTCCCGACCGAGCCGAGCGACGCTGTCCGCTGCCGCGGTGCGCCCGAGCCTGCGCAGCACTTCGCTGGAACCATCCGCCGTCTCTTGCACGCAGGGGTGCCGGGGCGCTCGTGCCTGCAGGCAGATCCGTAGCGCCTTCGAATAGGCGGAATCGGCGGCCGTCCACCGCTCCTCCGATGCGAGGAGCCGTCCGAGCACGACCAGGGGCTCGTAGAGAATGCGGTGGTCGGGGCCCCAATTGCCTTCCTGAATGGCCACTCCCTCGCGAAGCAGAGACTCGGCCTCTTCGGCTCGGCCCAAGGCCAGGCGAACCGTCCCGAGCGTCACCAGGGCCTGGGCGGTCCAGTTGTGCGCCCGACCCAGGTTCGCCTCCAGGGCGTCAACCGCCTCGACGGCGCTTCCGTCCGCACGGGCCAACTCACCGAGCTCCGCGAGGGACCAGGCCAGCAGCTGGCGTGCGTACGCCGTCTCCGGGGCGCGTGCGCCGACGGACGCTTCGAAGATGCCCAGGGCGGCCACGAGCAGGTCGATGGCCTCGGCGTGCCGGCCCAACTCGGCGTACAACATGGAGAAGTCCATTCGGGCCGAAGCAAGCGCCCGGTGTTCGGCTCCGTAGACGACCTCGACGCTGTCCACGACGCGGCGCATGAGTGGCTCGGCCTCGTCGAATGCCCCGCGCCCCAACAGGGTCAGGTACAGGTCGTGCGCCTGGCTGAGCGTCCTCGTGTCCACCCATCCGAAGCTCCGTTCGTAGATGTCCAGGACGCGACGCTGTATCGGCTCGGCGAAGTCGGGGTCGTCATCGTGGAGGTAGGCGAGCATGCTGAGGCTTTCGGCCACTACCGGATGATCCTGCCCAAGGACGCCTTCCTGGATGTCGATCGCCTGCAGCACCAGGCTGTCCGCGGCAACCCGATCTCCCAGGAACAAGGCCCGGTAGTAGCCCAGGTCACGGAGGGCCTGAGCGTACCGAAGCTCCTCACCATCCAGGCCTCTCCACATCGCTGCGGACAGGGTGAGCACCGAGTCCGCCTCGTCCACCAACCCGCGTTCGGCGAGGACCGACCCGAGGCTCGAAAGAACGTGCGGGGTGAGGTCGGGGGCGGTCTCCGACTCACGCTCGATGAGGTCCAGCGTGCTTCGTAGCAGCTCCTCGGCACGGTCCATCAGCCCCAGGCCGAAGAAGACCCGCCCGATGGTAGCCATGAGACGGGCCCGGACCGCAGGCTGGTCCTCCAATTCGGTGCCGATCCGCTCCGCGCCAGCGTCCAGAAGCTCACGGGCCGTGATCGCATTCCCCCGAGCCTCACTGGGATCGCTGACCGCGAAGACGCGCTCGAGAAAGTCGGACACCTGGTTTGCGGTTGCCGCCTCCTGCCGCGCGATCTCCTCGGCCCTGATCGCACGGAACATCGCCAAGGTGGATACGGTGGTCGCCACCACCATGGCGATGGCGACGGCCGCGCCGGCGATCACGCCCACCTTGTTTCGTCGGACAAACTTCCGTGATCGGTACAGGGTGGAGGGAGGGCGGGCGACAACCGGCTCATCGGCCAGATAGCGTCGGAGGTCCATGGCCAGGCCGTTCGCCGTCTCGTACCGCAGGCTCCGGTCCTTCTCGATCGCCTTGAAGACGATCCACTGCAGGTCCTCGCCAAGTTGCCGGGTCAACCTCGCCACGCTGGTGCCGCGCAAGCTCGCGAGCGCCTCCAACTCCTCCTGGTTCATACCGAGCAGGCGGCTGGAGAGGGTCGGCATCGTCCGGTCCCTTTGCATTAGCTGCGCCAGGAAGGCCGGCACGCCCATTTGCCCGGGGTCCAGCGGTACGCGACCCGCTAGCAGCTCAAAGAGCATGACTCCGAGCGAGAAGATGTCGGTCCGCGTGTCCACGTCCACGGCCCCCATCTCCGCCTGCTCCGGGCTCATGTAGGCCAGGGTCCCGATGGCCTGTCCCATGGTGGTGAGGGCGGTGTGCTCCGCCAACTCCTGCGTCATGGCCTTGGCGATCCCGAAGTCGATGATCTTCGGGGCGGCCTGACCGTCCACGTCCAGGACGAGCACATTGCTGGGCTTCAGGTCCCGGTGGATCACCCCCTTCTGGTGGGCATGCTGGACCGCCTCGCACACTCGAGCGAAGAGCTCGACCCGATGTCGCGTCGAGAGGCGCTCGCCATCACAGTATTCGTCCAGGCGGACTCCCCTCACGAGCTCCATGACGAAGTAGGGACGACCCTCCGCGGTTGCGCCTCCGTCGAAGACCTTGGCGATACCGGGGTGCTCCATCACTGCCAGGGCTTGCCGCTCGGCGTCGAAGCGACGGACGACCTCCTCGGTGTCCATGCCGATCTTGATCATCTTCGCCGCCACCCGGCGGCGCACGGGCTCGCTCGGCTCGGCCTCGTAGACGACACCCCTCCCGCCCTCGCCGATGACTTCGACGATCTCGTAGGCTCCGATCCGGTCAGGATGCCTGAAGGGGTGCAGGGCGGTCAGTTGACCAGCCTCTGAAAACCGGGATCGTCGCGGATGGGATCCCAGGCGGGATCGATCCTCAGGATGGCGGGAGACAGCCAGGAGGCTGCGGGAAGCTGCTGACTCAGGATCGCGGCCGCGGGGCCAGCCTCCCCGAATGCGGCATGGACCCGTGCGAGTACGATCATCGCCCTGGGGCGCTCGTAGAAGGCCTCCTCGTCTGCTTGAAAGAGAGCGACCGCCCTCGTCGCCTCTTCCAGCGCCTCCTCCCGTCGGTCCAGATCGGCATGAACGAGGGCCAGGTCCATCCTCGTCCATCCCTCGTTGGCGCTTCCGAGTCGTACGATCCGCTCCAGCTCGTCGGCGGCCTGCAGCAGCGCTTCCTTTCTCTCGGACTCGGAACCTCGCAGCCGCGCGAGCTGGGCCTTCCTCACGAAGTACTGGGCGGCGGCGTTGCCTCCCTCTCCCAGGGAGGTCTCGAGCGCCTCCACGCTTGCCTCCAAGGCTCTCGAGAGGTCACCGTCCCTCAGGAGTCTCGTCACGACGCTGTGGGGATGCGAGTCCGTGGAGAGTACGCGGGCAGGCGCGCGTCGAAGCAGTGGGTCGAGGGCGGCCCACGCCGAGGCTGTGTCGCCGGACTGGAGAAGAGGCACCCACGCCGAGATGATCGCGGGCATCTGCCCTGCGGGACGCATCTCTCTCCATCTTCCTGCGGTGGCTTCCGCGTCAGACCACCGGTGGGCGTGTACGTAGCTCCACGTCAGGTCGGCCAGGACGCTGACGTTCCTCGGATCGATACGGAGCGCCCGCTCGAGGAGCATCACAGCCTCTTCGAAGCGTCCCTGGCGACGCTCGATGCTCGCGACCTCCCACATGAGGTCGGAGTTGTTGGGGTCCGCGTCGAGGGCGGGCCTCAGGATCTGAAGCGCGCGGTCGTAGTCCGCAGATCCGTGGTGGTAATAGAACCCCAGAGCACGACGCGAGGCGCTGAGGGTGGGACCGAGCATCATCGCCCGCTCGGCGGCCGCGAGCGCCGCATCGAGGTTCGCCTCCGAGCGGTCCCGTCCGAGGTAGTATCGCTGGGTCCGATACCACGATTCCCGAGCGAGCGCCTCTGCGAATTCGGGGTCCAGCTCGGTGGCCCGTTCGAGGAGGCCGATCGCGGCCAGGTCCTCACCGGAGCGCCAGAACTCTTCGGCCCGCAAGTACGCATCGTAGGCCTCGAGGTCCTCCGTCGGACGGCTTTCGATACTGGCCCGTTCCTCCGGGGATAGCTCCATGGCCAGGGAGCTCGCGATCTGGGCGGCGATCTCACCTTGGATCGCGAAGATGTTCTCCGTGGTCAGCTCGCGTTCATAAGTCTCAGCCCAGATGTGCGTGCCTGTCGTGGCGTCGATGAGCTGTGCGTTGATCCTGACGCGGTTGCCCGCGCGCTGGACCCCTCCCTCGACCACGGCTCCAACGCCCAGCTCCTCCCCGATCTGCGGGATCGGCTTCTCGGTATCGCGGTACTGGGCCACCGAGGTTCGGGCGATGACGGCGAGCCCGGAGATCTTGGAGAGCTGGGTGAGCAGGTCGTCGTGTATCCCGGCGGCGAAGAACGAGGCGTTCTCCTCGGCGGCGCTGAGGTTCTGGAACGGGAGCACGGCGACTGACCTCGGGTCGCGGCCGGAGTCGGGGGGCGGACCGCCTCCGCGGCCCAACGCGATCCACGCGGTGGTCACCAGACCGAGCAGCGTGAACGCGAGGACGCCACCTGCGATCGCTTTCGGCCAGGTCAGCAAGGACTCCGCGACGGTTCGCTCGTCTGCCGGATCCGAAAGGGCTTTCGGATCGGAGCTGTGTGGCGGGCCCCCCTCCTGGATGAACGCCGTGGCCAGGACGATGGGAAGTCCGACGATGAGCAGTGCCAGCGCCACTCCGGGAAACCACTCCGGCAGCGACATCGCGGAGCCGAGCGTATCCACAACCTGAAGCGCGACCCAACCGCCGACCACATAGATCCCGAGCACCTGCCAGAGGGATCGGCGGTGGATCTCGGCAATCAATCGACGAAGACGGGGCATGGCTGCCTCTGCTCAATGGTCGGAACAGAGGAAAGTGATTCCCGCGCGATTCGCGGGGCAAGTGGACCAGACGCACCACGGACGCGATCCACCGGTTCACGCGTACATCCCCTGGAGCTTGTTCAGGCAGCTGCCCCAACCCTCCTCGTGCCCCACCTTGGCCTCCTCCGCCGGAAATCCCTCGTGGGTGAGGACCACCTCGGTGCTCCCGCCGGGGCCTTCGTTGAAGAGCACCGTTACCACCGTCTCCCCCACCCTCTGGTCGTCCTCCTCCCAGTCCCAGGTGTACACCAGCTTTCGAGGGGGCTCCACCACTCGGTAGGTGCCCACCGCGGTGTGCCTCACGCCCTCGGGGGAGCGCATGGCCAACAGGAACGACCCGCCGACCCTCAGGTCCGTCACCACGTCCTCCAGGCTGTAGCCTTCCGGGCAAGCCCAGCGTCGCTGATGCTCCGGACGGGTCCACGCCTCGAAGACCCGCTCCGGAGGGGCTGCGATGGTCCGGGTGATACGTAGTGACGTCGAGGTGCTCGTGCTCATGGCGCTTCTCCTTGTTCGCTGTGCAGCCCCCCGCCCCCGCCCCCTCCCGGTTCCTCCAGGTAGGCTGCCAGCGACTCGAGCTGCTGCTCCCAGTACCGGCGATGCCGCTCGATCCACTCCGCCGCCGCGTCCACGGAGGCAGGCTCGAACGAGCACCGCTGCACGCGGCCGTCCTTCTCCCGGCTCACCAGCCCCGCTTCGGCCAAGACCTTCAGGTGCTTCGACACGGCCATGAGGCTCACGTCGAAGGGCTCCGCCAGGTCCGACACCGACGCGCTCCCCTCCGTCGCCAGACGGGTGAGGATGGCCCGCCGGATGGGATGCGCCAGCGCGGCGAAGGTACGGTCCAGGATCTGGGGTGAGGTGACCACGTGCGCTCCAATAGTAAACCAATCGGTTTATGATTAGCGCAAGGACCAGGGGCCGTCAAGGGTCTGTGGAGCTGCGGCGCCACCACCAAGCCCGCGCTCCCGGTCCGAGGTAGGGCCGGAGGGCGCTCTTGACCACGTCCCGGTACGCTTCGTCCAACACGCCCTGCTCGACGAACATCCACGGCATGGAGAACGTCCAGAACATCTCCACCATGAGAAAGTCGAATCGGGTCCGCTCTGCCGCGTCCAGGGAATCGAGGTCGCGCTGCCCCTTCGCCCAGAGCGCTGCGTTCTCCGGGCTGGCGGAGATCAGACTCCGGAACGCCGCGAAGGTGGTGCGGATGGAGGTCGTCGACGCAACGTGGTGGGCCCGCGTCTGTGCTTCCACCTGTGCGGTGTTCTGCCGGATCTGAATGGCGAGGTAGACGAGCGAGACCACCACGGCCAGCGAGTGGCTCGTAGGGCTTCCTCCACCTATCGTTCGTGTGTCTGCCTGCCTGCCCGGCCGTCCAGTGCACTCCCTGAGCCAAGGAGAGACGCCGTGGAGAAGTCCGATCTCCGGCCGGGTGCAATACTGCTACTCGAAGATACCCTGGATACGCACACCGCCACGCATGGCCTGATCAAGCTCGGTCAGCTGTCCAAGGGAGCGAGCAGGAAGTATGTGCATGCCCTCATCTGGGTGCAGGAACCCAAGAACGTGGGCGCCGAGAAGGAGATCGCCGAGGCCAGTGGCAGCGGCCTGGTGCGCTGCAGCGGGCTGAAGGGCGGCACCTACGCCGCGTTCGTACCCAAGGACGCCAACCTCGGTGACTGGGCCGCTCAGGTGGCGATGATGTGGGCCGTGGACGGGAAGATCACCTACGGCCGCATGAAGGCGGGAGGCAGCTTGCTCCACTCGAGTGACTTCGGCGAGAACGCGAAGAGGCGCGCCAGAGCCTACGCCAATGTGGCGTTCGAGAACCCACCCGCCGGTGGGCAAGGCGACGTTGCGAACATGTTCTGCAGCGAGTTCGTCATCGCGGTGTATCAAGCCGCCCAGTTCCATACCAAGTCAAAGACCCAGATCAAGCTCGACGCCAAGCATACGACACCGGCGCGCCTCAAGGACTGGCTCACGTTCTCTGCGGATTTCCGGCAGCAACAACTCGTGGTGCCGCATGGCTGAGCGAGGAGCATACGCCGTCGCCTGAGGAGCGGCGCCCCCGCCAACGCCGCGCCCATGGAGAACCTGCTGGCTTCATGACTCTTCCATGGGGGTGGCCTGCGAGATGAGGAGTCGCCATCGCTCCCCCCGGAGGACCCAGACGTCGACGAAGCGTAGGTGGTGGCTCCACGGCTGGCCTTGCGAGCTGCCGGCAAGGAAGCCTCTTCCGGTGATGATCCCGACGTCCGGAAAGATCTCCACCTGGAGCTCGTCCGTCTCCCATTCTTCCAGCTTGGTGACCCCCGGGGCGTAGGCGTCCAGCACGACGTCTCTCTCCTCGAGATAGCCCCGAAGGTTGTAGCTCCGGTAGTCCGAGGCCATGAGCCTGTCGAGGGCATGAGTGTCGCAGGCCTTCAGGGCGTCTGCGAAGGCCTCGAAGGCCGACAGCAATTCTGCTCGGGTGGTCATTCGTATTCCGGTCCGGCTGGCTGAGGGTGCAGCGACGCGCGCGTCATCTCGGCGTGACGTCGGCTCGAATCTCCGACGGCGGATCATCATAGCCTGGCGGTCGGCGATCCGCCTGGGGAGGAAGGCGCAGGACTGGACTCGCCGCGGCACGGGTTCCCCCCTATCGTGACGAATCGAACCCACCAATCGGTCTTCCCTGGGGGAGCCATGCGTGACATGAGAGTCGCGGCAGGAAGCGCGCGGTTTCGGATCTGTGGCCTCGTCTTCGTCCTGGCCGCCCTCGGTGCGGAGGCGGCTCGGGCGCAGGATCATCGGTATCCCGACGAGGCGTGGATGCGGTACGTGGACGTCGAGGAGGCGGGCTTCGACCCAGACCGGTTGGAGGCGGCTCGGGCGAGCTGGGAGGCCCTCCCGTCGTCGGCGTTCATGGTCATTGCCGGCGGGGCCGTGGTGACCTCCTGGGGCGACGTCGGCCGGCGCTACATGTGCCATTCGGTAAGGAAGAGCTTCCTCTCGGCGCTCTATGGGATCTACTGGGACCGGGGGGAGATCGAGCTGAACAAGACCCTGGCGGAGCTGGGCATCGACGACTGGCCGGATCCTCTTCTCGACACAGAGCGACAGGCGCGGATCCTGGATCTCCTGAAAGCTCGCTCAGGCGTCTTCCACCCCGCTGCGTACGCCGGCCGTACCGATTCGCGCCCCCGAGGAAGCGAGGGGCCTGGGCAGTACTTCGCCTACAACAACTGGGACTTCAACACATCCGCTTACATTCTCATGCAGGAGACGGGCGCCGACGTCTTCGAGGCATTCGACGACTTCTTCGCCGGGCCGCTCCAGATGGAGGATTGGCGGATCTCCGACGGCTACTACCACTACGAGTGGGACAAGTCACGCTACCCCGCGTACCCGTTCCGCATGTCCGCCCGGGACGCGGCCCGCTTCGGCCTTCTCTTCGCCCGGTCAGGGCTCTGGGAGGATGACCGGGTCCTTTCGGAGCACTGGGTGAATCGGAGCAGCGCCCTTTACTCCATCGACAACGAGACCATGGGGTACGGGTTCTACTGGTGGATCCTCCGCCAGCCTCCCTTCCTGGATCACGGGATGTACGCGGCCCTGGGCGTGGGGAATCAGTTCATCGCGGTTCTTCCCAAGTCGGACATGGTCATCGTGAACCGGGCTGACACCTACGAGGGGGAGAGAACGCCCATGAGCGGTCTCCTCGACCTGGTTGCACAGGTCCTCGAGGCCAGGACGGGGGCCCCCGCATCGGACCCGATGTTGGCGCCCCTCGAGGTCGAGTCGGACCCCCGCATCACCCATGTCCCCGCTGAGGAGCTGCAGGAGTTCGAGGGAGTGTGGACCGACCCGCCGACGCCTCTCGGGGTCGATCCGGTGGGGGAGATCCGCCTGACCGTGGCTGACGGTCACCTGGTGGGCTACTTCCCGACTTCGGGCACCTTCAACCTCTACCTCCAGCCGGACGGAACCTTCCACCAGGAGGACAGCCACCGGATCTTCGTTCCGGTCAGGAATGACGACGGCTCGCTGGCGGGCATCGTGGACCAGAGGTTCCTGGATAGGGAATCAGGGTCCTGACGCAGGGGGGAGCCATGCTCGAGAACGCCGACACCTTGCTCGCCATGGCCGAGATCGCCGCGGCCTTCGCGGGCTTCGCGGCCCTGGTGAGCGTCATCCGCCGACCCCGGGACACACCCGCGGAAGCCGTGCACGATCTGCTGCGCCTGCGCCTGGTCATTGCCAGCAGCGTCGCAGGAGTCGCGGCGGCACTGATCCCGGTGGGGCTGGACGGATATGGGGTGGACGCGTCTCTGACCTGGCGCATCGCAGCCGCTCTGTTCCTGGTGTTCGACAACGGCATCCTCAAGTCGTTCTTCTCGGCCTACAGGCCGGTACGGGGAAGCTTCGAGCCCGACCGACTCGCCGTCGCCGTGGTGATGGCGCTCGAGGTCGTCGAGCAGGGGAGTCTCGCCGCCGTGGTGTTGGGATTCGCAGTGAGCAATGCACCGGCTCTTTATGTAACCGCGCTCATTGCCAACCTCTGTCAGGTCGGCTTCATCTTCGTGCGATTCGTCGGGTCG
>JBDHGI010000082.1:0-22278 GCA_039589955.1 Gemmatimonadota bacterium | reverse complement strand
TACGTGGACCGCGTCGCGCCGGCTCCCGAGCGCGTCAGGACCTCGGTGAACGAGAAGATCGTGCCTCGCCTCACCGTCTCTCGCGCGTCAGGTGGCGAGGTGCCCGTGGATTCCGCTGTGTTGACCTGGAGCAGCTCCGCTCCCGAAGTCGTCCGCGTCGAGCCTGACGGCACGATGCGGACGTTGAGCCTCGGACGCGCCGGGGTCACGGCCAGCCTGGCGGGGTGGCGCTCCGCGACCATTCAGGTGGAGGTGCTGCCCCTGAGGGAGGTGGGCGTACCGGTGCTGCTGAGCGAAGACTGGTCGGGGGGGATCGACGACCGGCGATGGCTCAGCTTCGGCGATCCTCCTCCTTACTCCCGCGCCACCGGATTCCCGGGAGGCGGCGGCGTCTTCGTGAACAACGGAGACGCGAACTACCACAGCGGCGTCGTATCCAGAAAGCCCCTGGACCTCAGCCACGGCCTGACCGTCGAGTACTGGGCGGCCCAGCCCCTCAACGGGCAGCACTTCAGGAACCTTCAGGTCGGCCTGGCCAAACGGCCTACCACGGACGACGACGGAGAGCGCCCGGACGGGCTGGCGTCGGTGGGGCACGGGCAGCCCGACCTGATCAACATCGCCTGGTACCGGACCAACAGCTTCTACCAGCATGCCGAGATCCTGATCGGCGAGGCCAGCTACCACGATGGGCTCGAGAGGCTTCCCCTGCCCGCCGACGTGGACGAGTGGCACCGATACGTGCTGCAGCTGGACAGCACGGGCCTTCTGACCGTCATGGTCGACGGCGCGCCCGAGTGGCGGGGCAGGAGCGGCTACGACTTCGCTCTTCCGGACTCTGCCCACGTAGTGCTGCTCGGGCGTTCGCTGGACACGGAGGTGATGGTCGGGCCGGTGACGGTGTACCGCGGCGCGCGCTACGAGCCGGATCCCAGCTTCCCCTAGCGCCCTCTACCCCGCCTGAATCCACCCGTTGCGCAGCGGACCTGCATTGTCTACTATTACGACATCGAATGTCGACAATTGCGACACCGGTGGAGGCATGGCCAAGAAGTACCTGGGCGAGCTGGAGCAGATGATCCTCCTCGCGGTCCTGCGGCTGGGGGAGGAGGCCTTCGCAGTGGGGATCATGGGTGAGCTGGACCGGGAGGTGGGTCGGAAGGTGTCGCGCGGCTCCCTGTACAAGACGCTGGACCGGCTCCGGCAGAAGGGCCTGGTGCGGTGGCGGATCGAAGACGGCACGCCGGAAAGGGGAGGGAAGCCCCGCCGCCTCTTCACCGTGACGCCGGCGGGGGTGGCGGCGCTGGAGGATTCGCGGGAGGCGCTGCTGAACCTGTGGGATGGAGTGCTCGGGACGCTGGGAGGGGAGGAAGGATGAAGCGCAGGCATGGGGAACCGGTTCCGCCCCGTCTGGCGGAGCGCTTGCTCGAGTGGGCGGCGCCGAAGGGCCGGACAGGACAGAGCGTCGTGGGCGACGCCCGGGAGGAGCTCAGCGCGCACCTCCGATCGAGGTCCATGGTGCCGCCCGGGCTCTGGTACTGGATGCACGTGCTCCCCATCGTGGTCCATCACCTCGTCCTCGGTCTCGGGGCCGCGCCGGGCGCCGTTCCCGGTGCCGTCGCCGCCATCCTGCGTGACGGGAGGCTGGCCGTCCGGACCCTTTCCCGTCGGCCCGGCCTGGCCATGGCGGTCGTCGCCACCCTCGCCCTCGGCATCGGGGGGAGCACGGTCGCCTTCAGCATCGTGAACGCCGCGCTGCTCGCACCCCTTCCCTACGACGAGCCGGACGAGCTCGTGGGCATCTACCGCCTCAGAACGGACCTCCCCGGTGGAATCCCCGATGCGGCTGCGGCGAGCCAGAGCTACTCGGTGCCTCCCCTGACCTTCCGTGACTGGGAGGACGGGGCTCGCTCCTTCGAGGCCATGGGCGCCTTCGAAGGCGTCGCGTTCTCCTACGCCACCCCGGATGGCCCCGTTCCCGTCGCCGGCGTGAGCGCGACGTCCGGCGCGTTTCGTGCGTTCGGCGTCGCCCCGGCCCTGGGGCGGACGATCCTCCCGGAGGACGACGAGCGGGGAGGAACGAGGGTGGCCGTGCTCGGCGCCGGATTCTGGGCGCGCGCCCTTTCCGCAGACCCCTCGGTGGTGGGTAGGACCGTGTCCCTCAACGGCATTCCTCACGTCGTGGTGGGGGTCATGCCCCCTGGATTCACCTTCCCCTACGACGGTGTGGACGTGTGGACCCCCCTTTCCGACGAGCGCAGGGGCTGGCCTACGCGCAGCGGGGGGTTCCTCCAGGTCGTCGGTCGCCTCGCCGATGGCGAGAGCGTGCACGAAGCGCAGGAGGAGATGGCCTCCCTCCAGGACCGCCTCGGGGAGCGGCACGAAGAGGAACGGGACCTCACGGCTCGCCTGTACCCCTGGAGGGAGATGCAGGTGGCCGGAGCCCGGCCGGGGATTCTCCTGCTCCTGAGCGCCGCCGGATTGGTACTCCTCATCGCCTGCGCCAACATCACGAACCTCCTCCTCGTGCGGGCCCTCGAGCGTGACCACGAGCTGGCGATCCGACGGGCCCTCGGAGCGGGACGCACCCACATCGCCGCCCAGCTCCTCTCCGAAGCCCTCGTCCTCGCCCTCCTGGGAGGAGGGGTGGCCCTGTTGCTCGCCGCGGGGGCCCTTGCACCGCTCCTCTCGGCCCTGCCGATGACGCTGCCCAACGCCGCCGGAGTCCGGATCGATCCCCAGGTGCTGGCGTTCGCCCTCGTGGTCTCGTGCGCCGCCGGCCTCGCAACGGGACTGGTGCCGGCCTGGCGCACTCTTCATGACGGACGCAGGGGCCCGCTGCTGGGCAGCGCGGCAGGGAAGCACGGCCGGAAGCACCGTGCACACTCCGCCCTCGCCGTGTCCGAGGTCGCCCTGGCGTTCATCCTCCTCTCCGGCGCCGCTCTCTCCCTCAAGAGCTTCGTCCAGGTGAGCTCGGAAGATCGGGGCTTCGAGACCGAGAACCGGCTCGCCATGCGGGTCAGCCTGCCCGCGGAGTACCGGGCCGATGGTGCCGCCATCACCCGGTTCTTCGAAGGGCTGACCGGCCGTCTCTCGGCCCGTCCCGACGTAGTGGCGGCGGGCGCGGCGAGCCAGATGCCCTACTCGGGGGGGGTGTCCTTCCCGCCCGCCTCCGTGGAGACCGCGGAAGGCGTGACGTCGACCAATCTCCACAACAGCGCCGTGAGCCTCGGCTATTTCGCCACCGCCGGCATCGACGTCCTCCGAGGGCGACCCCTCGAGGCACGAGACGGCGCCGACGCGCTGCCGGTGGCCGTTGTGAACGAGACCCTCGCCCGCACCTTCTGGCCGGAAGAGGATGCCCTGGGCCGGAGGCTTCGCCTCGATCTGCCGGGCGATTCCGTGTGGCGGACCGTGGTGGGCGTGGTGGAGGACGTGCGTTACGGCTTCGGCTGGGACCCGTTCCCGGAGTTCTACACCACCATCGCCCAGCGGCCCCTGTGGTACCAGACCGTTCTCGTCCACTCGCCTCACGACGACAGGGTGATCGCCCAGGCCATGCGCGAGACCCTGTGGTCGCTGGACGGCGACATCCCCTCCGAGGTGCGCACCTGGGAGGAGCTGATCCGGCGGTCCAGGGGCTTCACCTTCGCTCGATTCTCGGCCAGGGCCATGACGATCCTGGCCACCCTGGCGGCCCTGCTCGCCGTGGTGGGCGTATATGGAGTCGTGGCGTTCACCGTGCGCAGCAGGCGCCACGAGCTCGGCGTCCGGGTGGCACTGGGTGGAACGCAGCCCGGCATCCTCGTCGACGTCCTCACCAGAGGCCTCCGGCTCGCCGTCTCCGGCATCCTCATCGGGTCCGCGGTGGTCCTCGCGGCGGGGCGATACCTGGACCCGACGCTGTTTCGCGGCGGCACTCGGGACCCCTCCGTGCTGGGCGCGGTGGCATTGTCGCTCGCCGTGACCGGGCTCGTAGCCAGCGCCCTCCCCGCGTTCCGAGCCACACGAGTCGACCCGGTCGAGGTCCTGCTGCCCGAATGAAGCGCCGCTGCTCGGCGCGTCCGGTGGGCGGGGTGGCCACCGCCCGAGGCATTCCCCTTGAAATCTTAGGGGAAATGGAGCATCTTCCCTAAGAACTCTAGGGGAAGGTGCCACATGTCGGATCTCGATCTCATGCGGGGAACGCTGGACGTCCTCGTGCTCAAGACCCTCACCGGCGGGCCGATGCATGGGTACTCCGTGGCCCGGTGGATCAAGGATGCCAGCGACAACGCGCTCCTGGTGGAGGAGGGCGCGCTGTACCCGGCCCTGCACCGGATGGAGCGAAGGGGCTGGATCGAGGCCGAGTGGGGGCTCTCCGAGAACAATCGAAAGGCCAAGTACTACCGCTTGACCCCTCGGGGCAGCCGTGCCCTCGAGACCGGGAAGTCGTCCTGGGGCCGATACGTGGACGCGGTGGCCAAGGTGCTCGCGTCGGAGCCGGGGGCCGCGTGACCGAGCGTCCTTCCCCGCGCAGGATCTTCCGGCTGCCGCTCCGGCGGAACCGGGTGATCCGCGACGTGGACGACGAGCTTCGCTTCCACGTCGAGATGAGAAGGGAGGACCTGCTCCGGGAGGGGTGGTCGGAGGAGGACGCCGCCCGGGAGGCACGGCGACAGTTCGGCGATGTGGATCGCGTGCGGAAAGAGTGCCGTCGTATAGGGATGAGGAGGGAGGGTGAGATGAGGATCGTCGACATGTGGGGCGGTCTCCGCCAAGATCTGGGCTTCGCGTTCCGCCAGCTGGCCAAGGCCCCCGGAGGGTCGGCGCTGGCGATCCTGACGCTCGCCCTGGGCATCGGCGCCACCACCATCGTCTTCAGCGTGGTGAACTCGGTGGTGCTGGAGGCCGTGCCCTTCGAGGGAGCCGACCAGCTGGTGATGGTCAGGGAAGTGACGCCTCAGGGAAGCACCTTCTCGGTATCGGATCCGAACTACCTGGACTGGGCGGAGCGCCAGCGCTCCTTCAGCGCCATGGGCGCCTTCACCCTGGGCGACCGCACGCTCACAGGGGTGGGCCAGGCCGAGCGGCTGACCGGCTTCCGGGTCACCCACACGCTGCTCCCCGTCTTCGGAATCGACCCGATCGTGGGGCGGCATATCGCCCCGGACGAGGACGTCCCCGACGCAGGCGGCCACGTGGTCCTGCTGTCGCGGGGATTCTGGGAGAGCCGCTTCGGGGGTGACGAGTCCTTGGTGGACGAGACGCTGACCCTCGACGGCATTCCCCACGTGGTCATCGGAGTCGTGCCCACGGATCGGGGATTTCCCGGCGTGGACGTGTTCACGGCTCTGAGGCCGGACGCCGCCTCGGACCGGAGCAATCACATGCTCCAGACGGTAGCCAGGCTGGCCCCGGGCTCCACCCTGGAGGACGCCCATCGGGACATGGCGGCTATCGGCGCGGCCCTCGCCCACGAATACCCCGAGGACAACGAAGAATGGGGGGCCACGGTGCACTCGTTGCAGGAATGGCGGGTGGGCGACAGGCTCACGCGCATCGCCACCTTCCTGGTCCTCGCTGTGGCGCTGCTGCTGCTCATGGCCTGCGGAAGCGTGGCGACCATGCTCATCGCCCGGGCCACGGGCCGACAGAGGGAGATCGGCCTCCGCGCCGCGCTGGGCGCCGGGCGACGGCGGATCGTGGCCCAGCTCCTCACGGAAAGCGCGCTGCTGGGCGCGCTGGGCGGGGGCCTGGGCGTATTGCTCGCGAGGGTCGGCACCCCAGTGGTTCGGTCCCTGGGTCCGGGAGACCTGGCGCGCCTGGACCAGGCCGCCATGGACGGGCGGGTGCTGGCCGTGGCCCTGGTGGCATCGGCGGCGGCGGTGTTCGCCTTCGGGCTGGCGCCGGCGCTGTTCGCCACCCGTGGACGCCTGTTCGATGCCCTCCGCGAGGGCGCCCCCAGCACTCCGGGTCGGCATCGCCGCCTGCGGGATGCGCTGGTGGTGGCGCAGTTCGCCCTGGCGGTCGTGGTGGTCCTGGGTGCGGGTCTCATGACTCGCAGCTTCGCCCGCATCCAGGCGGTGGATCTGGGGTTCCCGCCGGAAGGAGCGCTCCAGTTCTCCCTGGGCCTTCCCGACGGCCAGTTCTCAATGGAGGAGCGCCTCGTCTTCCTGGACAGGCTCACCACCGAGATCCGTGCGCTCCCCGGTGTCGAGTCCGCAGGGGTCACCATGTCGGGCGTGTTCAGCAACTTCCAGGCCTCCAACATGGTGGCACCTGCCGAAGACGTGCCCGATCGGCGGGACGACTTCCTGCCGGTCAGCTGGCGGGCCGTGGACACCGGCTTCTTCGCGGCCATGGGCATCCGGATCCTCTCGGGTCGGACCTTTGACGCCGGCGACCGTCCGCCAGAAAGCGAGGAGGCCCTGGCCGAGGGATACGAGGTCCCGGTGATCGTAGACGACCATCTGGCCGAGGACCTCTGGGGGTCCCTCGAGGCGGTGGGGCGGACGGTGGTGTGGGGTGATCCGACAGGACCCACCATGCGCGTGGTGGGCGTGGTCTCCTCCATCCGGGACGAGACGGTGCGGGACCGACCGCGGCCCCGCATCTACGTACCCTACACCCTGGTCCCCTGGCCGACGCCATCGTTGGTGATCCGGGCCGAGGTGGATCCTGCGGGGCTGGTGCCGTCCGTTCGCAGCGTCCTTCAGGCCCTCGATCCGAACGTGCCCATGATGGAGGTCGCCACCCTTCCCGAGGTCGCGAGCGAGAGGGTGGCTTGGCCCCGGTTCACCATGCAGGTCGTGTCCGCCTTTGGGCTCGTGGCGGTCATCCTCGCCGCCATGGGCGTCTACGGCGTCGCGTCCTTCGGAGTCCTGCACCGTCGCCGAGAGATCGGCGTGCGCATCGCACTGGGGGCGGACCGGGGCGGCGTCGTGGGACTCGTCCTCCGACAGGCCGTCCGGCTCGCGCTGGTGGGGATCGCTCTGGGCGTCGTGCTGGCTCTCGCCGGCGGCGGGTTCATCAGGAGCCTGCTTTACGAGGTCACGCCCACGGACCTCACGACGTTCACCGTGCTGCCTCTGGGGCTCGGCCTCATCGCCGTGCTGGCCTCCTGGGTCCCGGCCCGTCGCGCGACGCAGGTGGATCCACGGAACGCGCTGACCGCGGAATAGTCGGCGCCCCGGGGCGGATCTGCGTGCCCCGACGGAACCCTTTCGCGACACGGCCGGTGCCGGCACCATGGGGAAGACCCTCGACAGGAGGACAGGAATGTCCGTGAGGCCCCCACCGGGAGGATTCGTCGTCCTGGGCAGCGCTCTGATGCTCGCCGCGCTCCTCGGAGTGGTTCCTGTCCGGTCCGCGGCCCAGGAAGGAGTCGCGGCCTCTCCGGGACATCCGGTGGTCCTGGTCACCGGGTCCACGGGAGGGCTCGGACGGGAGGTGGCCCGCGCCCTCGCGGCGACCGGTGCCCACGTCATCGTCCACGGCCGCGACGAAGAGCGCGGCAACGCTCTGGTGGCCGAGATCGAGGCGGAGGGGGTGGGCAGTGCCCGCTTCTACCGGGCCGACCTCGCCTCCTTCCAGGAGGTGCGGGCCTTCGCTGGCAAGATTCGCCGGGACTACGACCGGTTGGACGTCCTGGTCAACAACGCGGGCATCTGGCTGGACTCCCCCGAGCGACGGCTCTCGGTGGACGGTCACGAGATGCACTTCCAGGTGAACTACCTGTCGGGTTTCCTCCTCACCCGCGAGCTGCTCCCTATGATCACCGAGAGCGCCCCCTCGCGCATCGTGAACGTGTCGTCGGTGGCTCAGCGGCCCATCGACTTCGACGACGTCATGATGGAGGAAGGCTACAGCGACGGACGAGCGTACTCCCAGAGCAAGCTGGCCCAGGTGATGTTCACCTTCGACCTGGCGCGCGAGCTGGAAGGGCAGGACGTGACCGTGGTCGCCGTCCACCCCGCCAGCATGATGGATACGGATATGGTGCTGGAGCGAGGCGCGCGCCCGCGCAGCAGCGTGCAGGAGGGCAAGGAGGCAGTGATGCAGGCCATCACCTCGGGGGATGTGCGGGGTGGCGAATACTACCGGGGCCTCGCGGTCGCCCGGGCCAACCCCCAGGCCTACGACGAGGGCGCCCGTGCCCGGCTGAAGCGATTGAGCCACGAACTCACGGGGACCTCGTGAGCGCGGCGCTTCCGGGTTCCGAGCTCAAGAAGCTCGAACAACGTCCTCGTCCGACTCCCGGAGCTTGGATCCGCCCTGCTCGAGGATGGCACCGACACTGGAGGACACGGATACGACGTAGGGGACGACTACCGTCATGGCCATCTTCGCATAGCTGACCACATCGAGATCTCCCCGCAGGATCGTGTCGCCGTGATTGATGGCGATGAGGATTGCCCCCACGACCACTGCGAACTTCAGTCCCCGCAGCACCACAGTTCGACGACACACGAGAGCGCACAAATCCCTGAACGTCCGCGGACGGGGATTGGGCTGTACCACGCTCGTCCCTGGCACCATACACGCGCTCCGACTATTCGTTACCTGCAAGGTGAGACCGACGTCGTTGTCAGCCTAAGTCGCCGAGGTATCTCCAAGTTCCCCAAAGGACCGCGATGGTTCCGAGAGGCAAGCCGTTGATGTCGACTTCCACCGGATCTCCGTTCGCTCCGCAAGGTGATCTCCCAGCCCATCTACTGGACGGACTTCCCATGCCCGTGGTGCTCTCCCGCCGGGGAGACGACGTCGTGATCCGCGTGAGCCGGAAGTTCTCCACGACCTACGGCGTGGACGAGAGCGACGTGGTCGGCACGCCGTTCCGCAAGCTCCACTGGGTCGAAGAGGACCGGGACCGTGCCTTGGAGCACACGAGTAAGGGGGGCGTCGAGCCCGTAGAGGTCCGGATTCGAGCTTCCGATGACCAGTGCCGGTGGGCGCAGGCCGGCGTCTCCGTCTTCGAGTACCTCGGTGCACCCGTGTATCTCACGACCCTGGTGGATATTGGCCTGAAGAAGACCGCCGAACGCGAGCTGGAGGCCTCGATGGCCGCCGTCCGCGAGATGGCCCGCTTTCCGGAGATGAACCCGGGTCCCGTCGCGCGCCTCGACGCCACGGGCACCGTTCTCGGGGCAAACTCGGCGGCAAGAAGCGCGTTCGGCCGCGAAGCCCTGGAGGGACTGTGCCTGTGGGATCTCGTCCCGGAGCTGGACGAGGCTGTCCGGGACCGAGTGCTCTCGAGCGAGGTGCCCGTCGCAAAGGACGTGCGCGTGGGGGACTCCTGGTTCTCTCTGACGCTGGCTCACGAGCCGGAGAGCGCACAGATCTTCGTCTACGGGACCGACGTCAGCGCCCAGAAGGTGGCGGAGAAGGAGCTCGAGGAGCGGGCCCGGTTCCCGCAGATGAACCCGGGCCCCGTCGCCCGCCTCCGGCGTGATGGGACCATCTATCGAGCGAACAGGGCGGCGAGTCGCGTCTTCGGACGGGAGGAGATCCGAGGATCGTCGTTCCGGGACCTCTGCCAGATCCCCGATGAGCTGTGGGAGCGGGTGGTGACGTCGGACCAGCCCTTCCACCACGACGTCCAGGTCGGATCGCTCTGGCTCTCGTTCACGCTGGTTCACGAGCCCCTCAGCGACCAGGTCTTCGCGTACGGATCCGACGTCACCGAGCTGAAGGCAGCTCAGCGGGCGCTCGCGGAGCTGGCGCGGTTCCCCGACATGAACCCCGGCCCGGTGCTGCGCCTCGACCGAACCGGCGAGGTGGTGCTGGCGAACCGCGCGGCACTGTGGCTCTTCGACTCCGCCGACCTCAGCGGCCGGTCATGGCTCGAGTTGTGTCCAGGCGTGGACGAGGTGTTCTGGGGCCTCGTTTGCGAAGCAGCCGAGCCGGTGGCTTTCGAGGCGACGATCGGCAACCGCCATCTCATCTTCCACCACGCCCCGGGCCCCGAGGGCATCTTCATCTTCGTCTATGGGTCGGACCTCACGGCACAGAAGCAAGCGGAAAGCGCGCTGCGGCAGAGCGAGAAGATGGCGACCCTCGGCACGCTCACCGCCGGAATGGCCCACGAGCTCAACAACCCCGCCGCGGCGGCCCAGAGGGCCGCGGAACAGCTGGGGATCACGTTCACCGAGATCCAAAAGGCCCACCTCGGCCTCCGCACACTGCGACTGGACCAGGAAGCAGCCCGGCTCCTGGAGGAGCTCGATCGGCAGGCTCGCGAGGTCGCGCTGAGTCCTCTGGAGCTCACTCCTCTGGAGCGCGGGGATCGGGAAGCCGACGTCGAGGAGTGGCTGGAGAGCCACGACGTGGAGGAACCGTGGGAGTTCGCCCCCGCCCTCGTCGAGATCGGACACACAGCAGAGAGCCTCGACGCCCTGCAGGCGCGGAGCGGCGGGGGGCACGCCGGAGTCATCGTCACGTGGCAAGCACAGTGCTTCCAGGCCTATCGCCTGACGGAGGAGATCCGGAATGGATCGAGCCGGCTGGTGGAGATCGTCGGCGCCATGAAGGCCTACGCCTACCTCGGCCAGGCCCCCCGTCAGGAAGTGGACGTGAACGAGGGACTGAGAAACACCCTGGTCATCCTCCGCAACAAGCTGAAGCAGGGCGTAGAGGTGACCAGCGACCTCGATCCGGATCTTCCCTCGATCGAGGCCTACGGCAGCGACCTCAACCAGGTGTGGACCAACCTGCTCGACAATGCCGTGGACGCGATCGGGGGAGTCGGGCGTATCGTCATCCGAACGGGAGTCGACGACGGCGGCGTGGTCGTCGAGATCGAGGACGACGGTCCAGGCATCCCGGATGCCATCCAGTCACGGGTCTTCGACGCCTTCTTCACCACCAAGCCGCCGGGGAAGGGAACGGGACTCGGTCTGAATACCAGCTACAACGCCGTGGTGAAGAAGCATGGCGGGACCATCGGCGTGGACTCGGTTCCAGGGCGGACCCGCTTCACCGTGCGACTGCCGCTCCGGTCCACCTCCGACGCCGAGAGCACCGACTAGCGGAGGGGGGTCACGCCACGGTCGGTTCCGTACGGTCGATGGGGAGCCGCACGCACATGACGGTCCGGCCGGGCTCCGACCTCACCTCGATGTGACCCTGATGCGTATCCACGATGCGCCGGGCGATGCCGAGCCCGAGGCCGGTGCCCACCCCGACCTCCTTCGTCGTGAAGAACGGCTCGAACATGTGGGCCCGGATCTCCTCGGGTATCCCCGACCCGTCGTCGGCGACCTCGACCTCCAGCCACGCTTCGTTGCGCCGCACCCTGAGCTGGAGGGTACCCCCGACGTCCATCGCGTCGATGGCGTTGTCGATGAGGTTCGTCCAGACCTGATTGAGCTCACCCGCGTTGGCCGCGACGAGGGGGACGTCGCCGGGGTAGTCACGCTCGAGGCGGATGGACTTCTTCTTGAGCTTGTGCCCGAGCATGGTGACCGTGTTGTCGAGACCGGAGCGGACGTCGGTCGGCGCGTGCACGCTGGACCGGTCCATGTGAGAGTACGTCTTGATGGAGGCTACCAGCTCCGAGATCCGCTCCGCCGATGTCGAGATCTCCTCCACGATCCGATCGGACTCGATCCCTCCGGCGAGCCACGCCATCGCGTCCGGGAGGGCCTCGGGTGGAACATGCCGAGCCAGATCGTCGAGTTGATCCACCGTCAGGCCGACCTCGGAGAACGTCCCCCCCACCTCCCAGGCCTCCTGCACGCCGCGGCCGTCCAGCCACTCCGAGACCTGCTCCTCCAGCTCGCTGAGCTCCAGCGCGCTCAACCGCGGCAGGTCCTTCCGCCTGCCCAGGGACCGCAATCGCTCGAGCCTCCCCAGACCCTCGGGGCTCACGCTGTGGCGGACCAGCCCCGTGACGAGAGCGGGCAGACGGGCTCGGTGCTCCGAAAGCCTGGACGAAGCCCTCCGTATGGCGGCAGCCGGGTTGTTCAGCTCGTGGGCGAGGCCGGCCGACAGCCTTCCCAGCGCCATCATCTTCTCGCCCTGCTGCTCGAGACGGACGTCGCCGCGGACCCGGTCCGACATCTGGGCCACGAGGCGTCGACCCATCTCGTGGCTGACGTTCAGAAGGTCCCGAAACCGGGACGCGTCGAGCCGCAACACGGTCGAGGGCTCCCGTGCGACCGTATACCGGGGATAGTGGGTCATGCGGGAGAAAGGGAGCATCCCCGTGACCTGGCCGCGGCTCGTGGTGGCCACCAGCAGCCACTGGCCACCGATCTCCTCGAACCCCTGGATGGCCCCCTCGACGACGATCCAGAGCGCATCCGCCACCTCTCCGCGCTCGAACATGTGCTCGCCCCGGTCCAGCTCGACACGCGACCCGTGCTCCGCCAGCCAGTCGAGCTCCTCGTCCGCGAGCCCCTCGAGGACGGTCAACGGGCGTAGCTCGTCCCGCGTGAAGCTCCCGCCACCGACACCGCCACCCATGTGATCTCGGGTCACCGCTCCGCCAGGATCTGGTGCATGAACGCGACCGAAACCGAGCCTTCACCCACGGCCGAGGCCACCCTCTTCACGGACTCGTGACGGGCGTCGCCGCACGCGAAGATGCCCGGCACGTTGGTCTCGAGCATGAAGGGCGGCCGCTCGAGCGGCCAATCCCGGAGGTGGAGCTTCGGATCCAGGTCGGTCCCCGTGAGGATGAAGCCGCGCTCGTCCCGAGCCAAGAGACCGTCAAGCCATTCGGTGCGCGGCTCCGCGCCCAGGAACGCGAAGAGGTATTCTGCAGGAACCGTCTCCCCCTCCCCGCTCACGTTCGACCGCAGCTCCAGCTCCTCCAGGCGGCTGCTTCCGCCGCACCCCACGACCTCCGTATGGAGGAGTACCTCGATGTTCGCCGTCTCCTCGATCCTGCGCACCAGGTAGTGGGACATCTTGACGGCGAGGGAATCACCGCGAACCAACATGACGACCTTGTCGGCGTAGTCCTTGAAGTACATGGCCGCCTGCCCCGCCGAGTTTCCGGCGCCCACCATGTACACGGTGCGTCCCGCCGCATGGATCGCCTCGGTCATCGCCGCACCGTAGTAGATACCCGATCCGACGAAGCGGTGGGCGTCCCGGGCGGGAAGGAGCGTCCAGGAAACACCCACCGACAGCATGAGGACATGACAGGAGATCTCCGAGCCGTCGGCCAGGGTCAGGTACTTGTAGGGCCCCTCTAGCCTCAGCTTCGTGGCCTCCTGCGGGGTCAGGATCTCGACGCCGAACTTGCGGGCCTGGGCCACGGCGCGCCGCGCGAGGTCTCCACCCGACAGGCCTGCGGGGAAGCCGAGGTAGTTCTCGATGCTGCTGCTGGTCCCTGCCTGTCCGCCCGGCGCTTCCCGCTCGATGAGCACCGTACGGAGTCCTTCCGAGCCTCCGTACACGGCGGAGGCCAGGCCGCCGGGTCCGGCGCCCACGATGGCCAGGTCGTAGAAGTCCTCCTTCGCCTTCGTCGCGAGGCCGATGTGCTCCGCGATGGCCGTCGGGTCCGGACTCTGGAGCCGGCCCCCGTCGGGCAGCACCACCAGCGGAAGCTGGGACTCATCCAGGGAGCCGATGAGGTGACGCGCCTCGTCGGAGGTCTCGACGTCGAGGAACTGGTAGGGCACCCGGTTCCGGGCCAGGAAGTCCCGAACGGCGTGACACCGGGCCGACCACCGATCGCCAATTACGCGCACGCCACCGTATCCGGGCCGATAGGCGGCCTGCCAATCCTCCAGCATGTCGTCCAGCACCGGAAACAGCTTCTCCTCGGGCGGATCCCAGGGCTTGACGAGATAGTAGTGGACCTGCGAGCGGTTGATCGCTCCGATCGCGGCCTCGGTGTCCGCATAGGCCGTGAGCAGGACACGTTTGGCCCTGGGATACATGGCCACCGCCCGGGAGAGGAAGGCGACACCGTCCATCCCGGGCATTCGCTGGTCGGACAGGATCAAGGCGACCGGGGTACCCCGGTCCTTCAGCTCGCCAAGGAGCTCCAGCGCCGCGGTACCTGAATCCGACCTCAGGACGCGGTACTCGCGCCCGTACCGTTTCCTCAGGTCCCGGGCGACGGCGTTGAGAACGTCGACGTCGTCGTCTACGGTGAGCAGAATGGGCTTGGACATGCGGAGCAAGCTGTACGAAACTCCCTCGCTGAAGCAAGGACTCCGTCATGCACCGAATCGTGCGTATCGGCCGCCTCACCGGGACCACGGACACCGGTGAGCGCGAGATGTTGTCCCGGGTGATACGCCTCGACCTGGGCGAAGTGGGGCTGGGGCGGTGGGGGTGGCCTACCGATACCCGTGGAACCTCCCGGCCGACGCCGTGGCCGTGGCTGACGGCGGCGGTCCTCCGAGGCGGCCCGACTCATGGTCGAACCATCGCCGGGTGAGCGTGGCTCCGTACTCGGCCATGATGTCCTGCCCGTCCCCGCGCGCGCGGATCACCTCCCGCAGCACGCCCGCGTACCCGCGAGTCGCTAGGCCCACCGCTGCCACGAGACCGTCGTACGCTTCCCTCAGGTCGGCTGTCTCGAAGCTCAGGACGTTGTCCGCGTAGTCGATTCCCGGTATGCCCTGGAGGAAGCTCAGGTCGGCGGGCGGCACCGCGTGCAGGGACGCGCGGATGGGAACCGCCACCTTCATGACCCGGGCGGACGAGAGCCCCTCCACCGCCCGACGCGCCGAAGCCGTCAGGTCGGCGCGGGCCTCGGGCACGGGTCTCAGCCGAGCGCTGTCCGCCGCGGTCGCCTCCTTCACCGTGACGAACTCGATCCACGGCATGGTCTCGAGATCCCGCGCCAGGCGGTCGTCGCCGGAGGCGAAGATCAGCGGCACCCCGACCCTGCCCCAGGAGAGCGCCACCAGCTCGGTCTCCGTGATGGACCGACCGTTGATCAGGAGATCGATCCCGAGGGTGAACGTGTGGGACGCGAAGCCCCCGCTGCCCGTCTTGGCGTGCATGCCCACCACCGCCACCGCGTCGATGTCCTCGGACTCCGGCAGGTCGAAGTACGTGTCGAAGGGCTGCTCGCGGATGATCTGACGCGCCCGCGGGTCGAGAAGGTCGGTGCGGAGGTCCGGCTCGGGGTTGCCGCTCCCGTGTCCGTCCGCGATCAGCACCTCGGTCGCGCCGCCCGCAATGAGGCCAGCCACCACCGCGTTGATGTCGGCGGCGAGCATCTCCTGGCCCGCAGGATACAGCGCGGTGCCGAAGTCGAACGAGCTGGGATCGTCCTGCCCCGACAGCCCCTCCATGTCATGGATGATCAGGACACGGACCTGCCCGTCGGCCCCGGGCTGGTACGCCTCCAGCGTCCAGGGCCCGGAAGAACCTTGCTCCGTTGGCTCCGGCGAAGGCCGGCAGGCGGCAAGCGCCGCCACCAGGATGGTCGTGATGAGGGTCTTGCTCATGGTTCCTCGGTCTCCTCAGCGGATCAGGTCGAAGTCCCCGCCGAACACAGCGTCCGCTCGGCCCGTTCTCCACGAGAGCGGCGAAGGTGAACTCCAGCATACCGGGCAGCATGCCCACGGAGCGGGTGCTCGTGCAAGACGCGCGGTCCGAGGGCGATGCCGAGGCCGGCGACGGAGGGCGTCCCCTCCCTGTCAGTCGCTCTTGAGGGCCTGGACGGGGTGCACCCGCGTCGCCTGGCGAGCGGGAAGCCAGCTTGCCAGAAAAACCACGCCGAGCAGGAGCGCGGAGCCGCCGGAGAACACCCACGGATCGACGCGGGTGGTTTCGTAGAGGAACGCGTCGAGAACGCGGCTGCCCGCCACGAAGATCACGAACCCGAGGACCGCTCCGCCGAGGGCGTATCGGCCGCTCTGCCCGAGGACGAGCCGCACGACGCGGGCGTCCCCCGCACCGAGGGCGAGGCGGAGACCGAGCTCCCTGCGGCGGTCGGCCACCGCGTAGCTCACGATTCCCCATGTACCCGTCGCCGCCAGGAGGACCGTGACCAGGGCGAACACCGAGAGGAGCCCCAGCACGATGCGGCGGTCTCCCGTGGCAGCCGTGATGATCTCGTCCATGGTCCGGACGTTGGCGATGGGCATGCTCGGCTCCAGGCCCCGGAGGACGGCGCGAACGGCCGGCAAGAGCTCACTGGGGTCCCGGGCGGCTCTGAGCGATATGGTGCCCTGGGTGATGGGGAAATCCCTCACGGAGTAGAACGCCTCTGGCATGATCTCCCGGTCGGGTGGGCTGAATCGCGGATCGCCCACCACACCGATGACCACCGCGTGGCGCTCCCTGCCGTCCTGACTCATGGCCACCTCGATCCTCTGCCCCACGGCCTGCCCCCGCGGGAAGAGTCGCTCGGCCGCGTGGCGGCTCAGGATCACCGTGGGCGTGGCGTCCTCGCCGTCCGACGCATCGAAGGTGCGACCGTCGAGGAGGGGGATGCGAAGGGCCTCCACGTATCCGTCGGACACGATGTTGGCGCCGATCCTCGGCCCCTGCCCCAGGGCGATCGCCGGTTGGCCCTCGATGTCCCGCACCCGCGTGATGGACCAGTGACCACCGAGGGGAGGCACCCCGAGCGCTGCGCCTGCCACTCCCGGTATCGCCCTCACCCGCTCGAGGAACGACTCGTGGAACGTCACGGGGTCGTCCGACCATGCGCTCTCACGGGGGATGGTGTACTGAAAGGTCACGACCCCCTCGGGGTCGAACCCCAGATCGACGGCGAGGAGCCTGCGCACGCTCGCTCCGACGAGCCCGGTGCCCAACAGCAGGGTGAGGGCGAGGGCGACCTGCGCAGCCACCAGCGCCGCACGGGTGTCGAGCCCCAGGACACGGTCGGACCGCCGGCCCCGCCAGCTCCCGTCCTTCAGACGCTGGGCCACCTCGGCCCCGGATGCCCGCAGCGCGGGAAGCACGCCGAAGAGCAGGAGTGTGGCGAGGGTCGCACCGACGCCGAAGGCGAGCACCGCGCCGTCGACGCCCAGCGTGTCCACCGAGACGGCCTGCAGCTCCCCCTGCTCGCTGGACAGGAACTGCCGCGGCCAGGCGAGTGCCATGACGTGCGTGCCCACGGTCGCCAGCCCCAGAACGAGGCGCCAACGTGAGGCGCCCACAGCCACCCGTACGGCGCTGTCATGCGCCCGACGGAGGACCCTCGCGAGAAGCAGACCGGAGAGGTTCGCGCAAGCCACCAGGAGCACGAGCATGGCCGCCGCGAGGAGCGCGAGGACCGCCGCCCGAGCACCCGGGTTGACGCGTACGTCCTCGAAGCGCCGGGCCGTTCCGCCGAGCTCGACCCCCGGGCTCGAGCCCGGGTACGTCTCGGCCACCGCCAGCCCCAGGGCGCGCATCTGATCACGCGCGTCCTCGAACGCCACGCCGTCCCTGAGCCGACCGACGACGTGGAACCAGTGCGATTGCGCCTGGCTCACCATGAAGGGGCTGATGAGCTCGCCCGACACCCCCATCGGAATCCACAGCGACGCCGCGCCGGTCAGGCCCTCGAAGCCCACCGGCGCGACGCCGACCACCGTCATGGGCCTGCCACCCAGCATGATGGCGCGTCCGACGACGGACGGATCGCCGGCGAAGCGCGACCGCCAGATGTCATGGGACAGCACGACCACGTGCCCGGGGTCGGCGGGATCGTCTTCGGCGGCGTCGAACTCCCGACCCAACACCGGGTCCATCCCCAGGAGGCCGAAGTATCCGGCGGACACCACCTCCAGGTTCACGCGGGCCGGCGGGCCGGCTTCGGCGAGGGTAGCCTGGCGAACGGCGTAGCCGGCCATGGGATCGATGAGGCGCCCGGGCACCTCCGAGAGAAGGCGGAACTTCGGGTAGGACCACGCCATGGGAGAGGCCTCACCCGTGGCGGTACTCGTTCTCATGATGTCCGCCAGGACGAGTCGGTCGGGCTCCCGATACGGGGAGGGCGTGAGGATCGCCGCACGCATCGCGCTGAAGACCGTCGCGTTCGCGCCGACGCCGAGGGCAAGGACGAGCGTGGCGGCCACGCTGAAGCCAGGCGCTCGACGGACCGACCGAAGCGCGAGGCGAACGTCGGTTGCCAATCCGTGGGCCATGCCACCCCTCCCCTCGTGGTGGATCGTCCGGCCGTGACCCCTGGGAACGCCGGACCGGGTCCGCTCCGTGAATCCCTGACGGGCGGCGTCCGCCGCCGACCGGATCGTGAACGACATCGCGCCCAGCGGCCCGTGGCGGGCGTGGACGGCCCTCAACGCTCGGGCGAAGGCCTCGACCATCTCCGCCCCGTGGCTGTCCCGGAATCCTGCGGGAAACGCCATACACGCCGCACGGAAGCACCCGACGGCGATCCGCTCCATCAGGGGGCGCGTCACGTTCCCTCCGACGCCAGACCCACGGCCTCGGCGACGGCGAGGAGCCGCCGGAGCCGGGCGGACTCCGCCCGGGCCACGGCCCTACCCCAGGCGGTGACCCGGTAGTAGCGGCGTCGCTCATCCACGCCGGACACCGGTGGTTCGGTCTCCTCGATCAGCCCGCTCTCCACCATGCGTGCGAGGGTCGCGTAGAGGGTCCCGGGAAGGAGCTGCTCTTCGCCACCGGTCTGTCTCTCGAACGCCTGCATGATGGCGTAGCCGTGTCGGGCCGCCTCCCCCAGCGCCAGCAGGACGTGGTAGACGGGTGGGCTCAGCGGGAGGACCTCCCTGAGGTCCGGCGCTCTTCTGGGGGCCATCACGTTCCTCCGCGGGAGGGGTGTGTCTCCATGGGGCGGGTATCTATCATTGGGAACATTATAGTTGACACCATGAGACTGGGGAGGGTTGCATCTCGACGCGGAACTGTGTAACCTCTCATTAGTCTTTATATAGTTACACACCGGCCCTACCCCCCTCTGTCGAGAAGTCCTGCGGGGCCTGAAGGAAAGCCGATCTCCATGAAGAAGACCGTCCCCCTCGATCTCCTGGCAGAGCAGACCTTCGACGGCGCGCCGTGGCACGGTCCGAACCTGCGCACGGCCCTCATCGGCGTGGGTCCCACCCAGGCGGCCTGGAGCCCAGGACCGGGGCGACCGAGCATCTGGCAGATCGCGCTCCACTGCGCCTATTGGAAACATCGGGTCTGGCAGCGGGTGAGCGGCGAGCGGGTCCCGTTCCCCCGTCGGGGCAAGGACTGGCGGATGGACGTGCCCGAGCCTTCCGCCCAGGCTTGGGAGCGGGACCGCCGGCTGCTTCACGAGGTCCACTCCCGTCTGGCGGCCGCCGTGCGGGAGCTACGGCAGAAGGACCTCGAGGGGCCCGGCCCCGGTCAGGCCCGCACCCGCATGCTCAACGTGGTGGGCCTCATGCTGCACGACACGTATCACGCCGGGCAGATCCGACTCCTGAGAAAGCTGCACGACGCGCGGACGAAAGGTGCCGGCGACGCCATCCCCCGCGCAGCCCCAAGCCTCAGCCCCGAGGGAACTCCCTCACCACCCTGAGGCCCAGGCTGAAGCCCGAGTCGCCCCGGTGGTGGGTGTATCGGCGCCCACACCGGGCGGCGTCGGCGCTGAAGTACCAGCTTCCTCCCCGGATGACGATGGTGTCCGTGCCGCACCGCCCCCGGGGATCCACGGACGAGGTGCCATAGGGGCAGTACTCGTCGTCGGTCCACTCCCAGACGTTCGCCGCCATGTCGTGAAGCCCGACGGCATTCGCGGCATAGCTCCCCACGGGCGTCGGGCTGCCGACGAAGACGGTGTCCGCGACGCCATCGAAGGGGATGCGGCTGTCGTAGTTGGCCAGGTGCGGGCGGAGGGTGTCGACGACGCCCCCGTATCGCGCGTCGGAGCCCGCCCTGCACGCGTACTCCCATTCCGCCTCGGTGGGCAGGCGGTACCGCTGCCCCGGGCTCAGCTCATTGAGGCGCGCGAGGAAGGCCTGGACCTCGAGCCACGAGACGCTCTCCACCGGACACCTGTCCCCACACTCAGCGAATCGGCTGGGTGCGCGCCCCGTGACACGTCGCCACTGCCCCTGGGTGACCTCGAACCGCCCCAGATAGAAGGGGCGGGTGAGGCGAACCTCGTGGGGAGGAGCCGGCCGGAGCTCGTCGGGCTGACGGGACAATCCCATGCGGAACGCGCCAGGCCCGACGAGGACGAGCTCCATCCCGGTGACCGGATCGATCCACCGATCCGGAATCGATGAGCGATCGGCCCCGGGGGTGCAGGCGGTCGCGAGCAGAAGGGCGACGACGCGCCACCATGTGACGGTTCTTTGCCGGATCGCTCGGATCACGCGGAGCGGTCTCCAGAGTGGCTTCGTCCACCCTCCTCGGCGACCGCGGGCAGAGGATGCTCCTCCGGGGCGACCGGTTGACGAAACCTGTCCTCCGTCCGATGGTCGCTTGGCGCCGCGCAGCGCAGACCTGATGCGAGGGGAGGGGAGGATGGGATACGAGAGACCGGGATCATCGCCACGCATGGCAGCACGCTGGCAAGTGAAGGGAGTGCTCTTCCTCGCGCTCTCCCAGACGATGCTTCCGTCAGCGACCCGTGGGCAAGCCGGGGCGGTCGTCTTCGCGGACGACTTCGAGGGCGACCTCTCCCAATGGACCTTCCCGAAGGGCAGCGGCCACCGGCTGGTTGCGTCTGGGGACGCCCGGCACGGCACGGTGCTCAGCCTGCAGACCCACGACCGGATCGTCGTGGCTCTCATGCGGGGAAGCGAGACTTGGGGTGACGTTCGCATCGAGGGCGACGTGCTCTTCCCCCAGGACGTCCACAACTACCTGGGCTTCGTCTACGGATTCGTGGACTCGGGCAGGCGCACCGACTTCGGCAGTCTGTACATCAAGGGGAACGGCAGCTACATCCGGGCGAATCCCCATCACGACATGAACGTCGGCCGCACCCTCTATGAGGAGCTCCGCACCCCCCTGACGGGCGTCGCGGCCATCGAGATCGGACGATGGCAGCACTTCGCCCTGGAGGTCGTGGAGAGCGAGGCGCACCTCTACGTGGGGGACATGGTGCGGCCGCAGATCACGTTTCCGTTCTACGAGGGCCCCAGAGGCGCGTTCGGCTTCAAGCCGCGCAACCCGGGAGGCGAGGTGTGGATCGACGCCGTACGGGTGACCGCGATCGACGGCTTCACCTACACGGGTACCCCCATCCCCGACATCGCTTACGACACCGGGGGGCTGCTGGTGGATTGGCAGGTCCTGGGGCCCCTCACGCGCTCCTACCCAGACGTGGAGACGACACCCTTCCAGGCCGACCTCGCCCTGCGTGAGGGCGACAGCACGGTGAGGTGGCGCCCCCTGAAGGCCGACCGCCGGGGAGCCGTGCTCACCGGAACGGTCACCGATTATGAGGGCCCCAGGCGCGTCGCCTATCTCCGCGCCACGGTCATGTCGGACGTCGAGGAGGAGGTTCCCTTCAGCCTGAGCAGCGTGGACGAGCTCGCGTTGTGGATCAACGGGAGGTTCGTCGGCTTCGTTTCCCGATCCACCACGGCGTGGTGGGATTTCCGCACGAACGAGGATCATCGCGGCATCCGCGGCTCCGTGCGACTGAGGCAGGGAGAGAACCACATCCTGGTGCGCGTGGTGGGTGGCACGTACGCGACGGGAGGCTTCTTCATGGGCGTCGGCTCTCGGTAAGGCACCCCGGGTGAACCGTGGCACCTCCGGGGCCCCGCCCCGATCCCCGGTCCTTGCCATCCCGACCGGGCCGGACTATTATCGGTCACCGATACACTCGATCACCGATATAGCTGATGCCACCGAATCGGAATCCCCGTGACCTGCTGACGCCTGCGGCGCTGCACATCCTTCTCTCTCTCGCTGAGGGGGAGCTGCACGGCTATGGCATCAAGGCCGCCGTGGAGGAGCGCACGGGCGGGCAGCTTTCTCTGGGACCCGGCACGCTCTACGAGGCCATCCACCGCATGGACGCGGACGGGTGGATCGAGGAGGTGTCCGGGAAGGGACGCCGGCGGAACTACCGGATCACCGCGGCAGGTCGGACGGTGCTCGACGACGAGCTGCGCCGACTGGACGAGATCGTGTCGTACGCCAGGGATGCGGATCTCATGCCGGAGACGCCGTGAGGTCTCCTCCGTGGGTGGCGCTCCTTCTGCGCCTGTACCCGGACGAGTTCCGGGCCGGGCACGGAGCCGAGGTGGAGGAGTGGATTCGCGAGGAGCTGGCGAGCGCGGGGCCGAGACGTCTCTGGGTCAGGCCAAGGCTGATGTGGGACCTGCTCAGCGCGGGAGTGAGCCTCCGCCTCCGGCCGGTGCGCCGGGGCATCTGGGCCGCGATGAGCGACCATGGGAACGGGAGGATGAGGGGCATGAT
>JBDHGI010000081.1:0-17208 GCA_039589955.1 Gemmatimonadota bacterium | reverse complement strand
TGTAGTCGGCAGGAGATACGCTGCCCTGATCGATCCCCAGCTCGGCGTTGGTGCCCCGGACCAGCGCGACGGTCTCGGAGTCCCTCATGGGCAGGTCGGCGAAGACGACGGCGCTCACCAGACTGAAGATGCTGGCGTTCACACCGATGGCGATGGCGAGCGTCATCGTCGCGACGATGGCGAAGCCCGGGGATTTCCAGAGGCCACGCAATCCGTACCTGAGGTCCTGTCCGATGGTCTCCATGGAACCGCCGCGCTCGTTCGAGTGGTCGTTTCGCGTCTGGTACCGAAGCCGGAGGGCGCCGGGAAAGGACCTCAGGACCTGCCGCCTGTACCACCGGCGGGCGGCGGCAGGGTCGGCGCCGGCGCGGCTGGAGAAGCCCTCCGCCAGATCCCCGACGTGCTCGTCCCGATAGCGCGCTGGAACCGTCGCCTCCAACAGCAGGCGCCACCACCGCGGGGGCTCGGGGTGGGATCGCGCCTTCACGCCAGTCCGTCCGGGTCCATCTCGACGCCCTCCCACAAGGCGTCCAGGGCGCTCCGGGAGCGATGCAGCGCGGTGCGTCCCGCGGGCTCGAGGCTGAAGAACCGCTTGGCGCGTCCCCCCCGTTCCGGCGTGGGAGCTCCGACACGGGAGGTCACCATCCGTCGGCGCTCGAGGCGGTCGAGGGCCGCGTAGACCGAGGCCACCCCGACCTCGGTTCCTGTGGCGTCGGCGATCTCTTCGAGAATGGCCATCCCGTAGGCCCGCTCGCCGAGCCTCGCCACCGCCAGCAGCACCATCTGCTCGAACTCACCGAGGTATTCGCCTCTGGGCATGTTTCTTCCACGAATGCGAGGAATAGACGGCGTACCCTACGGGGATCGATCGAAGGGGGTTTCAGCGGACGATCACGCCCCCGGGAAGGCGTCGAGGTCAGCGCGTCCAGATCATCACCACGCCACAGGACGCGTCGAGACCCGCGTGCTGGACGGGAGCCCCCACCCCATGGCGGTAGACCTCGACCCCGACGACGGAGAGGGGGCTCACCCAGTCGTCCAGCGATCCGAAGGAGAGGTCGATCTTGAAGCCGTTCACCACCACCTTCATGGGGCAGGCCCTCCCCCGGCTCCACGTCGTCGCCACCGCCCCTCCCTCCCGGTTCAGCCGGACGATGACACCCGGCACACGCCTGAGGATGTCCGTGGTGCGGAAGAGGTGGAGCGCCTCGATCTCGTCGGTGTCGAAGAAGGTCCCGAACGAGTGGTCCCGCCGGCGGTAGAAGCCCTCGCGCTCGAGCCTCAGCCGACGCCGTTCCGTCGTGACGACCAGGGCCTCCAGCTCCAGTGGCATGGGCTGGAGCCTGACCTCGACCCTCAGCGGGCGGGTCTCCCGGAGCGAGAGCGCGTCGGTGAGTATCTCACCGTACCCCAGGACGTCCACGAACAGGCGGTAGCCGCCGAAGCCGGGGGCACGGAGCGCGAAGCGGCCCACGGAGTCGCTCACGGCCCACGATACCGCGGTGCCCGCGCTGTCCAGAAGCATGAGGGACGCCACGGGCAGCGGCTGTCCGTTCACGTCGTCCACCACCATGCCGACGATCGTCTGGGCGCCCAGCGTGCGCGGTGCGCCCACGACGGACGCCAGAACGAGCGCCAGCAAAGGGACGCGCATCCTGCTGGTCCTCATGGCCCTCCCTGGTCTGCTCGGCTTCGCCGCCGAACCTGGCGAGGATGTGTCCATCGCTCAAGGACCGGCGTGGCTTCGGCCCGCCCGTCGTCGGGGCAGACGCGCCGGAGTCCCGCGCGGGCAACCCCTGTTGGCTCCGATGAGTCTATATGCTAGACTGAGTCTATATTCTAGACACGAACCCTCGCTCCCTCCCGGCGGAGCGGGGCCAGCGCCGGAGAGATCCATGGGTCGCAGGGGTTACCTGGGTGAATTCGAGCAGCTCGTCCTGCTGGCCACGCTGAGGCTGAACGAGAAGGCGTTCGGGCCCACCATCGCCCGGGAGCTGGAGGGCCGCGCCGGGCGGCGGGTCTCTCGGGGCGCATTGTACGCGACGCTGGACCGCCTCGAGCGCAAGGACTTTCTCACGTGGTCCATCGACGGGGCCACGCCGGAGAGGAGCGGCCACCCCAGGCGTCGCTTCCAGGTCACGGAGGAAGGCCTCGAGGCGCTTCGCACCTCCAGAAGGGCGGTACGCAACCTCGAGGCCGGCCTGGAGGAGCTGCTGGCGGAGCGGGGATGATGAGCCCCCACCTGCCCCTGCCACCCCGCCACGTCGGACGGCTTCTGGAGTGGGTCCTCCCGGACGACGTGGTCGGCCGGAGCATCCTGGGCGACCTGGCCGAGGAGTTCCGGATCCGATCGGGCGCGGGGCCGACCCAGGCGCGTTGGTGGTACCGGCGGGAGGCGGTGGGAATCATCGGGCGACGGCTTTTGGGAGCGGTGGCGCCGGCGGAGCGACGGGTAGCCGCGCGGGCGCGCATCAAGGGACGGGAACGACGGGAGGGAGATCCCATGTGGCAGATCATCTCGCGGGACGCGCGCTATTCCATCCGGGCCCTCCTCAGGGCTCCTCGCTTCACGGTCGTGGCGGTGTTCACCCTCGCCCTGGGCATCGGCGCGAACACGGCCATCTTCAGCACCGTCGACGGGGTGCTGCTCGAGCCCCTTCCGTACCCCGACTCCGACCGCATCGTCGGGGTATGGCACGGCGCTCCGGACCTGGGCTACGACCAGTTCGGCACGTCGCCCGGCATCTTCCACGAGTACTGGACGCAGAACCAGGTCTTCGAGGAGATGGGTCTGTTCAACTTCTTCCAGGCCAACCTCACCGAGGACGCCCAGGCGGAGCGGGTCGACGCTGCGGGGACCAACCACACGTTCTTCGACGTGCTGGGGGTGCGGCCATTCCTGGGGCGCGCCTATGGTGCCGAAGACGACCGCCCCGACCAACCCGGCGTCGCGGTCCTGAGCCACGCCTTGTGGCAGCGGCGATACGGGGGCAGCCGTGACGTGCTCGGCCGCACCATGCGCGTCAACGGCGAGGCCGTCGAGATCATCGGCGTTATGCCGCCGAGCGTGGAGTTCGGCCCCTCGTCCTCCCCGGCGGAGCTCTGGATGCCCCTGCGCATGGACCTGGGGACCGCGAGCCCCGGAGCCTTCTCCTTCAATGCCATCGCACGCCTCGCGCCGGACATCACACCCGAGTTGGCCGAGGCCCAGATGGCCGCGCTGCTCCCCCGGGTGCGGGAGCGCTGGGCCGACGCCGAGTCGTTCATCAACTTCCTCGACGCCGGAGGCTTCCATCCCATCGTGCACACGCTCCACGAGGAGACCGTCGGAGACCTGGAACGGCCGCTCTGGATCCTCCTCGGGACCGTGGGCTTCGTCCTGCTCATCGCATGCGCCAACGTGGCCAACCTCTTCCTCGTGCGGGCCGAAGGGCGCCAGAGGGAGATGGCGGTGCGCGCCGCGCTCGGCGCCACCCGGGCGACCCTGGTGCGACAGTTCCTGACCGAGAGCCTCCTCCTTGCGGCCGCCGGGGGGCTGGCCGGCCTCACCCTGGCGTGGATGGCGACCCCCGTGCTGCTGGGGCTCGCGCCGCCGGAGCTGCCGCGGTTGGGCGAGGTCTCCATCGACGGAGGCGTCCTGGCCTTCACCGCCGGAGTGACGGGCCTCGCTGCCCTGCTGTTCGGCGTTGCTCCCGCCCTCCGCTACAGGATGGCGGGGCTGCTCGGCATGCTCCGGTACGCGGGACGCGGTACCACGGAAGGTCGGGAGCGACACGGCCTCAGGAATACCCTCGTGGTCGGTCAGACCGCCCTCGCCATGGTGCTGCTGGTGGGCTCGGGGCTCCTCGTGAAGAGCTTCCGGGAGATCCGTCAGGCGGACCCCGGCTTCGACACGCGGGGCATCCTCACCGTCCGGCTCTCCCTGGACGAGGCGGAGTATCCGGGCGCGACCCAGCCCGCGGCGTTCTATCAGCAGCTCCTCGAGCGGATCCGCGGCCTCCCGGGGGTCGAGCACGCCGGCGGCGTGACCAACCTACCCCTGGACAACTACGCCGCCGGCACCGCCCACGACATCGAGGACTTCCCCACCGGGCCGGGCGAGCTTCCGCCCATCTTCTGGTACAAGTTCGCCACGCCGGACTACTTCGACGCCATGGGCATCGCCCTCGTGTCGGGCCGTGCCTTCGAGCGGGCCGATCACGAGCAAGGCCTTGGCAGCATCGTCGTGAGCCAGGCGATTGCCGATCGATACTGGCCCGACGGGGAGGCCCTCGGCCGGCGTATCCGCTTCGCCAACGACACGGCGGACCCCGCGTGGGGCACCATCGTCGGAGTCGTGGAGAGCGTGCGGGACAGGGGCCTGCGCGAGGAGCCCGCCGACATCGTCTACCGACCCCTGGTGTCGCCGGGTGGAGACGAGGGATGGACCGTGCGGGACCTGACCCTGGTCGTCCGGGCCGAGGAGCCGACGGCCCTCGCGGACGGCATCCGACGGATCGTTCGGGAGATGAATCCGAACCTCCCGCTCGCCCAGGTGCGGACCATGGAGACCGTGGTCGCGAACTCCGTGGTGCACCTGTCGTTCACCGCCCTCGCCCTCGGCATCGCCGCGTTCATGGCCCTGATCCTCGGAGCCGTCGGCCTCTACGGCGTCCTCGCGTACGTGGTGAGCCAGCGGACCCAGGAGATCGGCGTGCGCATGGCCCTCGGGGCTCAGAAGGGGCAGGTCCAGGGCATGGTCGTCGCGTCCGGGGCCAGGCTGGCGGGTCTGGGACTGGTGCTCGGGCTCGCTGGCGCGGCGGGGCTCACCAGGCTACTTCAGGGTCTGCTGTACGGCACCGAGCCCCTCGACCCCCTGACCTTCGCCGGCACGTCCCTTGTCCTTCTCACCGTCGGACTCATGGCCAGCTACCTTCCCGCGAGGAGAGCGGCGGCGGTCGATCCCGTGGCGTCGATGCGGTCGGAGTAGCCGCCTTCCCTGGCGTCGCACCGGGCGGGGGACGAGCGGACCGACCCGGTGCGGCAGCCCTGGCCCGGAGGGGACCGCGTGAGCGGGGCCCTCGGGGCCGCCGCCATGGTCCTGATGGGCGTCGTCCTCGGGACCATCGGTGCGGGGGGGTCGATCCTGACCCTGCCCATCCTGGTCTACCTCTTCGCCGTCCCCGCTTCGGTGGCCACCGGGTATTCCCTCGCCATCGTGGGCGCGACCGCCCTCGCCGGTGCCGTCGTCTATCTGCGCCGCCGACAGTCGAGCCCGCGCATGGCCATGGTCTTCGGTCTGCCCGCCATCGCGGGCGTGTACGTCACCCGACGGTTCCTGTTTCCGGCGATCCCGGACCCCGTGCTCGCGGCCGGGGGGTTCGACCTGGGCAAGGACAGCGCCGTGATGATCCTCTTCGCCCTCTTCATGCTCGTCGCCGCCGTGTCCATGATGCGGGGCAGGAGCGCCCGGGAGGATGGCGACGGCCCGCGGAGCGTGCTCCGCACCGCTCCCCTCCTCGTCCTCCTCGGTTTCGCCGTGGGTGTGTTCACCGGTCTGGTGGGCGCCGGCGGGGGATTCATCATCCTTCCGGTCCTGGTGCTGCTGGGCGGCCTTCCCGTGAAGGTCGCCATCGGTACGGACCTGCTGATCATCGCCGCGAAGTCCCTGGTCGGATTCGTCGGCGAGATCCAGGCGGTGGATGGGACCGACTACTCCCTGGTGGGCCTGGTCACCCTTCTTTCCCTCGCCGGCATGGTGCTCGGCACCCACCTCAACCGATTGGCTCCGTCGCCCGTCCTTCGCGTCGCCTTCGGCTGGTTCGTCCTCCTCATGGGAGGCTACATCGTGGCGCGGGAGGTCCTGCTCACCTAGAGGGACTCAACGCCGTCGTCGAGAGGGGCAGCCGGCATCATCCGGGGGTCAGCCGGAAGACCTTGTTGACCCCCCCGGATGGATAGGCGCCGTACGAACCCCACACCTCTCCGCTGCTCTGGTCGACGTCGAGGTGGCGGATGAGCGCCCCGCGGGTGGGCATCGGGAAGACCTCGAACCGGCTGGTCGCAGCGTCGAACATCAGGATGGCTTCGGCCGCCGCCGTGGCGATCCATACCCGATCCCTGACCCGGTCCACCCTTATCACATAGGGCAACGCATCCGCGATGGGCAGCTCGTACTCGGTGAATCGCTCGTCCCGCGGGTCGAACATGGCCAGCTTGCCCGCCGAGTACTCGGGGATCCAAACCCGTCCGGTGGCGTCCACGTCGGGTCGGCGGGGCCCGCTGTGGGAGGTAGGAAGGTCATAGAGACGGAACTCCTCCGTAGCAGGATCGAAGCGCACGAGCCGCCCCCCCATCAGCTGGGTCGTCCACAGGGTCCCGTCCGGAGCCACTCTCAGGCCGTATTGCATCGTGATGCCCCCGTCGGGCATGGGATCCGCCGGCACCACGAAGGATGACACCGTCCCCGTCTCGGCATCCCAGCGTCCGATGCGTTCGGGATCGCGGCTGAAGTGGCCGTTGTACCACAGGTCCCCGTCCGCGTCGAGCTGCACGCTGTGGGGGTGCATGCCCACGTGCCATACGGTCCACTCCCCCGTCCCCCTGTCCCGCCTCGCCAGGCTCTCGGGGAACCCGAGCGATACCATCCAGTTCCCGTCGGCGTCGATGTCGAGCGCCCGCGGATTGGCGAGCTCCACCGGGATGTCCACGCGCTCGAACGCGCCCGTGGCCGGGTCGAGCACGAACATCGCGTGGGAGAGCTGTCCGGTCACCACCACGCGCCCGTCGATGTCGACCTTCACGTCGTGGGGAAGATCCTCGGGAACGGGGATGTCGTATTCGGTGATCACCGAACGGGTGGCGGCTTCCGTGAACACGGGCTCGGCCTCTCGGATCGTGGGGCGCTCCGTCGAGCCCGGGGTGGGAGAAAGATGCTCCGAGAGCCAGGCCGCGGTCTCGGCAGCCGTCCGGCTCGGCGACATGTTCGGGTTGCTGTCGATCATCACCGTGGCCCAGGTTTCGAGCTCCTGCGCGGTCTTCAGGCGATCACCGACGCCGATCGTGCGTTGGTCGAAGTGGTGACACCCGGTGCAATCGAGAATGAACCTGCGCTTCGCCACCCCTTCGGGGAGCAAACCCAGGAAGACCGGCGAGCGGGCGTCGTCCCAGACGGAGCGCTCCTCATCGAGGGCAAGGTCCAGGTCGACTCCTTTCGAGTCTCCCATGACGAGCTCGGTGGCCCGCGCGGTCCGGGCGCCTGTCCCGTGGCCGGTGACGGCATAGGTGCCGGGGGCCAACGCAGCGAGCCGGTATCGCCCGTCGGCATCGGCCACGGCGGAGACCGCGATGGTCGTTCCGGCCTGGCGGAGGGTGACGAACGCGCCGGGAACGGGCCTTCCGTCGGGCCCCGTGACCGATCCGGTGAGCGCTGGCGGTAGGCCCGCATCCGGTTGACAGGCCGTGACGGCCAGGCAGGCCATGACTGTCAGCGTCGCGAGCGCTCGAACCTCACCTGCGAGATACCGCATCTCCCCCCCTCCCATCCCGTTTGTCACGTCGGCGGACAGTGCAAGCTGGCCCAGCCGGAGCCTGGCAGGCAAGTCGCAACAGAATCCGGGGTCCCGAGACGGCCCCAGCAGGGGAGGCCCAGGGGCCGCCCCGGGTCCGCCCCGGGGAGCCGCCCCTGAGGGCGACCCCTACCCGAGACTCATCGCCTGCCGTACAGCGCCCTCCACTCCTCCTCGAACTCGTGTCCCGGGACCCACCGCGGCGCCTCGTCCGCGTTGGCGGTCCGCAGCGCCACCTCGAAGAGGATCTTCATGTCCCTCGCAGCTCCCTCCAGGTCCCACTCCGGCAGGATCTCGTCGGACGGCTGATGATAGTGCTCGGCCTTCACGGCCGCCGGATCGAAGTCGAGGGACGCGACGTAGTCGGTGCCGGCCTGCAGGTAGAGGGCGGGGATGCCCGCCTTGGCGAAGCTCACCTGGTCCGAGCGGTAGAAGCTGCCGGCGGCGGGGTTCGGGTCGCCCGTCGCCCGGAGTCCGTTCCCCTCGGCGACTCCGGCGAGGGTCTCGCCCATGGTGTTCATGACCAGACCGATGGCCGCCACGTCCCGGGTGACGCCGAAGGACTGGGGCGAGTCCACGTTGATGTTCGCCACGATGCGCGCGAGCGGCACGGGCGGGTTCTCCACGAACGCGGCGCTGCCCAGCAGTCCCCCTTCCTCCGCGGTGACGCTGACGAACATGACCGAGCGTCGAGGGCTCGCCTGAGCCATGGCCTCCGCCAGGGCGATCAGCGACGAGACGCCCAGGGCGTTGTCCAGAGCGCCGTTGAAGATCTTGTCGTCCCCTTCCAGAGACGGGTTCATGCCCAGGTGGTCGTGATGCGAGGTGAGCACGATGTGCTCGTCCGACAGATCGGGATCGCCGCCCCGCACCATACCCGCTACGTTGTACGCCTGCACGCGCTCCACGTCGGTCTCGATGTGTGTGCTCATGCGGTACCCGGTGTCCACCGGCCGGAAGTCCCTCCGGGCGGCCATCTCGAACAGCCCGGAAAGGTCCGTGCCCATGTCCGAGGCGACGCGCTCCACGGTGGTAGAGTCGGCCCAGCTCAAGAAGTCGAGGCGGTAGGTGCGTTGCCAGATTCGGCGCGAGCCCGTGTTGCCGATGACGCTGAACTGATAGCTCGCCGACTCCGTCGTGTGCACCACGATGGCTCCCGCGGCTCCGTGCTTCTGGGCCTGCTCGAACTTGTACGTCCAGCGTCCGTAGTACGTGCGGGCCTCTCCTCCGAACAGCGCCTGACCGTCTTCCACCACCGGCGGGTCGTTGTTGAGGAACATCAGCACCTTGCCGCTGACGTCCTCGCCTTTGAAGTCGTCCCAGTCGTGCTCCGGCGCCTCCACTCCATATCCGACGAAGACCACGGGCGCGTCCGCGAGGTCCACTACGGGCTTCTCGGAGGTGGACCAGAAGGTCACGTTCTCGTCGTTCACCAAGGGGAGCTCGCCGCCCGGTCCGCGAAGGCTCATGGATGACGCGTCCGTGTCCTTCTGCATCCCCACGAGCTCGACGGGCAGGAGGTATCCGTCGCTCACCGGCTCCAGGCCGATCTCCCGGAAGCGGCTCTCGATGTAGGCTACGGCGCGGCGCTCGCCCTCGGTGGCGGCTCCTCGGCCCTCCATGCTGTCGGCGGCGAGGACCTCGACACCCCGGAGAATACCCTCCGCCGTGATGACGTCCGCGGGGTTGCCGTCGCGGATGCCGGCATCGCTGCCGCAGGCCGCCGCTATGAAGGCCGCACACAGGGTGAGCGGAAGATGTGCTCGCATGATTCGCGTCCTCGCAAGGTCGAGGTGATGTTGGGGCGGAGCCCCCGGCCCGGCCCCGGAGTCCCCGAAAACTGTACGGACTCCCCACGGGGGGCCAGATGCGGAGCACGCGCGAGAGCGCCGGCGGGAAGCCGGCGGGCGGGCTCCGTCACTCCTGCCCCAGCGCCTCCCGCGGATGGATCCGCAAAGCTCGCATGGTGGGAGGGGCCGAAGCCGCAAGGGCCATGGCCAGCACCACCAGGGCGGTGGAGCCGTACACCAGGGGCGAGAACGCCCGCACGTCCACGACAAGGGACTCCATCATTCTCGCCATGCCGGCCGCCCCGAGGCAGCCCACGGCGAGTCCCACGGCGCACGTCCCGAGGGTCCGTACCGTGACTTCGCGCATCACGTCCCACCTTCGGGCTCCCAGCGCTACCCGGAGCCCGATCTCCCGTGTGCGCCGTCCGGTCACGTAGGAGAGCACGCCGTAGATCCCCACCCCCGCCATGAGCAGCCCCATCCCGGCGAAGAGAGCGAGCAGCAGGGTTCCGAAGGCCTCGACGCGCCGCTCGAAGCGTAGGATCTCCTCCATGGTCTGGATGCGGAAGACGGGGACGCCGTCATCGACGGCCCGGATGGCTTCGCGCACACCGGGAAGGAAGGACCTCGAGCCCGATCGGACGAAGATCTCCACGACCAGCGTGTTGTAGTCCCCGGGCGTCTGGGCGTACGGTCGGTACCAGGTTTCCTCCAGGAAATCGAGCTCCTTGACGTCCTCCGCCACCCCGACGACGGTGACGATCTCCCCGTCGGAGGTGCCTACGCGCAACCGCTTCCCGAGAGGGTCCTCACCCCTCCAGAGGGCATCCGCCAGGGCGCGGCTGACCACGGCCACGGCGGGGTCGGTCGGCCCGTCGGAGGGGCCGAACCCCCTTCCCGCGGTGATGCCCGTACCCGCGACCTCGAAGTAGCCCTCCGAGACGGCGCGGTGGTTGATCTGGTACAGGGCGCCCGGCACCGCGTCGCTCTCCCCGTCGGCCAGCACCGACGTGCCCCACCCCTGGGAGCGCATGGGGTTCAGGTTGGTGTACCCGGCGGCTTCGACTCCCGCCACGGCGCGCACGTTCGCCAGGACCTGGTCCAGGTAGGCGACGCGTGCCTCGGCCTCGGCGTATCCGCTCGACGTAGGCGCCACCGAGAAGGTATGGAGCCCCTCGGGGCGGAGCCCCGTGTCGATCCCCCACTCCGCGCGCACGCTCTGCAGCGTGAGTCCCGCACCCGTCAGGAGGACCACGGCTACGGCCAGCTCCGCCGCCACCACGAGATCGAGGAAGCCCATCCCCATCCGCCTCGGACCGTGGCCTACTCTTCGAAGCGACGCTGCGGATCCTCTCCGACGGAGCAGGAACAGCGAGGGAATGGAGGCGAGCGCCACCGCACCCACTGCCAGCACCCCACCGAAGAAAGCGACTCGCAGGTCCACGGCGAAGTCCTGGAAGTAGGGCCCGAGGTCACTCACCGGGCTGAGGCTCGTCAGGTAGCCCACGGTGCCCGCGGAAAGCCCCAGACCCAGGGCCAGGCTCGAGAAGCCCAGGACCAGACTCTCGGAGACGACCCGACGGATCAGGTCACCCTGACCGGCGCCGAGGGCGACCTGCAGGCTCAGCTCCCGCTCCTCCACGTGGAGGCGGGCCGCGATCATGCTGGCCACGTTCCCGGCGCCGATGAGGAGGACGAACAGAGCGGCACCGAGGAGGGCCGCGACCTTCCTGGGAACGCCCTCGAGGATCTCCTCCTCCAGCGTCTTGAACGTATAGCCGATCCGGTCGTCGGTGTCCGGCCGCTCCCGGGCCAGGGCGCGGGACAGCCCGTCCAGCTCCTCCCGGGCCGAAGCCATGGTCGAGCCCGGTGCGAGCCGGCCAGACACGTTCAGGCCGCGGGCCGCCTCGTAGTCCTGGCCCGCAGGGTCGATCCCCATGGGGATCCAGACCTCGCCGGCGTAGGGGTAGCGGAACCCGCGGGGCATGACCCCGATGACCGTGTGCGGCCGGCCATCGATCACCAGCTCCGCGCCGACGGCGGTGGGCGCTCGGCCGAACCGGCGGGTCCAGAGGCTCTCGGAGATCACCGCCACCGGCGCCGGCGCGCCCGGGGCATCCTCCTCGGGGGTGAATGTTCGACCCCGTGCGGCCCCGACGCCGAGAACGGTGAAGTGGCTCCAGGTCGCCGTGAGCCCGACCACCCTCTCCGGCTCCCCCTCTCCCCCGAGGGTGAATGTCCGGTAGCGGGCGGCTGCCACGTCGACGAAGCTCTTCGCCCGGTCCCTGAGGATCTCGAAGCGACGAGGTGACATGGTGACCTCCCGGGGCGGGCCGGACTGCACCACCAGGTTCTCGCGCACCCGCACGAGACGGTCGGGCTCGTCGAAGGGCAGGGGGCGAAGGACGAGGGTGCTGAGCACGGAGAAGACCGACGTGCTCGCCCCGATCCCCATGCCGAGAGTGAGGATGATGACGGCCGACGCCCCGGGCCTACGACGGACACGACGCACGGCGTAGCGAAGCTCCCGCCTCCACCGCTCGAGGCCGGGACGCCTTGCCGGGCGCGCCGGTGAGGGCGGTCTCCGGTCTGGGGACCTCGTCCCCAGTAGGAAGCGGGGATATCTGAGCAGCTCCCGGCCGAGCCACAGGGCGCCGGCGAGCTTCCCTCTCCGTCGCACCACGCCGTCGGCGAGAGCCTCCAGGTCCGCCAGCACGTCCTCCCGCTCGTCCCCGTCGAGCCACAGGCCCAGGACGACGACGGCCAGGAGCCGGCGAAGCACCCTCACCCCTCCGCACCCCCGAAGATGGGGAGCTCGGCCCACAGTCTCTCGAGGGTCTCACGAGAGTGCCGAAGCTCGTCCACGCCCGCCGGCAGCGCGCGAAAGACACGGCGGGGGCGCCCTCCCAGCTCCGACGGCTCGGCCTCCGAGGTGAGGAGGCCCCGCCCCTCGAGGCGCCGAAGCGTCGTGTAGACGGCGGCGGGGGCCGGGGCCTTCCCGCTCGCCTCAGTGAGCAGCTCGACGACGGGGACCGTGTACGCTCCGGCCTCCCCGAGGCGAACCACCGCCAACAGGACCTGGTGCTCGAATCCTCCCAGAACGTCCTTGCCCATCCCTACTCCCTACTCCCTGTTTGCAGCGAGCTCGGCCCGGGCGCCCCGATAGTGGTGAGGTCGGGGTCGCGCCCACATCTATACGATGTATGTATGTGGGGTCTTACCGCACGACCGCTCGTCGCGCCAGCGTGCTCCGGCAGGTCACTCCGAGCGGAGAGCCTCCAGGGGATCGGTGCGGGACGCCCGCCGGGCCGGTACGTAGCTCGCCAGAAGCGACACGCCGCCGAGGAGGACCGCCACCGCCAGGTAGGTCACGGGGTCCGTGGCCTCCACGTCGAAGAGCTGCGAGGAGATCCACCGCGTGGACACCCACGTGCCGATCAGGCCGAGGCCCACACCCAAGACCGTCAGGCGCACCCCGTGCCTGACCACCAGCCGGACCACGTCCACGCCTCGGGCGCCGAGAGCCAGGCGGACGCCCATCTCCCGGGTACGCTGCGAGACCGCATAGGAGACCACGCCGTAGATGCCGATGGCCCCGAGCATGAGGGCCACCACCGCGAAGATCCCGAGGAGCGAGACGGAGAACATCCGCCCACCCAGGCGCTGCCGGACCACGTCGTCGAGGGTGCGGGTGCCGAACACGGGGAGATCGGGGTCGAGGCCCTCGACCAGCTCCCTCAGCCGCGGTACCAGACCCAGGGCATCCGTGGCGGTGCGGACCAACACATAGCCCGTGGAAGGCGCTACCGCGTTCCCTGCCGCGGCATATACGCCTGGTGGCGTTGGCCGCTCGTGTCCCAGGTCGCGCAAGTCGCTCACGACGCCGATGACCTCCATCCCGACGCCGTCGCCGAAGACGTCGATGCGACGCCCCAAAGGGCTTTCGTCGGCGAACAGCTGTCGCGAGAGCTCGCGGGTGACCATGATGGTGCGCACGGTGTCGAGCGCCGCGTCGGACGCATCCATCATGCGCCCTTCCTCGAGGCTCACGCCGACGGCGCCGAAGAACCCCGGCGTGACCATGCGCCATTCGACGAACTCGGCGGCACGCTCCGGATCCCCGACGACCGGCACGCGGGTGAAGTTGTTGCCGCCGAACAGGGGAAGACGACTGGTGAGGCCGGCGCTGGTGACCCCCGGGAGGGCCTCGATCTGTGTCATCAGCTCCCGGAAGAACCGGGCCCTGGAGGCCGTGTCCTGGTAGTCGCTGCCCAGGGTGACCTGGGCGACCAGCACGTGCTCCGGGTCCCTCACCCCGGTGTCGATCCGCGCCACTCGGTAGAAGCTGTTCCCCAGGAGCGCTGCGATGCCCAGGATGACCACGGCCAGGGAGATCTCGCCGACCACGAGGGTCTGCCGCAGCGCGCTCCCGCCCCTGGACGCACCCCGGGCTCCGTCCTTGAGATCGGACTGGAGATCCACGGAGCGCGCCCGGGCCACCGGCACGAGCCCCACCGCGACGCCGGAGACGAGCGAGACGACCAGCGCGAACAGCAGCGCCGTCGTGTCCAGGGCGATCCCGTCCGTCCGGGGCAGCATGCTGGAGAACCCCGACTTGATGGCCTCGAGCCCTCCGTACGCCACGCCGACGCCCAGCACCCCGCCGATCACACTCAGCAGGAGCCCCTCGGAGAGGAAGTGAGGAATCAGGCGGGCCTTCCCCGCACCCAGCGCCACCCGGACGGCCAGCTCGCGGTGGCGGTTCTCGGCGCGCACCAACAGCAGGTTCGCGACGTTGAGGCAGGCGATGAGAAGGACCAGGCCCACGGCCCATCCCAGCAGCCGGAGCGACCGCTGTTGGGAGGGCCGGACGACCCGGTCATGCAGCGGATCGGCCCACGCGGTCCAGTTCTCGTTCTGCGGGTAGGTCTCCTCCAGGGGAGCGTACCCGGCCATCATGTCCTGTTGCGCCATCTCCACGGTCGCGCCGGAAGCGAGGCGACCGATCCCGTTGAGGTTGCGGCCGCCGCGGCCGAGGTCGGCGCCGATCCACTGGAGTGGCACGTAGATGCGTGGGTCACCCGGGAACTCCATCGCCTCGGGCAGCACCCCCACCACCGTGTAGGGAGCGTCGTTGAGCATGATGTCCCGACCCACCAGGTCCCGGTCGCTCCCGAAGACGTCGCGCCACAGCTCGTGGCTCACGATGACGACGTCCGGTCCTCCCTCGGTGCCCTCCTCAGCGGTGAAGTCACGGCCGAGTCTGGGCTGCGCACCCAGGGTCGAGAAGAACTCGTGCCCGACCACGAGCCCCCGGACGCGCTGGGGACGGTCCCCTCCCGTGAGGTTCCCGGACCAGAACGTGTACGGCGTCATGCCTTCGATGGTCCGGACCGAGGCCTGCAGGTCCCTGAAGTTCGCAGCGTTCATGCTGCTGCCGCCCGGCACGGCCTGGTCCTTCCACGATTCCGAGAGGAAGACCAACCGGTCCGGCTCGGGATAGGGGAGCGGACGGAGCATGACCCCGTTGATGGTCGAGAAGATGGCCGTGCTGGCGCCGATCCCCAGGGCCAGCGTGCCCACCGTGGCCGCGATGAAGCCCGGCCGCTTCCTGAGCGCACGGAGCGCGAATCGAACTTCCCTCCACCACCCGTTCATCGTCACCGCCTCCCGAAGGTGTGTCGTCTCGCTCCCGGCTCGACGTCCCCGGCCGCGCACGGCGAGAGAGCGCAGGCGCTCGGCGGAGTACGCCACCGTGAACAACAGGGCCTGCCCCCAGTACCAGAGCCGCGGTCTCTTCGGCCCGTCGAGCGCCTCGCTGTGGAAGGTCTCCTCCAGGTCCCCCAGGACCGCGTCCCGGTCTCTCGGGGGCACCGTCCTCGTGATCAGCCATTCCGCTAGGCGCGGTGGCTGGCCGGGACGCCGATTCATCCCCGGTCGAGGACCGCCTGGAGGCCGTCCCACATGCTCAGCAGCGTGTCCCTCGCTTCTCGCAGCTGCGTGAGCCCCTCGGCGGATACCTCGAAGTACTTCCTCGGCCGGCCCCTCCGGGCGGGGCCGCCGCTCACTGTGCGGGCGGTGACCAGCCCCTTCTCCTCCAGGCGACCCAGGGCCACGTACACGGCGGGCCGGAGGACCTTCCGCGGGCTGTGCCGCCGGATCTCTTCGAGGACGGGAACGCCGTAGGCCTCGTCCCCCAGCCGTAGGATGGCCAGGAGGATCAGCTGCTCGAACTCTCCGATGGACTCGCGACTCATGCGGCCACGTTAGTAAGCATTGTTTACAAAGTCAACGCTATCCACCAAGAGCTATCGTCTCGCCGGTCGCCGAAAGAGGGAGTCCGGCACGGAAGCCACCTCCAGCCGATCGTAGGCATACTCGAACACCTCGTCCCCCTGACGGAAGGATGCGCGACGGAAGAGCGTTACGCGCGGCCCGTCCCGGTCGTCGAGGGGGGTCCAGTCGTGGAAGCGAACGACCACGGCGGGATCCAGCCATTCCACCCGCAGCCCGAGCGGAAGGGTGTCGGGGAGAGAGAAGAAAGTCGACAGGGTCCGGGCTTCGCTCACGGTCCACCGGATGCCCAGGACATCCGTTCCGCCAAGCTCGACGGCGCCGAGGAAGACCGCATCGGTAAGTCGCGTCTCGGGAACGAGCGCCAAGGCGTGCAGCTCGTGTCCGCGCACGAAGGCCTCCGTCTCCGCGTCCAAGGGGGCCGACTCCACACCGGCTCGCGATCCCCAGGACTCCCCTCCGTCCACGGCAGCGAGGAACCCGGTGGTCTGCTCCATGCGCACGCCCCCGCCGGCGGACGAGTGGATCAGGGTCCGAAAGCGACCGCCGGGTCCCTCGACCTCGGCGTCGGCGAGGATCCCCGGGATCGCCTCCGTCAGGCCGACGGCCCTTCGAGCCCCGGCGAGAATGGCGACGACGGGGTCCGGTTCCGCGTGCGACATCGTGACGACGGGCCCGTCGGACTCCACCCCCTCCCCCGGCCCACAGGCGCCGAGCAGGACGGCCGCGCACGCCCAGCCCAGCGCTCCCAGCGGGCGGAGGACCGGACCATGCCCCTCGTCATCGGTGTACACAGCGTGTTCCACAGTCGGCAACCTCCTCCCAGAGCCTCCATGCGCCACCGTGCCGGGCTCCCCGTGGCCCCTCTTTCCGCTCCGGTCCTTTCGGGGGCCCTCCTGCTCCTGCTGGTCAATACCGCCCACGCGCGCGCCCAGGATCGGACCCTTTCCCCCGGAGACTCCGCCGACCTGGTCGAGAAAGCCAGGGACCGCCAGCGGGACTTCGAGCTGTTCCGGCAGAGTCGCATCCCCGTCGAGCCGGAGCGGTCCGACGGGACGTGCGATCAGCGCATCGGACGGATCTGCATCTGGTTCGGCGGAGACGAGGAAGCCGACTTCCCTCCGGAGCGGCCGGAGACGGAGGTCGCCCGCAGGAGCCTGATAGGGACGCTGCTCGAGACGACGAGGCAGGTCAAGGACCCGTGGGTCATCGGGCAGCTGGTCCACTACCTCGTGGAGCAGAGGGACTTTCGCCTGGCCGAGACCGTGGCCGGCGAATGTGGGATCGCCGCCGCCTGGTGGTGCTCGGCCCTCATGGGCTATTCCCTCCATGTGCGGGGAGAGTTCGTCCGGGCGGAGGCCGCCTTCCGGGAGGCCCTTGGCTCCATGCCCGAGGACGAGCGCCTCCGATGGCTCACCCCCCGCTACGTTCTCTCTCGTGACGCCGAGGAGGGGTTCCGGCGAAGCGAGTCGGCGGAGCGGGAGCGACAATGGGAGCTGCTCTGGCGCCTCTCCGATCCCCTTTTCGCCGTGGACGGAAACGACCGCCTGACCGACCACTACGCCCGGTGGGTGGAG
>JBDHGI010000080.1:0-23041 GCA_039589955.1 Gemmatimonadota bacterium | reverse complement strand
CCAGCTCCACTCTGGGAAGCTTGGCCGTGCGCCTGGCGAGCCACTCGAGCCCCGCCGAAACACCCGGAGCGAGCACGCCTCCCAGGAAGACGCCGTCCGCCGTGATGCAGTCGTACGTGGTCGCCGTGCCGAGATCCACCGCGATGGTGTCCCGATGATACAGCTCCCGGGCCGCCAGCGTGTTGACGATGCGGTCCGCGCCGACGGACAGGGGATCCTCCACGTCCAACCGTATGGGCAGAGGCGAGGTCGGGTCCACGGTGAGGACCGGACCGTCCAGGATCCGCCCCAGGCTCGCCTGCCATACGGAGGTCGCCGAGGGCACCACCGAGCCCACCACTCCACCCCGGATCTCTTCCGGATCGCAGTCCTCCGCTGCCAGGAGGGAACGAAGGAGGACCGTCATCTCGTCCACCGTGCGCGGGACCGCCGAGCTCAGCCTCCAGTGGGCCACGAGCTCCCTCGTCCCTGCCAGGATGCCAACGACGGTCTCCGTATTCCCGACATCCACCACGAGTTGCATCGCTTCCTCTCTTTCGCCGGGGTGGCGTCACCCCGGACAGCAGGGATTCGGCACTACCACGTGCGAACGCTTCCGGCCACCACCCGCACCCGCCCCCCTCCGGGCCGCTCCACCAGCAGGGCCCCGTCGCCGTCCAAGCCCCGCGCCACCCCCTGCCCCACCTGATCGGTGATGACCGGACGGTCGCGTAGCACGTCCCGTTCCGTGAGCTCTCGGTGGACCTCGGGGGGAAGCTCACCGGTCATGGCCGAGGACAGACGGTGGAGCTGCGCGAGGAGCTCGGTGGCGAGCTCCCCCATGGAGACCCGCCCACAGGCGGCGGCCTCAAGGGACGTCGCTCGGCGCTCGAGCGCCTGCGGGAAATCCCCTCGCTGCTGACGCACGTTGACCCCCACACCCGCCACCACTGGCCCGTGGCCGTGCTCGCAGAGGATTCCGCCCACCTTCCTGCCCCGGACGTACAGGTCGTTGGGCCACTTGAGCCCCACGGACAGATTCCGGCAGACCCGCTCCGCAGCTCGGGCGGCGGCGAGTCCCACCAGGAGCGGGACGTGTGGCACCTGTGGTCGGCTCTCCGGGAGCAGGGCAGAGATCCAGAGCCCCGCTCCCGGAGGCGAATGCCAGCTCGTGCCCCCCCGCCCCCGCCCCGACGACTGCTGCTCGGCCAAGACCACCGAGAAGGGCCACGCGCCCCCACTCGCCAGGTCCCGGGCCCGATCGTTCGTGGACCCCAGGACGTCGTGGACCTCCACGAGGGGCGAGGACCAGAGGCTCGCCCACACGTGCACGGGCTCGCCGTCCCAGTGTGTGAGAAGCGCCACTACGACGCCACCCGCAGGGAGACGTCCGCGCTGGGCGCCGAATGGGTGAGGGCACCGACGCTCACGAAGTCCACCCCGGTCTCCGCCACGGACCGGACGTTGTCGAGGGTGACGTTTCCGGAGGCTTCCACCTCGGGCCGGCCGGGGCCCACTTCGCGCACCCGGGTCACGGCCCGCCGAAGGGCTTCCGGCGACATGTTGTCCAGGAGGATCCGGTCCACCTCGAACGCGAGGACCTCCTCGAGCTCCTCGAAGGTCCGGACCTCCACCTCCAGCGGCAGCCCCCGGTCGTTCCGAGCCAAAGCGGACCGGACGGCGGGGCCGACTCCTCCGGCGGCATCGATGTGGTTGTCCTTCACGAGGACCATGTCGAAGAGGCCCACCCTGTGGTTCGATCCTCCGCCGTCCCGCACGGCGGCCTTCTCCAGTAGACGCCAACCCGGCGTGGTCTTGCGGGTGTCGATGATGCGGGCTCCCGTGCCCGCCACCCGGTCCACGAAGCGACGGGTGAAGGAAGCGATTCCCGAGAGACGCCCTAGAAAGTTCAACGCGGTGCGCTCTCCCATGAGGAGCGCCCGGGAAGGGCCTCGGAGCCGGATGAGGACTCGACCGGCCTCCACCTGCGTGCCGTCATCCACGGCAACATCCGCGGCCACCCGTGGATCGAGCGCCCGATACGTCTCGACGACGCAGTCGGTGCCCGAGACCACCATTGGCGCCTTCGCGATGACGGCCGCGTCGGAGCTCAAGGCCGCGTCCACGGTCCACATCGTCGTCCAGTCCCCCTCGCCCACATCCTCCTCCAGGGCCAGCTGGATCAGGGCCGCGCGGGATCGGGCGAGCGCCGCGGAATCGGTGACGGTCATCGGACGGCGAGGTAGACGAGGTAGGCCGAGGCCACCACCCAGCAGTAGGGAGCAAACAGGTGGAACGACCGGCGGTCGAGCATCCTCACAAACGTACGGATCGCGAGCACGCCCGTCACGGCCGCGACCAGCCCTCCTATCACGAGGGCCATCGCTCCCGGACCTGCGGAGCCGGACCCCAGCTCCGGGACCTGCAGGACCGCCGCGCCGGCGATGGCCGGCACGGCCATGAGGAAGGAGAAGGCGGCGGCCTCGGACGAGGCCACGCCGAGCCAGAGCGCCGTCACGACGGTGCTGCCGGAGCGGGAGATCCCCGGGATCAGCGCGGCGGCCTGCGCCACGCCGATGAGCAGCGCTGCCCAGAGGCCGGGGCGCTGGGCGGCGGCCCTGACCAGGGCCCTTCGGGTGGGCCAGAGGATGGCACCCGTGACCAGGAGGGCGACGCCGGGAGCCACGGGGTTCTCGAAGAGGGCCTCGATGGGCTCACGAAGGAAGAGTCCGGCCACCACCGCCGGAACGGTGGCGAGGGCCAGGAGACCCACGTACTGCCAGGCCGACGGGTCTCGCGCCACCATGCCCGTGAGAAGGCCGGCGACGCGAGCCCGGTACACCAGGAGGATCGAGATCAGGGTGGCCACGTGCACCACGACCTCGAACAGGACCCCACCGACGTGGATGCCGAGGACCTCCTGGAAGATCACCAGGTGGCCCGAGCTGGAGACCGGCAGGAACTCGGTGGCCCCCTGCACGACGCCCAACACCAGCGCCTCCCATGCGCTCATGACGTGGCTCCCACGCCCTCGACGATCTCGCGGTAGAGCGCCTCGTAGTGGGGCACCACGGCATCGGCCGAGAAACGCTCCGCGGCGAGGGTCCGGGCGGCCTCCGACATGGCCTTGCGATGCCCGTCATTCAGCAAGAGCTCGCATCCGGCCTCGGCCATATCGTCCAGCGCTTCCGGGGGGAACAGGTAGCCCGTCACGCCGTGGTCGACCACTTCCGGAATCCCACCCACTCTGGACGCCACCACGGGAGCTCCACAGGCCATGGCCTCGAGGGCGGCCAGCCCGAACGACTCGTTGGAAGACGGGAGAAGGAAGAGATCCGCGCAGGCGAGGAGCTCGTCCATCGAGGCGTGCTTGCCGAGGAAGAGCACCCGGTCCCGCACACCGAGCTCCTCGGCCTGGGCCACGGCCCGGGGACGCTCGGGTCCGTCCCCCACCATGATGAGTCGGGCGTCCACCTTGCGGACCATGCGGGCGAAGATGTCCACCACCGCCTCGACGCGCTTGACCGGCCGGAAGTTCGACACGTGCATCACGATCTTCTCTCCCCCGGGCGCGAGGGTCGCCCGATGACAGGGCTCCTTCCCGGGGTGCCAGATGCTCGTGTCCACGAAGTTCGGTATGACCCGGATCCGCTCCGCGGGGACGGCGAAGTCCCGCACGGTCTCGTCCCGGAGGAAGCTGGAGACCGCCGTGAGCCCCTGGGACCGGAGGATGCTGAACCGCGTGATGGCGTGGAACGAAGGGTGGAGCCCGACCAGGGTGATATCGGTTCCGTGCAGCGTCGTGACGACCGGCAGCTCGCGGTGAGGGGCCAGCATCTCCCGGGCCACCCACGCGGAGGTGGCGTGGGGAATCGCGTAGTGCACGTGCATGAGATCCAGCCCCTCCCGCAGGGCCGTGTCGTGGATGGCCACCGCCAGCGCGAGGGAGTAGGGAGGATGGTCGAAGAGGGGGTAGTCCTCCATCTCCACCTCGTGGAAGAACACGCGCTCCCGGAAGTGCCCGAGGCGGAAGGGCTGCGCATAGGACACGAAGTGCACCTCATGGCCCAGCTCGGCCAGCTTCAGCCCCAGCTCCGTGGCCACCACGCCGGAGCCGCCGTACGTCGGATAGCACGTGATCCCGATCTTCACTCACCCGCCTCCTGGGTCGTCATCCGCTGTGCGCGCCCTGCGCCCTTCTCCAGGCCTCCACCACCGCACGAATCTGCTCATCTCCGGGAGCGAGCGCATCCACCTTCACGGCGTCCGGGGGAATCTGGTTTCGGAGCCAGGTGAGCTGTCGGCGGGCGTACCGACGCGTGCCACGACCGATCCTCTCCTTCGCCTCCTCCAGGGACTGCCTCCGCTCCAGGAAGGCGATGATCTCCCGATACCCCACCGCGCTCATCCCCGGTGCCTCGGCTCCGTATCCTGCCGCCATCAGGGCCTTCACCTCCTCCACCCACCCTCCTTCGATCATCCGTGACACCCTCTGGTCGATGCGAAGGTCCATCTCGTCCCGCGCAAGCTCGAGGACCACGACCGACGCTGCGAGGGCATCGCCCTCGGGCTGGGCGGTCCGATGCCAGGAAGAGAGGGGTCGTCCGGTGAGCAGCGCCACCTCCAGGGTGCGCGCCATGCGCTGGGGGCCTCCCTCCGCGGCCAGCCTCGCCCGGTCGGGATCGAGGTGACGCACCCAGTCCTCCAGGCGACCGCGGGGCTGCCTGCGCAGGTACGCGCGCAGCCTCCCCAGCCGCACCTCGTCCAGCCGAGGCTCGGCGAAAAGGGGCTCCGTCAGCGCCTTGAGAAAGAACCCGGTTCCCCCGACGACCAGGGGCACGCACCCCCTCGCCCGGATCTCCCGGATCCAGGCCCGGGCATCCCGGGCGAACCGTCCCGCCGAGTAGCTCTGGTCCGGATCCACCAGGTCCAGCCCGGGGTGAGGAACCCGCGCCCGCTCGACCGGCGTGGCCTTGGCGGTGCCGATGTCCATCCCGCGGTAGACCTGCCGTGAGTCCGCGGAGACGATCTCCGCCCTCAGGCGCTCGGCCACCGAGAGGGACAGGGCGGTCTTTCCGGACGCCGTCGGGCCCGTGATGACCAGGACCCGTGGCCCCTCCTTACTGCTTCCCTTGGCGGTGGGCTGTGCGTCCAACGGAGCGCTCACGATCCGCGACCGAACCTCCGCTCCAGCTCCGCGGCGGGTAGCCGGATGATGGTAGGCCGTCCGTGGACGTCGTGGTGAGGAAGCTCCGTCGCGAACAGCTGATCGAAGAGATCCTCCATCTCCCGGGCCGAGAGGCGCTGGCCCGCCTTGATGGCGCTCTTGCATGCAAAGGTCATGGCAATGCGCTCGTGCTGATTCCGCGCCGATCGGACCAGCTCGGACCCGTGGGTGAGCTCCGCCACCATCTCCCGGAACGCCCGCTCGGCGTCGAAGTAGGGGTGGGGGTTGGGCACCGCGTGCAGTATGACCGCGTCGCTCCCGAAGGCCTCGACCTCGAATCCCGAGCGAGCGAAGAGGCTGCCCAGCTCCGTGACCTGATCCAGCTCGGCCCTGGGGAGGCGGAGGGTGAGAGGGAACAGGAGCCTCTGACTCTCCAGTCCCCCGGTCTCGAAGGCGTCCAACAGGCGCTGGAACAGGATGCGCTCGTGAGCCGAGTGCTGGTCGATGATGATGAGGCCGTCGCGGGTCTCGGCGAAGATATAGGTGTTCAGCACCTGCCAGAGCCGGGGTGAGGACAGGGCAGGCGCGGCGGACGGCTCCTCCTCCACCTGCGCGGTAGCGTCCCCGGTCGTGAACAGGGCCATCTGCCCGTGGCCGGGGGGCCTCGTCTCCGGCTCGGGTCGCTCTCGCACCTGGGGGGCCGAGGCGACGTGGAAGGTGGCGGCGCTCTCCTCCTTGTCCAGAGCGCGGCGGACCGCCTCCTCCACGAGGGTCTCGACGTGCTGGGCATCTCGGAAGCGGACCTCGATCTTCGCGGGGTGGACGTTCACGTCCACGTCGCCGACGGGCACGTGCAGGTACAGGAACATCCACGGTCGCGCCCCCCGGGGGATGGTGGTCCGGTACCCGCGCTCGGCGGCCCGGACCACCGGCACCGCCTTGAAGGGGCGACCATTCACGAACAGGAACACGCGCCGCATGCCGGGCTTGGCGGCGTCGGGGCGCTGCACGAGTCCTTGAACGCTCACGCCCGAGCCCTCGACGGGCTCCACGCCGACGAGGGTGCCGGCCTCCGCCCCCGGCCAGAGCTGGGCGACCCGAGCCGCGATGTCCGACGCCGGGGGGGCGCTCAGCAGCTCCCGCCCGTCGGAGGTGAGGCCGAACCCCACCCTGGGATAGGCGAGGGACAGGGTGGTGAGAGCCTCGCTCACCGCCCGCGTCTCTGCCGACACGGACTTGAGGAACTTCGCCCGAGCGGGCGCGTTGAAGAACAGGTTTCGTACGTCGACGGTGGTTCCCCTGCGACGGGGGAAGTCCTCCACCCCCCCGATCCTCCCCCCGTTCACGGTGATCCGGGTGCCCACGGGCTCCTCGCCGTCACAGCTCTCCAGGGTCAGGCGCGACACCGCCGCGATGGACGGAACCGCCTCGCCCCGGAACCCCAGTGTCCTCACTCCTCGGAGGTCCCCGGCCTCCCGGATCTTGCTGGTGGCGTGGCGGTCCAGGCACAGGAGTGCGTCCTCCCGGCCCATGCCCACGCCGTCATCGCTCACGCGGATGCGGCGCTTGCCTCCACGCTCCAGGGCCACGTCCACGCGGGTGCAGAGCGCGTCCAGCGCGTTCTCGACGAGCTCCTTCACCACCGAAGCGGGGCGCTCCACCACCTCGCCGGCGGCGATCTGGTTGGCCACGGCGTCGGGGAGGATCTGGATGCGTCGCGACACCTGTCTCTCCTCACTGCTCCAGGCCGTAGAAGCGGCACGCGTTCGCCGCGGTCCGGGCCGCCACCGAAGACACGCTCTCGTCGAGGTGCATCGCCACGGCCTCGGCCACATGGCGGACGAAGGCCGGCTCGTTCCGTTTCCCCCGGTGGGGGACCGGCGCGAGGTAGGGCGCATCCGTCTCGATCAAGAGACGGTCCGGCGGCACCTCCCTCAAGAGGTCTTCGATCCCGAAGCTCTTGAAGGAGGCGATGCCGGAGAAGGAGACGTACCACCCCCGCTCGCGCGCCACGGCGAAGGCCTTCGGGCCTCCCGTGAAGCAGTGGAGCACGCCCCGGCTCCCGGGCGGCGCATCGGCGATGGCGGCGGCGACGTCGTCGTCGGCTTCCCGGGCGTGGACCACCACCGGGAGGTCCAGCTCGACTCCCAGGGCCAGGTGCGCCGCGAACAGCCTCCGCTGCACCTCTCGTGGGGAGTGGTCGTAGTGGTAGTCCAGGCCCGTCTCTCCCAAGGCCACCACCTCTTCGGCCGCAGCCAGCTCCCGTACGCGCTCCATGGCGTCGGAGGGAGCGGCTCCAGCCTGGTGGGGATGGACGCCGGCCGTGCACCACAGGCCCTCCCGGGCCCGTGCCAGCTCGAGGGCGGCGACGGTTTCCTGTACGTCCGAGGCGATGGTGACGATGCCATCGACCCCCGCCTCCCGGGCCCGATACAGCACCGCCTCCCGGTCTTCCCGGAAGGCGGCGTCCGTCAGATGGCAGTGGCTGTCGAAGAGCTCGATCACGCCGTCGCGGGCTCGGGCTTGGGCTTGCGCTCCCTCATCTTCCCCTCTCCCCACCGCTTCTGGATCTCGATGAGGGCCGGCGACGCCACGAAAATGGAGGAGTACGTCCCGATCACCACCCCGAGGATGAGGACCAGGGTGAAATCCCGGATCACCGCCCCACCCAGCACCAGCAAGGCCAAGAGCACGGCCAGGGTCGTGCCGGACGTGAGGATGGTCCGCGGGAGGGTCTCGTTGATGGACTCGTTGACGATGTCCACGGGATCCCTCTTCCTCGCACCCTTCTTGTGCATGTTCTCCCGGATGCGGTCGAACACGACGATGGTGTCGTTGAGGGAGTAGCCGACAATGGTCAGGATGGCCGCCACCGTGGGCAGGGCGATCTCCACCCGGAAGAGGGCCAGGAAGCCCAGGGTGATGATCATGTCGTGGAAGGTGGCGATGATGGCCGCCAACCCGAAGCGGAACTCGAACCGGATCGCCAGATAGATCAGCGTGAGCAGGAACGAGAAGAGGATCGCCATCAGCGCTTTTTGCTGAAGCTCCCCACCGACCTTCGCGCCCACGAGCTCGGTGCGCTCCACCTGGAAGATCTCCCCACCCAGCGCCGCGGCGATCTGAGCCTCGATCCCCTCGGCCACGTCGGTGATGGACGCCTCCTCGGCCAGGGGAGCTCGGATGACGAACTCGTTCTCCTCGCCGAAGCGGGTGATGGGGGGAGCCTGCGTGCCGCCCAGGGCGTCCCGCAGCTCGCCGGCGGTCATGGGCACGTTGAATCGCACCTGGATCAGAGAGCCTCCGGTGAAATCGACACCGTAGTTCTGCCAGGTCCCCAGAGCGAAGACGTTGAGGAGCATCGCGGCGATTCCCACCGCGAGGACGGTTCCCGAGAAGACGTACGCGGTCCGGCGACGCTCGATGAACCGGTAGCTGGCGTTGGCGAAGAATCTCATGGTCGGTGCGTCAGATGCTGATGGGATCCGAGGCCTTCTTGCCCTGGAGGTAGATCAGGAAGAAGGACCGGGTCACGAAGAGTGCCGAAACGAAGGACGCCACGATGCCGATGGACAGCGTCACGGCGAAGCCCCGCACCGGACCGGTTCCGAACTGGAACAGGATCAACGCGGTGATGAGGGTGGTCAGGTTCGCATCCACGATGGCGGACAGCGCATGGGCGAACCCCTCGTCCACCGCAGTCCGTGTGGCCCGCCCGGCGGTGAGCTCCTCGCGGATCCTCTCGAAGATGAGGACGTTCGCGTCCACGGCCATCCCGATGGACAGGATGAGCCCGGCGATGCCCGGCACGGTCAGCGTCGCCTCCAGGCCCGCCAGGCCGCCGAGGACGAGGACCACGTAGAACGTCAGGGCGCCCACGGCGAGGAGGCCGGCCATGCGGTAGTAGGCCAGCATGATCAGGACCACGAAGACGATGCCGACGATCCCGGCGATCCGTCCCTGGTCGATGGAGTCCTGACCCAGGGACGGCCCGACGGTCCGCTCCTCGATGATGTTGACCCGGGCCGGAAGCGCGCCGGCACGAAGGACCAGGGCCAGCTCCCTCGCCTCCTCCAGGGGGGTTCCGGCCCCCATCTCGATCTGGCCCTGTGCGCCGATGCGGTCCCGGATGACCGGAGCGCTCATCACCTCTCCGTCCAGGACGATGGCAAGGAAGTCACCCACGTGCTGGCCGGTGAACTGCTGGAACCGGCGCCCGCCCGCCCGGGAAAGCTCGAACTGCACCTGCGCCTGGTTGAACTGGGGATCGCGCCCGGCGGTGGCGTTCTCCAGCATGTCGCCGGTGAGGAAGGCGTCCTCCTCGAGGACGAAGAGCTGCCGGTAGTTGCGGGCACCGCGCCCCACGACGTCCTCGCCCCACTGCAGGGCGTGGTTCCGGGGCAGCGCCCGCTGCACGGCATCCAGGGAGAGGAAGTGCTCCGCCGTGGGCACGTCCTCCACCGCGACCATGTAGGTCCCCTCGGCCTCACCGTAGTTGAGCAGCGAGGAGAATGGGCGCAGGTCCCGAACCGACTCCTGGGGCTGGGCCTCGGTGGCCACGGTGTCCTCGGCGGCGGCGCTGTCGGGTGCGGCGGCGCTGTCAGGTACGGCGCCGGCCGTGTCCGCCCCTCCGAACAGAAGCTGCTCGATCTCCGGCGCCGCGGCCTGCCCTTCCACCGCCCTGCCCATGGCCCGGATGGAGTCCTCCCCGAGGCTGGCCACGATGGCGCGATCGATGCGGGGCAGCGCGTTGTCCACATCCGTGGTGGGCAGGACGAGCTTGAACTCCAGGAAGGCGTTGCGCTGCACGACCCGCTTCGCCTGCTCCTCGTCCGAGATGCCGGCGAGCTCCACGATGAGCCGGTCGCTGCCCACCTTCTGGACGAGGGGCTCCACGACGCCGAACTCGTCGATGCGGGTCCGGATGATGCGGCCCAACCGGTCGATCATGTCGGACTTGGCCTCGGTGGTCATGGTGCCGTCCGGGTCGTCGACCTCGAGGACCAGGTGCATGCCTCCCTGGAGGTCCAGGCCCAGGTTCAGCCCGTGCGAGTACAGCTGCCAGCCTGCCACACCCGCCATGATGAGGATGGCGATGAGGCGGCCTCTGACCGTTTTGAACATGTCCGGCGCGTTCGTTCGGCGTAGATAGGGGACCCCGGCCGGGGCCTGGGGAAAAACAGCCTGTAAAGCTGTTCAGGGCATGGTGCAGTGTCAATCGCGGCGTCGAACGGAGGTCCACACACCGAAGCTGCCGAACGGTCCACCTCAGCCGTGGACCCGACCTGGCCTCATAGGTGGCTGGGGGTCCAGGGAAGCTCCAGCTCGCTCTCCAACGGGCGTGTGTCGCTCGCCCCGAGGGCCTCCACTTCCACCAGGGTGGTCTTGCCCTTCTCGACCCACGCGACACCCACGTCGTGCAAGGTCCTCATGCCACCCTGGGCAGCGACCCGGTGCACCACCGCCCATCCGGTGTCCTGCTCGACGGCCTGTCTGACCCTCGGGCCCACCACCATCACCTCCATGGCCGGCACCCTGCCCCGGTAGCCCGTGAACCCGCAGGCGGGGCAACCCACGGCCCGCACGAGGGGCTCGATCCCATGGCGCCCGGTGAGCCGCCACTCGTCCGGTGTGAGGCGGCCGCGGACGGGCTCGGCGCAATGGGGGCACACCCTCCTCAGCAGGCGTTGGCCGACCACCCCATGCAGGGTCCGGGCGAGGGTGTCGGGCGACAGGCCCAGACCGGCCAGCGCCCCGACGGCGGCTACGGCGTCGTCGGCGCGGAGGGTCGACAGGACCAGGCGTCCCCTTGCGGTGGCACGCGCCACTGCGAGCGCAGTCTCCTGGTCCAGGATCTCCCCGACGGAGAGGACGTCGGGATCCTTGCGGAGCGCCGACTCGATCGCCGAGGTCATGGTGCCACCCCTCATGGCGTCCACCCGCACGTGGGCGACGCCCTCGACCATGCACTCGACAGGGTCCTCGACGGACATGACGTGGACCGTACCACCGGCGAGCTCGCGGAGGGCCGCACAGAGCGTAGTCGTCTTTCCCGATCCCTCTGGCCCGGCAAAGACCACGATGCCGTCCCTGTGCCCCAGGAGACCCCTGAGCCTCTCAAGCTCCGGTGAGGGGATGCCCAGATCGTCCAGCGTCAGCGTGATTCCGGGCGCACGGACATGGACCGTGCACCGCTCGACCCCATGGGTGGACATCGTGGAGACACCGAGCTCGTACCAGCGTTCATGGACGCGGACTCTGGCAGTCCCTTCCTGCGGCCGCTCGTGATCGACGACGTCCAGCCGGCACAGCTCCTTGAACCGTGAGATCACCCGACTCGTGGCGGCGAGGGGGAGGTCCATGTGCCCCCGGAGCACCCCGTCCACCCGGAAGCGCACCGTCCCGAGGCGGGGCCCGGGCTCCACGAGGATCTCGGCGGCACCGGCCGCGACGGCGTCCCGGATGATGACATTGGTGAGCTCGATGACCGGCGTGGCGACGGCGTCGTCCTCGGTGATGGTCTCGGGCCCGAGCCCGTCCACCACACGGACGAGCTCGTCGCCTCCCTCCAGGGCCGCAGGCGCCTCCTCCGCCGGCTCCGGAGGAAAGCGGCGGTCGATGGCGATCTGGATGGCGCCGGGCGGAGCCACCGCGAAGATCACGTGGCGCCCGGTGCTGAATCCCAGCGTGCGCTCCGCTTCGACGTCCGTCGGGTCGCACGTGGCCACCATGAGGTGGCGATCGGACTCGAACAGCGGAAAGACATGAAGTCTGCGGGCCGTGGACTCGGACACCAGCAGGGCGGCATTCGGGCTCGCCGCGTCGATGTCGGCAGGCCCAAGGTGGAAGTAGTCCGCGACGAGCCCGGCAAGGCGGTCATCCGAGAGGCCGTACGCCTTCGCCACCGCGGCCCACACGTCCAGGGCGCGCGCCCCCGGAGCGACCCTCGGTCGCTCGAAGCCCTCGAGCCCGGCCCGCTCGGCGATCCGCACGAGCCAATGCACCTTCTCGTCCGGAGCGTCCTTCGGGCGCCCGGGCCCCGGTTCGTCGGATCCGTCCCTCATCCTCCCATCGCCAACCGCTGCTTGCCCCTCTTCTCGTCGTACATGGCGCGATCCGCATCGGCCAGCAGGTCATCGAGGCGGACCAGGACGTCCCCGTCCTGTCTGGACATGCCGATGCTCACGGTCAGTCGGTAGGGCTCGCGACTCGTCTCGTTGAACTCCCGGAAACGCTCCCGCAATCGATCGATGAGGGCTTCCGCGCTCTCGCCGGAGGCCTCCAGGGCCAGGACCGCGAACTCGTCACCGCCAAGACGCGCGACGATGTCCGACCGCCGGAACGTGGCCCTCAGAATATCCGCCGTCTTCTGGAGCGCGCGGTCGCCGACGTGGTGCCCCAGGGAGTCGTTGATGGTCTTGAACCGGTCGAGATCCACGAAGACCATGGCGACGCCTCGCGCCGTTCGCCGGGCCAGCTTCAGGTATTGCTCGCCCAGGTCCGCGAAGCCTCTTCGATTGTACAGCCCCGTGAGATCGTCGATGAGAGAGAGGGAGCGCAGCGCCGACAACAGCTGATGTCGCTCGATGGCGTGGCGGACCGCCCTCGCCAGCAGGCTGGGCGTGACCTCGTCCTTGACCAGATAGTCCTGGGCGCCCCCCTGCACCGTGGTGATGCCCAGACTCTCGTCGCTCACGCCGGTGAGCACGATGATGGGAACGTCGGGCGCAAAGGCGAACATGCGCTCGAAGGTGACCAGACCGAGGCTGTCGGGCAGCTCGAGGTCGAGAAGCACGGCGTCGACCCCACCCCGCGCCAGGCGAGCCATCGCCTGGTTCAGCTCCCCCGCCCACTCCACGTCGATGTCCGCGCCGGCTCGCACCTCCCCTAGCTGTCCGCGCAACTCGTCCAGACGCTCTCGGTCGGATTCGACCAAGAGGACCTTGATGGGCCGCTGGTGCAAGAGTGTCCGGGGTTGGGGGGATGGACCGCTACCAGCCACCCGCCGAGTCCCCTCGGACCGGCGGGCGGGGCTTGCCCGCTCTACTTATTTCCAAGGTAATGCTCGGTCCAGACGGATGCCACGAGATAAAGCAGCCGTCCCCTGGCCACCCGCGCCCTACGGCGCGACGCTCAGCCTCCGGCCCGTCCCAGCAGGATCTCCTCGAAGAACGCCGGCACACGCTCGTCCTCGGACTGGGCCAGCCAGAAAAGCGCCGACCGCCTCGTCCCGGCGTCCTCCGCGGTCCGGGCTAGCTCCATGAGGATGGGGATCCCCTCGTCTGGGGGCCTCTGCGACAGGGCGAACACGGCGGCCTCGCGGATGTCCTGCTCCTCGTCCTCGTCCCGTGCCACTTCGGCCAGACCCCCGGTGACGGCCCGCGCCGCCTCCTGCCCCACCCAGAACAGGGCGGACTTGCGGACTCGCCTCGCCACGGCGGGTTCTCGGGCCATGGCCAGCAGATCCACCCACACGTCGGCCACGTCGGCCAGGACGGTGGGGAACAGGACATCGGCCCTGTCCCCGACGGCACCGTCCCGAGCCACGTCGAGAAGGTACGCGACAGCGGATTCCGCGGGCACGGTGCCCAGGTCCACCGCCCCCGGCGTCGCCTCGTCCAGATCTCGGATCAGCTCCACGTCGCGGACCCTGCCGTCGCGGAGGTGGAGCTCCACCTCCACCGGACCGTTCCGGCAGCCCGTCGCCTCCTCCTCCCCGTGTCGCGAATGCCACCACATGCGGCGATCCCCCCACCGGACGCCCTGGTCGCAGATCTCCACCTCCGGCCGCGCGGGAAAGGCCACCCGCGCGGTCCCCTCTTCCAGGTCCGCCACCCGTCGGGCCAGCTCCTGGGCCGAGACGCCGCCAGCGGTCGCCCCGGCGAGCAGTAGGGCCGCGCACCACCCCACGCGAGCGGCGGTCATCGGATGAGGCTCAACAGGAACTCGGCCACGCGCGGGTCGTCGCTCTGGCCGAGCCAGAAGATGGCCTGCTCACGGAGCTCCGGATCTTCCTCGTCCCGAGCCACGTCCATGAGGAAATCCACGGCCCCCGCTTCTCCACTCTGACCGGCGACGAAGATCACCTGTTGCTGCACCTCCGGGTCCGTCAACGTCTCGTAGAGGCTCCGGAGCTCGTCGATACCGAGGGCCCCCATCTGGCCCGCCCAGAAGAGGGCGTTCTTGCGCACCTCTATGGACTCGGCCGGATCCATGGCCCGCTGGATCAGCCAGGCGCGACTCGCGTCGCTTCCCGTCTGGGCGATGCCGAAGAGAGCCTGCTCCTTCAGCTCCTCGTCGTCCAACCGGTCGTAGAGGGACATGAGGTAGTCTCCCTGCCCCGTCCCGGACTGAGCCAGCCAGACGATGGCATGCTGCCGCAGCTCCCGCGGCGCGTCGGGTCGCTCGGCGTACCGCCGCAAGATGGCGGCAGCCCGATCGCTACCGTGCTGGGAGATGGCGAAGATGGCCCTCTCCTGCACCTCGGGCTCCGCGCTCTCCTGGAGGATGGACTCCAGGGCGTCCAGAGCCTCCTCGCCCCTGACCTGGGAGAGCCAGAAGACGGCCTGCTCCCGCACCTCGGGATCCGGGTCCGGATTGCGATGGGCCAGGTCGAGGAGGAGGTCCACCGATTCGTCGGTGCTGGTCTGGGAGATCAGGAACACGGCGCGGCGCCGGAGCTCCACCGAGCACTCGTCCCGCCTCTGCAGCACTTCCCGCAGGATGGGCATGGCGCGCTCGGGATTCATGTTCAGCAGGGCGTTGAGGGCGGCGGTGCGTACCGCCTCCTGCTCCCCGCACGGGTCCTCCTGGGCGCGGCGGGTGATCTCCGCCGCCGCGGCCGCGTCTCCCCTCCGCGCCAGGAGGGACTCGATGCGCACCGTCAGCTCCTCCGCGTCGGCCCGGGTACGGGCCCCGGGGTGCTGGGACCCCTGCTGAGTCAGCAGATCGAGAGCCCGCCGGTAGGACGTCTGACCACCCTCGCGGTACAGGGCGAAGGCCTGCCAGTAGTAGGAGTCCGCGGCATACCCGGACGCGGGATAGCGCTCCCGCAGGGCTGCGAACTGCTCCACGGCCACGCGGTACCGACCGGCGTTCAATGCCTCACGCGCCTCGGCGTAGGCCTGAGCGGCGGCGCTCTCCTGGGGCCACGGCGCCGGAGCCACCGTGCGGAACGTCGTCTCGGCCAGCTCGGGCAGGGGCTTCCCGATGAGATCGGCCACGCCGCCCCGTTCCTGGCCGTGGACCTCCCCCGCGCCTGCCAGGATGGCCGTCACGCCCACCGCCGCCGCGGCCATCATGTTCGCTCTTCTCCTCGCGCTCATCGTCACCCTCTCCTGGTCAAGTCCCGGCCAACCCGGGTCCGGCGGGCAGAACCGCCTGGATCCGGGCAAGCACGTCTCTGTTTTCGAGGCCCTCCAGGGCCAACGCCATTTCCGATCGATCACCGGACGAGTCACCGCTCGCCTCGGCCCCGCCCACGATCTGAGCCAGAACCAGCTCCAGATCCTCCAGGAGCGCCCGGACCGCCGCGTCGTCGGCCTGAGGCAGGTCCATGAGGAGGCGGGTTTCCGCGAGGAGCTCCCGAGCCCATCTCTGCACGTCCGGATCGACGCCGCCGCTTCGGGCATCGGCCCGCACCATGGTCAGGAGGGATTCGGATCTCCCGAAGTGCTCGAGGGCGGCGGCTCGGGCCACGGACGCCTCGCGCACCACGGTCAGGCTCCCGTCCACGCCACCCTCCGGTGCGCTCACCGGCACGTTCACCGGCGCGCTCACGCGTCCGATCCCGATCCCCAGGACCAGGGCAGCAGCAGCAGCAGCCACCCAGCCGAGGGAGCGCCGGCTCGCGTACACCCGCCGGGACAGGGCCTCCTGAATGGGTACGACGTCCCGGGAGCGGGGCGCGAGCCCCGGTCGGATGGCCGCCCACATCTCCTCGACCGGCGCCTCGGGCGGCACGTTGTACTCCTCCCGCAGCCGATCGACCCACGGCTCTCGACGTTCGTCAGACATCTCAGGCATACTCCTGCATCGCCTCTCCGAGGCTCTCCCGGAGCCTCCTCCGGGCCCGGAACAGCCGGGCCTTCGATGTTCCCTCCGCGACACCCAGGCTGCGGGCGATCTCTCCGTGGCTGTAGCCCTCGAGGTCGTGCATGAGGAACACCACCCTGTACATCTCCGGCAGATCGTCCACGGCCCCCCTGAGCCGATCCCGGGCCTGCTCGTCCAAGCCCCGGGGCCCCGAGGCGACCGGCGCGGCGTCCTCCAGCGACCTCTCCCGCTTGCGGTGGCGATCGATCTTCCGAAGTCCGTTCAAGGACACGGATACCGCAATCGAGTGCAGCCACGTGGAGAACGCCGCATCCCCGCGAAACTGGTCGAGTCTCTGCCAGGCCCGCAGGAAGGTCTCCTGCGTGAAGTCCCTGGCCAGATCCTCTTCGCCAGCCATGCGATAGGTGAGCCGGAAGATCCGCTCGACGCTCGCCTCGTAGAGGGCCCGGAAGGCGACCTCGTCACCGTCTCGCGCCCGTTCCACCAGTTCCAGTTCGTTCAAGTGAAGAGCTCGTTGATCGCCTTGGACTCCCTCTTCCGTCCTTGGGACACGACGGCGGGGACAAGGGTTGCGTCGCCCGACCGGAAGATCAGACGGGCAGATCCACGGGCAGGACGAGGCGGGCCCGGGCTCCCCGCCCGCCCTCACGGTTCTCGAGGACCAGGGAGCCGCCGTGTCCCTCGGCGATCTGGCGGGACAGCACGAGCCCGATCCCCGACCCGCCCGGCTTGGTGGTGTAGAAGGGCACGAAGAGGTTGCCGGTCTCCTCGAGTCCCGGTCCTCCGTCCTCCACGAGGATGTGCACCCTCCCGGCCCGCGTGAGCCAACGGATGGTGACGCCCCCGCCATCGCCGTCCTCCAGGGTGGCGTCCACGGCGTTGCGGACGATGTTGATCAGCGCCTGCTCGAGCTGATCGGCGTCGGCCTGGATGGTGACCGCCGTGCCTTCCACGACCTCGACGGAAAGCCGGGTCTCCAGGTGGGCGACGCCGCGAACCAGGGAAGGCACATCCACGGGGCCCAGCTCGGGCGCGGGCAGCCTGGCGAGCTTGGCGTAGGCCGACATGAAGCGCCCAAGGGCCTCGGCCCTGGTGGAGATCACCTCCAGGCCCCTGCGGAGATCGTCGTCCAGCTCAGCGGGTTGCGTCTCCTGGGCCATGAGGCTCTGCAGGCTGCCCGAGATGGACATGATGGGGGCCAGGGAGTTGTTGATCTCGTGAGACAGGACTCGGATGGATACCCCTCCTGCCGCACGACGGAGCGACGCAGCTCCCACCGTCCGGTCCCGCCGGGGAAAGCGACCTCGAGGGTCCTGGGCGCCACTCCGCGGAGCGCTTCGGCGAGCCTGAGGTCGGTGGCGGACTTGCCGATGAGCCGATCGGCGGATTGGCCCAACAGCCGCTCCCCTGCCCGATTCACGATACGCAGCGTCTCGTCGGGCCCGAAGGCCATGACGGCGACGTCGATCTCCTCCAGCACCTTGCGGAGGGTCTCGGTGGCCTCGACGGCACCCAGGCGCTGCTCCCGGAGGATCTCCTCCAGCGCATTGACCTCCAGATAGGTCAGCGAGAGAGGGTCGTCACCCGGGCCCACCCGAGCCCGGATGGAGAAGTCCCCCTCCCGGAGCGCCGCCAGCATGTTGGCCAGGGTGCCCAGCGGCCGAACGACCTGCTCGCGCACGGCCGCGGTGAGCCCACCCCAGACGCCCAGCAGGGCCACGGTCGCCGTCCACTGGAGCCGAGTCGAGAAGTCCCCGAGCCACAGGAAGCCCAGGGCAACGGCGATGCCGGGCAGGCCGGCCAGCACCGCGAGCAGAAGGACCCTTCGGTCGTGACCCAGAGCCCGCCAGAACCTCCTCACCTCACCCGCCCAGGTCGTGGCGGTGGAGACGTCGGTACAGGGCGCTCCGGCTCAGGCCGAGGGCCTCCGCCGCCCGGCTGACGTTCCCCTGGTACCGCTCCAGGGCCTTCTCGATGAGGAGTCGCTCGGCCTCGTCGAGCGTGAGCTCCTCCATGAGCGCGGAGCCATCCCCGCGGCGACGGAGGCCGAGGTCGGCGGCCTCGATACGGCTCCCTCTCGCCATGAGCACGGACCGCTCCACGGCGTGCTGGAGCTCCCGGACGTTGCCGGGCCAGGGGTGACGCATCAGGGCGTCCAGCGCCGCATCGCTGAAGCCCTCCAGCTCCCGCCCGTAGTGCCTGGCGCTGAGCTCCAGGAAGTGCTTGGCCAGCAGCGGCACGTCCTCCCTGCGGTCCCTCAGGGGCGGCAGCTGGATCTCCACCGTGTTCAGGCGATACAGGAGGTCCTCCCTGAACTCCCCCTGGGCCACCAGGTCCCCGAGGTTCGCGTTGGTGGCGGAAAGCACCCGGACGTCGACCTTGCGGACCTTCGAGGAGCCGACCCGCTGGATCTCGCCCGTCTCGAGGACCCGCAGGAGCTTCGCCTGCTGCTGGTGCCGGACGTTGGCGATCTCGTCCAGGAACAGCGTGCCCCCGTTCGCGAGCTCGAAACAGCCCACCCGGTCCACCTTGGCGTCGGTAAAGGCACCCTTCACGTGGCCGAAGAGCTCGCTCTCGAACACGCCTTCCCCGAATCCTCCCGCGTTCACCGCCACGAGGGCGCTCTTCGCCCGCCCGGACACGGCGTGGAGCCAGCGAGCCACGACCTCCTTGCCGGTGCCGTGCTCGCCGACGATGAGGACGTTGGCGTCGGAGGGTCCCACCCGCTCGATGATGTCGAGGACCGGCCGCATGGCTCGGGAGGTGGCGATGAGCTCCGGCGCTCCCTCACCCTTCAGCAGGCGGTTCTCGTCCTCGAGCCTTTGGCTCCTGCGCAGGGCCCTGCCCAGCTCCACCTGGGTGCGGACCATCGTGAGCAGACGCTCGTTGCCCCACGGCTTCTCGATGTAGTCCCGGGCGCCCCGACGCATCGCCTCCACCGCTCCCTCCACGCTGCCCCAGGCCGTCATGACCACGACCGGCAGCGTGGGCTCCAGCTCCCGCAGTCGCGAAAGCAGGTCGAGACCCTCCTTTCCCGACGTCGTGTCGCGGGTGTAGTTGAGGTCCATCAGGACGAGGTCGAAATCCCCTTGCTCCACCGCGTGGATCACCCCGGCCGGGGAGCTCTGCGTGTGGATCTCGAAGCCGGCCCCCTTCAGCAGCAGGCGGAGGGCCTCCAGGACATCGGCCTGGTCGTCGGCGACGAGAACGCGGGAGGCCATCGGTGTGGAGCCCGGAGCCTACTCCTCGACGATCCAGCCGTCGCGGAGCTGGACGATCCGATCCCCGTACGCCGCATACGCCTCGTTGTGCGTCACCTGGATGATGGTGGTGCCCTCCACGTTCAGCTGCTTGAGGAGATCCATGATCATCCGCCCCTGGCTGGAATGGAGGGACCCCGTGGGCTCGTCGGCGAGGATCACCGCGGGCTCGGCGATGATGGCCCTCGCCACCGCCACCAGCTGCTGCTGCCCGCCCGAAAGCTGGCTCGGGTAGAGATCCTTCTTGCCCACGATCTGGAAGCGGTCCAGGGTGTCCGCCACAATGGCCTGCCGGTCCTTCCGCTTCACGTTGCGGTAGGACAGGGGGATCTCGAGGTTCTCGTACACCGTCAGGTCATCCAGGAGATGGTACTGCTGGAAGACGAAGCCGATGTACCGCTTGTTCAGCTCGATTCGGGACCTGGGTCGCATCGCGTGGACCGGCTCACCCATGAGGTAGTACTCACCCCGCCAGTCCCCGTCCAGCATCCCCAGGATGGAGAGGAGCGTGGACTTCCCGGCGCCGGAAGGTCCCATGATCGTGATGAACTCTCCCTTCTGGACCTCCGCGTCGATGCGGCGGAGCACGAAGGTCTCACCGGCCCCCGTCTTGAAGGACTTCTCTACGTTCCTGAGCTTGATCATTCGGCCGTCCGTTGTTCTTCCCCGGGCCCGTCGCGGCGGGACGGGCCGCCTCCGCGTCCCTTCCTTTCTGACGGTTCCCGACCCCGTCTGGTTCCAATGGCCGGGCAACCGAGACACAACCTACTCCGAAAACCGGCACGTGCCAGGGCGGCCGTGCCCGGCCCAGTGGAGCGCGCGGCAGGGCCGACCCTCACTCCTCCCGGAGAACGTTGACCGGGTCGGTGCGTCCTGCCCTCCAAGCGGGAAGCCAGGTGGCGACCGCGGCCACGCCTGTGACGAGAGCTGCCGTCGACAGGAAGGTGAGAGGATCGGTCGCCTCCACCTCGTACAGCAGGCTCCCCAGCACACGGGTGAGCGCCAGGGCACCCAATACGCCCAGGGCGATCCCGCCACCCGCCAACAGCAAGCCGCCACGCACCACCAGATGGCGCACCCGCTTCCCGTCTGCCCCCAGAGCGAGGCGGATCCCCATCTCCCTCATCCGGCGCGTGACGCCATAGGACATCACCCCGTGGATCCCGAGGGCCGCCAGGAGCATGGCCGCCACCGCGAAGAAGCCGAGCACCGTGGTCACGAAGCGCTCGGGCGCGAGCGTGCGGTCCACCAGGACCTGGAGCGGCTGCACCTGGGTGGCAGCCAGCGCTGGATCGAGATCGGAGACGGCCCTCCGGAGGTAGGAGAGAAGGGCCATCGGGTCCCCGTCGGTCCTCACCGCCACCGACATTGCCGGGAACGAGACCTGTCCGTACGGGAAATAGACGGCGGGCCGCGTGCCGTTCCGGATGGCGAAGTGCCGGACGTCGCCTGCGACGCCGACGACCCTCCTCCAGTTGGGCCGCTCGGGACTTCCGAAGCCGATGCGGCGTCCCACGGCATCGCCGCCGGGGAAGTACCGGTCCGCCAGGGTCTGGTTGATGATGATGACCGCGTCGGCGTCCGCGTCATCGCCCTCGGCGAAGCTCCGCCCCTCGATCAGCTCCAGACCCACGGCCTCGAAGTATCCATCGGTCACGGGCCGCACCCACGCGGCCTGGCTGACGCCCGGGGTCGGAGGCGGCTCCCCCTCCACCAGGAAGCTCGCGTCCGAGTCGGCCCCGGCCAGCGGCAGGGAGCCCACCGCACCCCCGGCCGTCACCCCCGGCAGGCTCCGGATGCGATCCAGTAGGGCCCGGTAGTAGGCCCGCCGGGCAACGCCGTCCGAGTAGCGAGTGGCGGGGAGCGCCATCGACATGGTGAGCACCCCCTCGGGCTCGAAGCCGAGCTCCGCGGAGTTGAGGCGCTGGAAGGACCGGACCATCAGCCCCGACCCGACCAGGAGGACCAGCGCGAGGGCCACCTGTGTGATGACGAGCCCCCTGCGGAGCGCCGCACCAGGTCCTTTCCCGGCGAGGCCGGCCCGCAGCGCCCCGCTCCCGCCGTCCCCACCCGTCCTCCACGCCGGCAGGAGACCGAAGAGGAAGCCCGTCGCGAGGGTCAACAGGCCCGTGAAGGCGAAGACGCGTCCGTCCAGGTCCACCTGATCGATGCGGGGCACCACTCCCTCCGGGGCGAGACCGAGGAGCGCCTCGGTGCCCCAGGCAGTCAGCGTGATACCCACTACCCCCCCGAGGGCCGCCAGCACGAGGCTCTCCGTGAGGAGCTGGCCCACGATGGAGCCACGTTCCGCACCCAGGGCGATCCGCACGGCGATCTCCCCCCGCCGGGCCGCGCCGCGGGCCAGGAGGAGGTTCGCGATGTTGGTGCACGCGATGAGGAGCACGAAACCCACCGCTCCCAACAGGACCCAGAGCCCCCGCGCCGAGTTGCGGGTCAGGTCCTCCCGGAGGCCGAAGACCGCGATCCCCATGCTGGTGTTCGTTTCCGGAAAGGACTCCTCCAAGCGGGTCGCCAGGGCCGTGGCCTGGGCCTGCGCACGCTCCAGGGTCACACCCTGGCCCAACCGGCCGATCATGCGGGTGCCGAAGCACCCCCGCGCGCATCCGAGCGTCGAGCTCGGGCCCAGAGCGCGCCACAGGGCGGCTTCCTGCGCGAAGGGAGGACGGAACCCCTCCGGCATGACTCCGATGACCGTGTAGGGAACCTCGGAGAGGGACAGGGCGCGTCCGACGATCGACGGATCCCGGCCGAAGTGGCTCGCCCAGAGGCGGTGGGAAAGCATCACGACCCCGGGGGCACCCTCCACGTCGTCGGCGGGGATGAAGGTCCGCCCCACCTCGGGCATGACCCGGAGGACGGCGGAGAACATCGCGTGGCTCACTTCCGCGGCCACCAGCACCTCCGCTTCGCCCACACCTGTGAGGGTGGGCTGCCAATCCCCCCAGACGGCGCCGGCCTGAAGAAGGCCCGGCTCATCACGGACATCCTCGAAGGTGGCGTAGTTGAACCACTCCCGGACCGGGCCGCCCTGGCGCGAGACGTCGAGCCACAGGGTCACGAGATCGTCGGGCTCGTCGAAGGGAAGCCGCTCGAGGAGGACTCCGTCCACCACGCTGAAGACGGCCGTGTTGGCGCCGATCCCGAGTCCGAGGGTCAGAACCACCACAACGGTGAAGCCTGGCGAGCGCATCAACGTCCGCAGGGCATATCGCAGGTTTTGCAGCACCATGCCTTCGCTATCCTCCCGTTCTTCCCGTCACCGAACCCCCCAACGTCTTCGGGGACGGCCACCACACCCGATGGCCGCCCCCGAATCAGGTCCGATCGTCCGGGCTCGCATCACGTCCGCCCCATCCACCCTTCTTCCCGGCGACCGGACCCGCAGATACTCCCGGCTCAGCTGACGTCGAAGCCGGCCTGCTCGAGCTCCTGGGCCTTGCGCGCGTCGTCCTCGCTGACGACCTGGCCGTCGAAGAGGTGGATGCTCCGATCCGCCATGTGCGCGTACCTCGGATCGTGCGTCACCATGCAGATCGTCGCCCCCTCGTCGTGCAGCTCC
>JBDHGI010000079.1:0-17549 GCA_039589955.1 Gemmatimonadota bacterium | reverse complement strand
CAGATGGAAGTGGAGCTGATCACGCCGATCGCGATGGACCCGGAGCTTCGGTTCGCGATCCGGGAGGGCGGTCGCACGGTGGGCGCCGGCGTCGTCACCGAGATCATCGAGTAGGTAGCAAGAGGACGGTTGAGCCCCGCGGGCCCGTTCCTCGCTCCGGCGAGGCTCTGCTGCGAGTAGCAGCAGAGTGAGGCAAGCGGAGCGAGATAGAAGAAACAAGGGACCTGCGGCCGAACGGCCGAGCAAGAGCGGGGAACGGGCCCACGGGGCCCAATACCCAACCAGAGGGCCAGAATGGCTGAGAGAATTCGAATTCGACTGAAGGCGTTCGACCACTGGGTGGTCGACCAGACTGCCGCAGACATCGTGCGGACCGCGCAGAAGACTGGCGCATCGGTCAGGGGGCCCATACCCCTGCCCACCCGGCGTCAGCGCTGGACGGTGCTTCGCTCGCCGCACGTGGACAAGAAGAGTCGGGAGCAGTTCGAGCTTCGCACCCACAAGCGGCTCATCGATATCGTGGACAGCCGCCCTCAGACGATCGATGCGTTGACCAAGCTGGATCTGCCGGCGGGTGTCGACGTTGAGATCAAGGTCGACTGACGGAGGACTCCGGAATGCCCGGATTGATCGGAAGGAAGATCGGCATGACGCGGATCTTCGATGACGAGGGGGTGCAGGTGCCCGTCACCGTCATCGAGGCCGGTCCGTGTCCCGTCGTTCAGGTGACACGACAGGAGGGGAACGGTGGCTACCGTGGGGTCCAGCTGGGATTCGGAGCCCGCAAGGCCAAGCGCACCACGCGTGCCGAGATGGGCCACGCGGTAAAGGCGGCCCTGGAAGCGGCGCCGAGGATCCTGCGCGAGTTCCCCCTGAAGGACGGAGAGGACTACGACGTGGGGCAGAGCCTCACCGTCGAGCAGTTCGAGCCTGGAGACCGCGTGAAGGTCACCGGCAACTCGAAGGGACGCGGGTTCCAGGGTGTGGTCAAGCGCCACGGCTTCGCGGGGCGCCCGGGTGGCCATGGTCATCCGGGGGCCCGCAACCCGGGCTCCATGGGTCCAGGTACGGACCCCTCTCGCGTCATCAAGGGGAAGAAGCTCCCCGGGCGCATGGGCGGGACCCGCACCACCGTTCGCAACCTGCAGATCGTGCGGGTGGACGGTGAGCGGAACCTGCTGTTCGTGAAGGGCGGCATTCCCGGCGCCCGTGATGGTTACGTCCTGATCTCCAAGTGAGCCATGTATAAGGCGCGCTACTACAAGGCCGACGGCAAGAAGGGAAGGGCGCGGGCGCTGCCCGACACCCTCTTCGACGGCGTCGTGAACGAGGGCGTCCTGCACCAGGTGGTGAAGGCGCACCTCTCGAACCAGCGGCAGGGCACCGGCGCGGCGAAGAGCCGTAGCGAGGTAGCCGGGGGCTCGAGAAAGCCCTGGCGACAGAAGGGGACGGGACGGGCGCGTCAGGGAACCATCCGTGCCGCCCAGTGGGAAGGAGGCGGCGTCGCCTTCCCTCCGATACCCCGTTCCTGGCGGCAGCGGGTCCCGAAGAAGGTGAAGGTGTTGGCCCGGAGGTCCGCGCTGAACGACCGCGCCGAGAACGACCGGGTGGTGCTTCTGGACGTGCCCGCCATGGAACAGCCGAAGACGCGGGATCTCCGCGGTCTCCTGGGCTCCATGGAGGTGGATGGCAAGGTGCTGATCCTCACCGACGGCATGAACCCGAACGTCTATCTGTCGGCCAGGAACCTCCAGAACGTCTCGGTCCTGCCCTTCGGGGAAGAATCCGCCTACGACCTCCTGTGGGCCAGCACCGTGGTCATCGAGCGCAGCGCTATCGAGAAGATGGGCGCGGACGAGGCGCCGGAGACGGAGGAGGCCGACGATGCGTGAGGCACACGACATCATCATCTCGCCGGTGGTGACCGAGAAGACGTCCGAGCAGATGGAGACGTTGAGCCTTTACACCTTCATCGTCTCGCGGGACGCCAACAAGATAGAGATCGGTGAGGCCGTCGAGCGTCTCTGGGACGTTACCGTGAAGGACGTACGGACCATGCGCTACCCCGGAAAGGCACGCCGCTCCTTCCTCGGCCGGATGGCCCAGAACTGGAGCAAGGGACGGCGCCCGTCGTTCAAGAAGGCCGTGGTGCAGCTTGCCGAGGGTGACCACATCGAGCTTTACGAGGTCGGTTGACCATGGGCATCAAGAAATTCAAGCCGGTAACACCGGGACAGCGCTTCCGCTCCACGCTTCAGAACGAGGTCATCACGCGGAAGGGCCCGGAGAAGTCGTTGACCGAATCCCTCGGCTCGAAAGGCGGGCGGAACCACCACGGCCGGATCACGGTCCGACGGCGCGGGGGAAGGCACAAGAGACACTATCGCCGGATCGACTTCAAACGGGACAAGATCGGAGTGCCCGGGATTGTGAAGGAGATCGAGTACGATCCCAACCGCTCCGCGAACATCGCCCTCATCCACTATGCGGATGGCGAGAAGCGGTACATCGTGCACCCCCGCGGCCTCCAGGTGGGGGACACCGTCATGGCCGGACCCGACGCGGATGTCCGCGTGGGCTCGGCTCTCCCGCTGGAGCTCATCCCGCTGGGCACCACGGTCCACAACGTCGAGCTCAAGCCGAAGAAGGGTGGTCAGATGGCGCGCTCGGCAGGCGCCGGCGTCCAGGTCATGGCCAAGGAAGGCGACTACGTTACGCTGCGGCTCCCTTCCACGGAGGTGCGACGCGTCCGGCGTGATTGCATGGCCACCATCGGCGAGGTCGGGAACGCCGATCATGAGCTCACCTCAGTGGGCAAGGCCGGTGCGAACCGGTGGCGTGGGCGTCGGCCCAAGGTTCGCGGTGTGGCCATGAACCCGGTGGATCATCCTCTGGGGGGTGGCGAGGGGCGCGCCTCGGGCGGGCGTCCTCCGGTGTCGCCCTGGGGAAAGCCGGAGGGCAAGAAGACCCGGAACAAGAAGAAGGATTCCAACAAGTACATCGTGCGAGGACGCCGTCGCGGGAAGGCGACGAAGTAGCGTCTCGCCCGGATTGGCTCGAACTGAGGTCAGGACATGCCACGGAGCGTCAAGAAAGGCCCCTACATCGATGAGCGGCTCCTACAGCGGGTGGAGATGATGAACTCCCGCGGGGAAAGGAAGGTCATAAGGACCTGGGCGCGTGCGTCGACGATCTCGCCGGAGTTCGTCGGGCACACCGTGGCCGTTCACAACGGGAACAAGTTCATCCCCGTGTACATCACGGAGAACATGGTGGGCCACAAGCTCGGCGAGTTCGCCCCCACCCGACTCTTCCGTGGGCACGGTGGCAAGCTTGCCGACAAGCGGTCGAAGCGTTGAGGTCTGACATGGAATCGAGAGCGATTGCCCGGCACGTCAGGATGAGTCCCCGCAAGGTCCGACTCGTGGTGGACCAGATTCGGGGCAGGTCGGTGAACGAGGCCTACGCCATTCTCCAGTTCTCGAAGAAGAACGCGGCCGAGCCGGTGGGTAAGACTCTCCGCTCCGCCGTGGCGAATGCCCAGGAAAAGGCAATGAACGAGGACCAGACGTTGGACGTGGACGAGCTGTTCATCCGCGAGGTCTTCGTGGACGAGGGACCGACCCTCCGGCGGTGGCGCGCCGCCGCCCAGGGAAGGGCGGCTCCCCGTCGTCGTCGCACGAGTCACATCACCGTAGTGGTGGACACCAAGGGCGCCTGACGGCGCGCGCATCGGACGGACTAGGAATGGGACAGAAGACACACCCCCACGGATTCCGACTCGGGATCGTCAAGGACTGGAAGTCGCGCTGGTACGCCGAGCGGGACTTCCCCCGCCTGCTCAAGGAGGACGAGACGATCCGCCAGTATCTCCGGCGGAGGCTCTCCCACGCGGCCCTGGCGGATGTGGACATCGAGCGGAAGCCGAGCAAGATCGTGGTGACCCTCCACACGGCCCGTCCCGGTGTCGTGATCGGCAAGCGCGGCGCCGAGGTGGACAAGCTCCGTGATGAGCTGGCGGTGCTCACCAATGCCGAGATCTCGGTGAACGTCGAGGAGATCAAGCGGCCGGAGATCCAGGCCTACCTGGTCGCCGAGAACGTGGCCCACCAGCTCCGGCAGCGGATCTCGTTCCGTCGCGCCATGAAGCGTGCGGTGCAGTCCGCCATGCGCGCGGGGGCCGAGGGGATCAAGATCCAGTGCTCCGGCCGTCTGGGCGGGGCTGAGATCGCCCGAACCGAGGGGTACAACGAGGGTCGCGTGCCGCTCCACACCCTTCGCGCCGACATCGACTACGCGCAGCTCCACGCCTTCACCACCTACGGTGCCATCGGCGTGAAGTGCTGGGTCTTCAAGGGTGAGGTCGTGGACGAGCGGCGTGGCCGCACGTACTCGACGGGCGCCTGATCTGCTGAACAGAGGAATCGACGATGCTAGCGCCGAAGAGGGTCAAACATCGCAAGACCCACAAGGGCCGGATGCGGGGCAAAGCCAACCGGGGCAACAAGGTCTCGTTCGGTGAGTACGGCCTCCAGGCCACAGAGCCGACGTGGATCACGAATCGCCAGATCGAGTCCGCCCGTGTCGCCATGACCCGCCACATCAAGCGAGGCGGCAAGGTCTGGATCCGCATCTTCCCCGACAAGCCCATCACGCAGAAGCCCGCGGAGACCCGCATGGGCAAGGGGAAAGGCAACCCGGAAAGCTGGGTCGCCGTGGTGAAGCCGGGCCGCATCATGTTCGAGCTCGAGGGCGTGCCGGAGACCGTGGCCCAGAGGGCCATGGAGCTGGCCGCCGCGAAGCTCCCCATCAAGTGCCGGTTCGTCGTCCGCGAGCGGCAGCTGTAGGAGAGGATGATGAAGGCCGAAGACATTCGCGATTGGGACAACACGGAGATCGAGGCGCGTCTCAAGGAGCTCAAGGAGGAGCAGTTCAAGCTCCGCTTTCAGGGTTCGATGATGGAGCTCGAGAACTCCAGCCTCGTGCGTACGATCCGGCGGGACATCGCTCGCCTCAAGACGGTTCTTCGCGAGCGAGAGCTCGCCCAGAACGGGTGATCAGGCAGACCATGACCGAGACACAGGTTCAGAACGAAGAGGCCGTGGAGGCCACTCCGGACGCCCAGAGCGCGGAGAAGGACGAGACCGGCCGCAACGGTCGGAAGTCGCGGATCGGGGTGGTCGTCAGCGACAAGTCCGACAAGACGGTCACCGTCCAGGTGGAGCGGCGCTTCGCCCACCCGCTGTACGGGAAGGGGGTGAGCCGCACGAAGCGGTATCACGCCCACGACGAGAACAACGAGTACCAGGTCGGAGACGTGGTGCGGGTCATGGAGACGCGCCCTTTATCGAAGACCAAGAGGTGGCGGGTGGTCGATCTGATCGACCGCCCCGCCTGACCCGATAGACTTTCGGAGACCGAGATGATCCAGCAGGAGTCGATCCTCCGGATTGCCGACAACACCGGGGCCAAGACGGCACTGTGCATCCGGGTGCTCGGCGGATCGCGGCGCCGCTACGCGGGCGTGGGGGATGTCGTGGTGGCCACGGTCAAGGACGCCATCCCCAACGCCGGGATCAAGAAGGGGGACGTGGTCCAGGCCGTCGTCGTCCGTACGGCAAAGGAGACCCGGCGGCGTGACGGGACGTACATCCGCTTCGACGACAACGCGGCGGTGATCATCAACCCGCAGGGAGAGCCTCGCGGGACGCGGATCTTCGGCCCCGTGGGCCGGGAGCTGCGAGAAAAGAGGTACATGAAGATCGTTTCCCTGGCGCCTGAGGTGCTCTGATGGGTGCGGCGAAGCACAAGGTCATGAAAGGAGACCGGGTCCGGGTGATCCGCGGGAACCATCGGGACATGGAGGGCACGGTCCTGGAGGTGTTGAAGGACTCCGACAGGGTCCGGGTGGAAGGCGTGAACATGCGCAAGCGCCACACGCGGCCCAGCCAGGACGACCCCGATGGTGGCATCATCACGTTCGAGGCCCCCATCCACATCTCCAACGTCATGCTCGTGGATCCGGAGACGGAAGAGTCCAGCAGGGTGAGGATCCGGATCGAAGAGGACGGCACGAAGGAACGGATCTCGGTGAAGTCCGGGAACCCGATCCCCAAGCCTCATTGAGGCGCAGGTAGACCGAAATGGAACCAAGGCTTAAGAACCACTACGAGACCCAGGTGCGGGCGAAGCTCCAAGAGGAGTTCGGCTTCGACAACCCTCATCGGATCCCCCGCATCCAGAAGGTCGTGGTGAACGTGGGGGTGGGTGAGGCGTCCAAGGAGCCGAAGCTCCTCAACAGCATCGTCGACGAGCTCGCCACCATCACCGGTCAGCGGCCGGTGGTGAACCGGGCGCGGAAGTCCATCTCGAACTTCTCTCTGCGTGAAGGAATGCCCGTGGGGGTGTCCGTCACGCTGAGGAACGAGCGGATGTGGTACTTCCTCGATCGCCTGATCGCCACGGCCATTCCGCGTGTCCGCGACTTCCGGGGATTGAACACTCGATCGTTCGACGGGCGAGGAAACTTCACCATGGGCGTCCGCGAGCAGATCATCTTCCCGGAGATCGACTACGACCGGGTGCACAAGATCCACGGCATGGACATCACCGTGGTGACGTCCACCGACAAAGACGACGAGGCTTTCGCGCTGCTCCGCGAGATGGGATTCCCCTTCCGTGGGCAGGTGCCGGTTCAGATCGGCGTCGGGGCCTGAGGAACATACCTAGGAACCAGAGAGAGCTCTGAATGGCCAAGAAAGCGCTCATCGAGAAGTCCAAGCGCAAGCCGAAGTTCGGCGTGCGCCAGCGGAACCGGTGCCAGCGGTGCGGGCGTCCACGCGCCTTCATCCGGAAATTCGGCATCTGCCGGATCTGCTTCCGTGAGATGTCGCTCCGAGGGGAGATCCCCGGAGTGCGTAAGTCGAGCTGGTAAGGGGACGTAGACCGAGATGATGACCGATCCCATCGCGGACATGCTCACCCGCATCAGGAACGCCGGGATGGCGGGCCACAAGTGGGTGGACATGCCCGTGTCAAAGCTGAAGATCGAGATCGCGAAGATCCTCACCGAGAACCACTTCGTGCACGCTCACAAGGTGCTCGAGGACGGGAAGCACGGTGTTCTCAGGATCTACCTGAAGTACCATGAGGAATCGCCGGTCATCCGGCACCTCGAGCGTGTGTCCCGCCCCGGGCGGCGGCACTACGTGGGTGCGGGGGACATTCCGAGGGTCCGCAACGGCCTCGGCATGGCCATCCTGTCCACCTCGCTCGGCGTGCTCTCCGACCGCGGGGCCCGCGAGCAGGGCGTCGGTGGCGAGCTCATGGCCGTGGTCTGGTAGGGGGAGACGATGTCCAGAATTGGTAAGATGCCGGTGCCGATCCCCAAGGGGGTCGAGGTCGGACAGTCCGAGCGGCACCTCACGGTCAAGGGACCCAAGGGTGAGCTCGCTCTCGACGTCCACCAGGACATGAAGGTGGTCGTCGACGACGGAGAGATCCGGGTGGAGCGTCCCACGGACCAGAAGCAACACCGGGCCCTGCACGGGCTGACGCGGTCCCTCGTGTCCAACATGGTCCAGGGCGTGTCGGAGGGGTTCTCGAAGACGTTGGAGATCGTGGGTGTGGGTTACCGCGCCGACGCGAAGGGCAAGGGTATCGTTCTCAACCTCGGCTTCTCCCACCCCATCGAATACGAGCCGGTGGAGGGAGTCAGCCTGGAGTGTCCCAACCAGACGACCATCGTCGTCTCGGGTGCGGACAAGCAGAAGGTGGGCCAGACGGCCGCGGAGATCAGGAGCTTCCGACCACCGGAGCCCTACAAGGGCAAGGGTGTCCGATACCAGGGCGAACACGTCCGGCGCAAGGCCGGAAAGACGGCTGGAGCCTAAGGGATGATCAAGCAGAGCAAGTTGCGTAGAAGCCGCGCGCTCCAGCGTCGGCGGCGGCACCACCGGGTGAGAAACAAGGTGCAGGGGACGGCCGAGCGACCGCGCCTGGCAGTGTTCCGCTCACTGAAGAACATCGAGGGGCAGCTCGTCGATGACGACGCGGGTCGCACGCTCCTGGGCCTTTCCACCATGAGTGAGTCCCTGAAGGCCTTCGAGCCCGAGGGGTCCAATCGCCGGGTGGAGCAGGCGTTCGCTGCTGGCAAGCTGCTGGCCGAGAAGGCGACCGCCCAGGGGATCTCAGCCGTGGTCTTCGATCGGGGTGGGTACCGGTACCACGGTCGGGTCAAGGCCTTTGCCGATGGCGCGCGTAAGGGAGGTCTGGAGTTCTGATGGCCAGGGATAGCAAGAAACAGGAGCGACGGGGGCGTGAGCCGAGCGATCTCGTCGAGAACGTGATCTTCATCAATCGCGTGGCGAAGGTGGTCAAGGGCGGCCGGCGCTTCTCGTTCTCCGCCCTCGTGTCCGTGGGGGATCAGAAGGGGAACGTCGGCGTCGCGCTGGCCAAGGCGAACGAGGTGGCCGAGGCCATCCGCAAGGCGTTCGAGCGGGCGAAGCGGGACATGAAGAAGATCCCGATCGAGAACGGCACCCTTCCCCACGAGATCGTGGGCCAATGGGGAGCCGGGCGGGTTCTGCTCCGTCCGGCGGCCCCCGGAACCGGCGTGATCGCCGGCGGCCCGGTGCGTGCCGTCCTCGAGGCCGCCGGGGTGAAGGACGTCCTCACCAAGAGCCTCGGGACGAACAACCCCATCAACGTGGTGCGCGCCACCATGCAGGGCTTGACCGAGCTCGTGTCCGCCGAGCAGGCCGCTGAGGAGAGGGGGGTCCCCCTCGAGGCCCTGGGGGTGCGCCGTGGCTAAGAAGAAGAAGGTCGGCCGGATCGAGATCACCCAGGTCCGCAGCGTCAGCGGGCGCCAGGAGAGGCAGCGGCGCACGCTCCGGGCCCTGGGTCTGAAGAAGAACCAGACGAGCGTGATTCACGACGATACGCCCGCCATCAGGGGCATGGTCAACCAGATTCCGCACATGGTCACCGTGCGTGAGATCGAAGAGTAGAGTGTCATGGCTGAGCTTCACGATCTGAGCCCCTCGGGGGGCTCCCACCGCAAGAGGAAGCGCGTCGGGCGAGGTCCGGGCTCCGGGCGGGGCAAGACCTCGGGCCGCGGGGAGAAGGGCCAGAAGGCCCGGTCGGGCGGGAGCATCTCTCCACGATTCGAAGGTGGACAGATGCCCTTGCACCGGCGGATTCCCAAGCGTGGGTTCACGAACATCAACCGGGTGGAATACCAGGTGGTGAACGTCCGGGATCTGGACCGTCTGGAGGGGACCGTGACCGTCTCGAGCCTCAAGGAGGCCGGGCTCATCGGATCCGTTCGCAAGCCGGTCAAGATCCTGGGCCAGGGAGATATCGGGAAGGCGCTCTCCGTGGAGGCGCACGCCTTCAGCAAGACCGCGAAGGAGAAGATCGAGGGCGCCGGAGGAACGACGAGCGTCCTGGGCTCCGCAAAGACGGACTGACCATGTCCAATCCAGTTGCCAACCTGTTCCGGGTTCCGGAGCTCAAGGAGAAGATCCTCTTCACCTTGTTCATTCTCCTCGTGTACAGGATCGGTGCCCACATCACGGTGCCGAGCCTGGACGTGGGGGTGCTGAGGCAGCAATTCGGCGCGCTCCAGAACACCTTCTTCGGGATCTACGACATGTTCGTCGGTGGTGGCCTCTCGAGGGCCACCATCTTCGCGCTGGGCATCATGCCGTATATCTCGGCCAGCATCATGTTCCAGCTGCTGGCCGCCGTCTTCCCCACCATCGAGAAGATGCAGAAGGAGGGGGAGGAGGGTCGGAAGAAGCTCACCCAGTGGACCCGGTACACCACCATCTTCCTGGCCGGTGCCCAGGCCTACGGCTACGCGGCGTTCCTGCAGGCGATCCCGGGCGCCGTGCGCACCCCCGGCTTCCTCTTCGTCTTCACCACCGTGCTGGCGCTGACCGTCGGGGCCGTCTTCGTGATGTGGCTGGGTGAGCAGATCACGGAGCGGGGGATCGGCAACGGGATGAGCCTCCTGATCTTCTTCTCCATCATCGAGTCCTTCCCGGCCGCCGTGGGGCGGACCTGGGAGGCGTTCATGCTGGGTGAGATCGGGGCCTTCTCCCTGGTCGCGCTTCTCGGCGTGGTGGTCGGTGTGAGCGCCGGCGTGGTGGCCATGACCATGGCCGCTCGCAAGATCCCCGTGCAGATTCCGCGGAAGGTGGTGGGACGGGGTAGGATCCGGGAGGGTCAGAAGAGCTTCGTCCCGCTGAGAGTCAACTCTGCCGGGGTGATGCCCATCATCTTCGCCCAGTCGTTCATCGTGGTTCCGGGCACGGCCGCGGCCTTCGCGCCCTGGCCCTGGCTCCAGTCGCTGGCGGCGATCTTCCAGCCGCAGACCTGGTTCTACTACATCACGTACGGTCTGCTCATTCTGTTCTTCACCTACTTCTATACGGCCATCATCTTCAACCCCATCGATCTGGCCGAGAACCTGAAGAAGCAGGGCGCCTTCGTACCGGGAGTGAAGCCTGGTGCGCGGACGGCGGAGTACATCGACCGGGTCCTGACGCGGGTCACCCTACCGGGGTCGATCTACCTGGCCATCATCGCCCTCGTGCCCTTCTGGATCTTCGACATCTTCAACATCCAGACCTTCTTCTTCGGGGGCACCAGCCTGCTCATCGTAGTGGGTGTGGGCTTGGACACGGTCCAACAGGCACAGCAGCTGCTCCTGCTGCGCCACTATGACGGGTTCATGAAGAAGGGCCGGGTCAAGATGAGGGGGCGGCAGCGCTACATGTAGCGCCGCCCGCCGATCGTCATGGTCGTGATTCTGTTGGGCCCCCCAGGGGTGGGGAAAGGCACTCAGGCGGTTCGCCTGGCCGACTCCGTGGGATGGGAGCACGTTTCCACGGGTGACCTTCTGAGAGCGGCCCGCAGAGAGGGGACCGATCTGGGTCGCCAGGCCCAGGATTTCATGGACGCCGGCGAGCTCGTTCCCGATCCGCTGATCCTCGACCTCGTCCGCGAGCACCTGGGGGGCATCGCCCCCGAGGCGGGAATTCTCTTCGACGGCTTCCCCCGGACCACTACCCAGGCCGAGGGGCTCGAGGGAGTCCTGGCGGAGGCGTCGAGGAGAGTGGACCAGGTGGTGGTGTTCGAGGCGGGGGATGAGGAGCTCGTGAAGCGGCTATCGGGACGTCGGAGCTGCCCGGACTGCGGGGGTGTGTTCAACGTGCACTTCACTCCGGCCGAGGAGGAAGGCATCTGCGATCGCTGCGGAGGCGAGCTGATGCAGCGCCCCGACGACGAGCCGGAGACCGTGCGCCGCCGGCTCCGGGTGTACCGACGGGAGACCGCGCCCCTCATCGCCTGGTACGAGGACTCGCCGGCACGGATGTCCCGCGTCGATGCCACGCGATCCGTGGCCGACGTCAACGCGAGCTTCCGGGCCGCTGTCGGCGAGGGCTGAGCCGTGATCCACCTGCGCACCCCCGAGGAGATCGATACCATCGCGCGTGGTGGCGCCATCATCGCCGATCTTCTCGACGCGCTTCGGGCAGAGGTTGCCCCGGGTGCGAGCACGGGGCACCTGGATGCCTTCTGCGACGAGTTCATCCACGGCCACGAGGGGGCGACACCCGCGTTCAAGGGGCTGTACGGATTTCCGGGAAGCGTGTGCATCTCGGTCAACGAAGAGGTCGTGCACGGGATTCCCGCCGGCGACCGCCGCCTCCGGGAGGGCGATATCGTCTCCATCGACGTGGGCGTCCGGCTGGACGGGTGGTGCTCAGATTCGGCGTGGACCTATCCGGTGGGGGAGGTCTCCGACGAGACGGCCGCCCTGCTGGACGTGACGGAGAGGGCGCTGTACCGAGCAATCGATGCGGTCACCCGGGGGAATCACGTCGGCGATATCGGCGCCGCCGTGATGACCACGGTGGATGGCACGGACTTCGCCATCATCCGGGATCTCGTGGGGCACGGCGTGGGACGGCAGGTCCACGAGGAGCCCCAGGTCCCGAATATCGGTCGTCCCGGTCACGGCCCGCTCCTTCGGGAGGGCATGGTCCTGGCGATCGAGCCCATGCTTTCGGCGGGAACGCCGGAGATCCGCACCCTCGAAGACGGCTGGACGGTCGTGACGGCAGACCGGGCGCTCTCGGCCCACTTCGAGCATACGGTGGCCATCACCGGCAATGGCCCCAGGGTTCTGACCGAGGTCCCGCGGGCGGCGGAGGTGGTCGCCGAGGGCGCTTGAAGCACTCCGGGGGCGTAGTTATACTACAAAGCTCTGCCACAAACGAATTGCGGAGAACGTACCGTGAAGGTCCGAAGCAGCGTCAAACCGATCTGCGAGCACTGCAAGGTGATCCGCCGCCGAGGGGTGGTGCGGATCATCTGCAGCCGTAATCCAAAACACAAGCAGCGTCAGGGGTGAGGTAGGTCATGGCACGCATCGCCGGCGTCGATCTTCCCCGCGGGAAGCGCATCGAGATCGCTCTGACGTACATCTACGGCATCGGACGCACCCGGGCCGGGGAGATCCTCGACATCTGTGGCGTGGATCCGGACCGGAGGACCCAGGACCTCTCCGATGACGACGTGAACCGCCTTCGAAAGGCCATCGAGAGCAACCTGAAGGTTGAGGGTGCCCTGCGTACCGAGGTGTCCATGAACATCAAGCGGCTCATGGACATCGGCTGCTACCGGGGTCTACGTCACCGGCGTGGGCTTCCCGTGAGGGGCCAGCGGACGCATACCAACGCCCGCACGAAGAAGGGGCCCCGTCGGGCCATCGCAGGCAAGAAGAAGGCGACGAAGAAGTAACGTGGTGCCCAGGAGGAAGAGCCTCCCCGGACACGATGCGGCGGTTCCCGGACGCCACGGCTCCGGCTCGCCGCATCCGCGTTGTAGGTGACCAGGATCAGGTAAGGACATCGTGGCCAAGCCCAAGACCCGTACGAAGCGAACGAAGAAAGTCGTCGAGGCCGAAGGCGTCGCGCACATCCAGGCGACGTTCAACAACACGCTCATCACCATCACCGACCGGGCGGGTAACGCCGTGGTCTGGTCCAGCGCCGGCAAGGCAGGCTTCAAGGGCTCCAAGAAGTCCACTCCCTTCGCGGCTACGGTCGCGGCGGAGCAGGCGGGCCGGGAGGCCGTGGGCCTCGGAGTGAAGCGCGTGGACGTCCGCGTCCAGGGTCCCGGGTCGGGGCGGGAGTCGGCCATTCAGGCGTTGGCCGCCTCGGGCCTCTTCATCAAGTCCATCACGGACGTGACTCCGCTGCCGCACAACGGGTGTCGGCCGCCGAAGAAGCGCCGCGTCTGAGGATCGAACAAAAAATGGCTCGTTATACCGGACCCGTCTGCAAGCTGTGCCGTCGAGAGGGGCAGAAGCTCTTTCTCAAGGGCCAGAAGTGCTACACCGAGAAATGCCCCGTGGAGCGCCGTGCCTATCCGCCCGGCCAGCACGGCCCGGCGCATGCCCGACGCCGAAAGCAGTCGGACTACGCGACCCAGCTCCGCGAGAAGCAGAAGGTCAAGCGCATCTACGGTCTGCACGAACGGCAGTTCCACAACCTGTTCGAGTCGGCTGCCCAGGTTCCCGGCATCACCGGTGACAACCTGATCATCGGCCTGGAGTCCCGCCTGGACAACATCGTGTTCCGGATGGGCTTCGCGTCGAGCCGGAACCAGGCGAGGCAGCTGGTCCGGCACCGGCACGTCGAGGTCAACGGGCGCGTCGTCGACGTGCCCAGCTACTCCCTCACGGCGGGTGACGAGGTGGCGGTCAAGGCCAGATCCAAGGACCTGCTGCCCATTCAGGCCAGCCTGGAGGCGCGGACGCGTCCAAGCCTGGTGGAGTGGTTGGCGCTGGACGAGAAGGGACGGGTAGGGCGGATGGTCCGCAGGCCGACCCGGCAGGACATTCCGCTGGCGGTCCAGGAGCAGCTGATCGTCGAGCTGTACTCGAAGTAGGCGTGACGGACCGGGTCGCGCCGCGGAGGGCCCTGGTGGGGTCGCCCGCTCGCGCATCCGAGTAATCCCAGGAGGATACAAGTGGAGATAGATCTCACCGGATTGGTCTTGCCGGAGCGGGTGGAAGCCGTGGAGCGGTCCGAGGACGGACGGTCTGCACGGTTCGTCATCGAGCCGCTCGAGCGAGGCTTCGGGCACACGCTCGGCAACTCCGTTCGGCGCGTCCTGCTGTCCTCGCTCAGGGGAGCTGCAGTCTGGGCCTTCCGGATCGACGGAGTCGTGCACGAACACCAGACGATCCATGGGGTGGTGGAGGACGTCCATCAGGTCATCCAGAACCTGAAATCGCTGGTGATCGCCCTGGACGCGGATGTGGACACTACGGTTCTCGAGCTCCACGTCGACAAGGCCGGGCCGGTCACCGCCGGGGCCGTCCAGCCCCAGGCGGGAGCGGAGATCCTCGATCCGGCCCACCACCTGTTCACGCTCCAGGAGGATCGTGAGCTCAATGTCGAGCTCCACGTCAACAAGGGCCGTGGCTTCGTCCTCGCCGACCAGCACGAGCTCCCCCGCGGTGCTCCTGTGGACCTGGTGCGGATCGACTCGATCTACAACCCCGTCCGGCGGGCGAACTTCTCCGTGGAGGAGACGCGCGTCGGGCAGCGCACGGATTTCGATCGACTCACTCTGCTCGTCGAGGCGGACGGGTCGGTGGAGCCGGAGGGAGCCGTCGCGTACGCCGCCGAGCTCGTGCGCAAGCATCTGGAGTACATGCTGTATTTCGGGGAGGGAGGGATCCCCGAGGTGGCGCCTCCCGGAGCCGTCGCGGTTCCCGAGCGCTTGCAGGATTTGTTCTCCCGTCCGATCGAGGACCTGGCCGAGCTGTCGGTCCGGTCGCGCAACTCCCTCCAGAAGGAGAACATCCGGACCCTCGGAGACCTGGTTCAGCGCTCAGAGGACGAGATGCTCCAGATCGAGAACTTCGGCAAGAAGTCCCTCAAGGAGATCTCCGACTTTCTCGAGGAGCACGGCCTCCGCTTCGGGATGATGCTCGAGGAAGGGGATGATGGCCGCCTGTTCTTCGTCGAGGAAGAGCCGGAGACGGCCGGGAGCGGCGAGGAGTAACCATGCGGCACCGCAAGAAGGGCAGGAAGCTCAATCGCACCGCGAGCCACCGCAGGGCCACGCTTCGGAACATGGCCACCTCCCTGTTCCGTCACGGACGGATCAGGACGACCACGGCGAAAGCCAAGGAGTTGCGACCCTACGCCGAGCGGTTGATCACTCTGGCCAAGCGAGGGGATCTCCACGCCCGTCGGCTCGCGGCGGCGAAGATCCAGGATCGACAGGTCCTGGGGACGTTGTTCGACGACCTCGGTCCCCGTTACGCCGAGCGTCCGGGAGGCTACACCCGGATCCTGAAGCTCGGAAGCCGGAAGGGCGACGCCGCAGAGATGTCGCTCATCGAGTTGGTCGATTAAGTTCGGGTCTCCCGATTCGCGACCAACCTAGCCACAGGACGACGGATATGGTGGACAACGCTTCCCGACGCGGTGCTGCGAACCTGGGCATGCCCCTGATGATCGTGGCCTTCATCGTCATCGGAGGCTTCCTGTATTGGCTCAACATGCAGGCCGCTGACGAGCGGGCTGCGGAGATCTCCGAGGCGTCCGTGGAGGAGCCGCAGGGGGCGATGGGAGGCACCCTCGTCGCTGCCGCGGACCTCCAGATGGATCCCACACCCTTCGAGGGTCAGGAGGTCCGTCTGGAGGGCCTTGCCGTGGCGAGCGGCCTGGGCACGCAGGGCTTCTGGCTCGAGCTGCCCAACCGGAACCCCTTCCTGGTGTCCATGTCCGAAGCGGTGAAGGCAGAAGGTCTGACGGTGATTCCGGGCCAGGTTACACAGGTGGTGGGCACCATCCACGCCATGAGTGACTCGGTCCTGAACGCGTGGTCGACGGCGGGAAGCATCGGCGAGGGAGACCGGCTCGCGGCCGAGTTCGCCACGCATTATCTGGAGGCCACGACCGTGCGGGTCTCCGAGGGTGATGGCGGCGAGAGCTAGGATCCCGTCGCTCCAAGACGACTGACAGAGCAGGAAGCCGATACGATGGCTCGAGTGTGTTACGTGTGTGGCAAAGGCCCGGCTACGGGGAACAACGTCAGCCACGCCAACAACAAGACCAGGCGCCGCTGGCTGCCGAACCTTCAGGCGGTGAAGATCGTCGACAACGAAGGGCAGCGCCGCCGTGTCCGCGTGTGCACCTCGTGCATCTCGGCGGGCAAGGTGAAGAAGGCCCCGCCCGTGGCATCGGAGGCGTAGGGAGGGCCAGAGTCTCGGCGGGGGCCGACGGGCCCGAGGGACACCTGAAGCCTCCGCGGTTGGTGCCGCGGAGGCTTCGTACGTCAGGGGGCCCGGGCAGGGTTGGACCGGTGTGACGCGGGACGCCTCCCACGCTAACTTCCTTCGTTCTCACGCCTCACTTTTCGGGGATTCGGGACTTTGAGCCGAGACGACGATCTGGCCCGCATCAGGAAGGGCCTCCACGCGGCATCCGAGGCCATCCGGCCTTTCACACCCGGGAGCGTGCCCTTCGATGTGAAGCAGGAGCGCGGAGACCCCGTAACCGAGGCCGATCACGCGGCGGACGAGGTGCTGAGGGAGATCCTCCCGCGGCCTGGGGAAGGCTGGCTCAGCGAGGAATCTGCCGACGACCTCCGCCGACTCGGCTGCCACCGGGTGTGGGTGGTGGATCCCATCGACGGGACGCGGGAGTTCGTGGAGGGGATCCCGGAGTGGTGCGTCTCCATCGGACTCGTCGAGGATGGACGGCCCGTCGCCGGGGGCATCTTCAATCCCGTCACGGACGAGCTGGTGCTCGGCGCACTGGAGACCGGAGTGACCTACAACGGCACGCCCGCGCGAGTCCGGGATCCGGGGAGCCTCGCAGAGGTGACGGTCCTCGCGAGCCGATCGGAGACCCGCCGAGGAGAGTGGCGGAGGTTCGAGGGCGCCCCGTTCGCCGTAAGGCCCTGCGGCAGTGTGGCCTACAAGATGGCCCTGGTCGCATCCGGGCAGGTGGAATCCACGTGGACCCTGGTTCCGAAGAGCGAATGGGACGTGGCGGCCGGCACGGCTCTCGTCCGGGCCGCAGGTGGAAGGGTCTCGCTGGCCGACGGCACCGAGCCCCCCTTCAATCAGGAGACGCCCCTGTTCCCCAATTTCGTCGCGGCAGGCCCGCGGGTCGTCTCGGCGCTGATGAATGGTTGGCTCGGAGGACCGACTGATGTCTGAGAACATCCTCGAACGATTCCAGTCCGGTGACGTGGTGGTGGGGGTCGTGGGCCTGGGGTACGTGGGCGTTCCGCTGGCGGTGGAGATCGCCAAGGCCGGCATACACGTCGTGGGCTTCGATGTGAAGCGTTCGGTCGTCGAAGGCATGAACCGGGGTGAGTCCCACATCCAGGACGTGCCGACGTCCGCCCTCGGCCCCCTGGTCACGGCCGGGCTCATCGAAGCGACGATGGACACGAGCCGGATGGCCGAGTGCGACGCCGTCTCCATCTGTGTTCCGACGCCCCTG
>JBDHGI010000078.1:0-43613 GCA_039589955.1 Gemmatimonadota bacterium | reverse complement strand
ACCGACCGCGCCGGAATCCGGTTCGCGCCCCATTTCTACAACTCCTTCGAGGACGTGGATCGGGCGGTGGGCGCCATCCACCGATACGTCCGGACGGGATTGTAGCACCGGGGCGTTCCGCCCCTGCCCCCGACAGACGGGCCTCCCTCGGCCCCTTGACGCACATCACGTCGAAAGTTATTCATACGAACGTATGAATGATATGAAGACCACCACGACCGCCGCTTCCCCGCGTGGCGAGAGCTCCGCCTCGGGACGCCGGGGCGAGTCCACACGGACCGCCCTGCTCTCGGCGGGGCGACGGCTGTTCGCCCGGCGGGGCTTCGACGGAGCCTCGGTACGGGACATCACCCGCGAGGCCGGTGCCAACCTCGGAGCCATCACCTACCACTTCGGGTCGAAGCGCGGGCTGTACGGGGCGGTGCTCCAGGAGGTGCTCTCTCCCCTGGTGGACCGGGTGGGAGCCGTGGCTTCGGCCACGGGCGACTCCCTGGATCGCCTGGCGCGGGTCGTCGACGTCTTCTTCGACCACCTCGCCGCGAACCCCGACATGCCTCGGCTTCTGCTCCAGGAGATCGCGGCCGGCAAGAGTCCCCCACCCCAGGTCCTGGGCATCGTCCGCCGAAACGCCGGGCACGTCGTACGGATCGTCGAGGAGGGCCATGCCGACGGGACCGTCCGTCCCGGGCATTCCCTCCTCTCGGCCCTTTCCGTCGTGTCGCAGCCCATCTATCTGGCCATCGTCGCGCCCCTGATCCGGGAGGTGGGCGGGATCGACCTCTCCGATTCCGACGCCCGGGCCGCGGTCGCAGATCACGTCAAGACCTTCGTCCGCGCGGGGCTCGAGACCCGCCACGAGGTAACCTCATGAACCATGCGCACATCCGGGCGGCCGGACTCGTGGCCATCTCGCTCGTCCTGGGGCAGGCACCATGCCCTCGACCCGCCGGCGCTCAGGTCCTCACCCTGGGCGCGGCGGTCGACTCCGCCCTCGCGACCCACCCTTCGGTTCAGGAGGCGAGGGCGTCGGTGGAGGCCGCCGAGGCCGATCGACGCGCTGCCCGGGCGGATCGGCTACCCTCGCTCATGGCCTCCGGAGGCCTGCTCCGGTTCGAGGAGCCCATGGTGGTGGCCCCCCTCCACGGATTCGATCCCTCGAGACCGCCGGACTTCGACCGGACCCTCGTCCAGGGGCAGCTGTCCCTGGACCTCACTCTCTTCGACGGGGGGGCGCGCCGCGCCCGCATCCTCGCGGCCGACGAGCTCGGCGCCGGCGCAGCCCAGATGAGGACGGTCTCGGAGATGCAGCTCCTGGAGGCGGTGGCGAGATCCTACCTGGGCATTCTGGCAGCTCGCTCGGTGCTGGTTGCCGCGGAACGCCACGCGGCGTCACTGGAGGCGGAGCTCTCCCGTGCCCGCCAGAGGCTGCAGGAGGGCACCACCGCCCGGGTGGAGGTACTCCGGGCCGAGGCTGCGCTCCTGGACGCGGAGGCGGAGCTGGCGACCGCTGACGTCCGCGTCGGCCTGGCCGAGCGGGGGTTGGCGCGCCTCATGGGCGTGCCCCCCGGCACCGTTGGCGCCCTCCAGGAGGTCGGCACCGCCGACACCGTGGAGGCCCAGTCAGGGGTCGATCCTCGGGTGGAGATCGCCCGCCGTGCGGTGGCCGCGGCTCGGGCTCGAGTGGACCACGAGCGGGCCGCGAGGCTCCCCACCCTCAGGGCCTCGGCAGGTCTGCAGAACTTCGGGAGCGGCACGGGTGATTTCGTCACCGAGTGGCAGGCCGGCCTCCGGGTTTCGTGGCCCCTGTTCACCGGCGGCGCCCGGACATCCGCCATGGCCCGCGCCGAGGCGGATCTCCGGGCTGCCGAAGAACGGCTCGAGGCCCTCGAGCTCAGCGTGGCGGCGGACCTCGACGGCGCCGACGCCGCACGCGTGGAGGCCTCCGCTCGCTCGCGAGCGCTGGAAGCCGCGGTCACGCAGTGGGAGGAGGTGGCCCGCATCGAAAAGCTCGCGCTGGAGGCCGGCGCGGGAGTCCAGCCGGACTTCCTCCGGGCCGAGGCCGCCCTTTTCCGAGCCCGGGCGGGGCACGCTCGGGCACGGTACGACCTCGTCCTGGCGCATGTGGCTGCGGCCCGAGTCCGGGGTCGGCTGGACCGTTCATGGTTGGACGACGCGCTGGAGGTTCGGTGATGATGAGGAGAATCAGCGGGGCGCTCCTGATGGCGTCCCTGCCGGCAGTCGCAGGGGGGTGCGGCTCCTCCTTGGACGATCGCATCCAGGCCTCGGGCACCGTGGAAGCCACCGAGGCGGACCTCGGCTTCCAGGTTCCCGGTCGGGTCGTGGAGGTGGCCGTCCGGGAAGGAGACCTGGTCTCTGGAGGTCAGGAGCTGGCCCGTCTCGACCAGGCGGAGCTGGAAGCCGCCCGGGCGGCGGCGGCCGCCCAGCTCCAGGGTGCCCACGCACGGCTCACCGAGCTTCGCCGCGGTGCCCGAGGCGAGGAGATCAGGCAGGCCGAGGCCGCCGTCCGTTCGACCCGACAACGGGCGGACAACGCCCGCCGTGAGGTGGAACGGGCCCTTCGCCTCTTCGAAGGAGGGGCGATAAGCCGTCAGGCCCTGGACCAGGCGGAGACGGCTCTCGAGGTCGCGGCCGCTGCTGCCGATGGGACCCAGGAGGCACTGGCCCTGGTCCGGCAAGGGCCGCGGGCCGAGACCATCGACGCCCAGGCTGCCCAGGTGGACCTCGCGGAGGCCAATCTCGCCGGGACCACGGCCGCCCTGGACCACGCGGTCATCCGAGCCCCTTTCCCGGGACGGATCACCGTGCGGCACCGGGAGCCCGGCGAGTCGGTCTCTCCCGGCGCGCCGGTGCTCACCCTCCTCGACCCCACGGACCGATGGGTGCGGATCTACGTGCGGGAGGACCTCATCGGGCGGGTGCAGCTCGGCCAGGTTGCCGAGATCGTCTACGACACCTATCCGGACCGGGTGTACCGCGGAGAGGTGGTCTTCATCGGGAGCGAGGCGGAGTTCACGCCACGGAACGTCCAGACCACGGAGGAACGGACCAAGCTCGTCTACCCGGTGAAGGTCCGCATCATCGACGACCCCGGCTTCGACCTCAAGCCGGGGATCCCGGCCGACGTGACGCTCGTCGAGCCGGCTGCCTGAGGCCGTGGACGCCGCGGTATCCCTTTCCGGACTCACCCGTCGGTTCGGCCCGCTCACGGCCGTGGACGACCTGACCCTCGATGTCGCTCCCGGGGAGCTCTTCGGGATCGTCGGTCCGGACGGAGCGGGGAAGACCACGACGCTGCGCATGTTGGCCGGCGTCCTTCCCCCCTCCTCGGGCACCGCCCTGGTCCACGGCGTGGACGTGGGTGCGGACCCGGATGCCGCCAAGCCCCACCTGGCGTACATGGCACAGCGCTTCGGGCTGTACGACGACCTGACCGTCCAGGAGAACCTGGACTTCTACGCGGACCTCTACGGAGTGCCGAAAGCAGACCGGCCGGAGCGGCTCGCTCGCCTGTACCGCTTCAGCCGCCTGGACGAGTTCAAGGACCGTCTCGCGGGTAAGCTGTCTGGGGGCATGAAGCAGAAACTCTCCCTCTCCTGTTGCCTCATCCACCACCCCCGGGTGCTTCTGCTGGACGAGCCCACCTTCGGCGTCGACCCCATCTCGAGGAGGGACCTCTGGCTCATCCTCCACGAGATGGTTGCCGAGGGCATCACGGTGGTGGTGTCCACGTCGTACCTCGACGAAGCCGAGCGCTGCGATCGGGTCGCCCTCCTCGACCAGGGAAGGACGCTGGCCACGGATCGCCCCCAGGCGCTCCAGGGGTCCCTGCGAGGCACGATGCTCTCCCTGAGCTGCGACCGACCCCGGGAGACCCGCGACATCCTCCGGGCCACACCCGGTGTGCGGAGCGCGACCCTCTTCGGAGACACCATCCACCTCCTGGTCGAGGAGGGGGTGGACCGCACGACGCCCCTCCGCGCCCTGGCCGAGGCGGGGCTGGAGGCGCGGGACGTCGAGGAGGTGTCACCGTCCTTGGAGGATGTCTTCATCCACCTGGTGCGATCGGCCGGCCAGCGGGGTGGCTCCCATGCCTGAAGCGGACTCGCTCCCCGTGGTGGTACGGAACCTGACCCGTCGGTTCGGCGACTTCGTCGCCGTGGACCAGGTCACGTTCGACGTCCACGCCGGGGAGATCTTCGGCTTCCTGGGCCCCAACGGGGCCGGTAAGACCACGACCATCAAGATGCTCACGGGCCTGCTGGAGCCCTCGTCCGGCGAAGGTCGGGTCGCCGGCCTCGACATCCGCCGGGAGCGGAGGGCCGTCAAGCGCTCCATCGGCTACATGTCACAGAAGTTCTCTCTGTACACCGACCTCACGGTGCGGGAGAACATCGACCTCTTCGCGGGCCTCTACGGAGTCGGGGGCCACCGGCTGGAGGCCCGCCGTCGCTGGATCCTGGAAACGGCCGACCTCCGGGGTGCCGGCGATCGCGTGACCGGAGCTCTGCCCCTGGGATGGAAGCAGCGATTGGCTCTGGGATGTGCCATGGTGCACGAGCCGCCCATCCTCTTCCTGGACGAGCCTACCTCCGGTGTGGACCCGGTGGCGCGAAGGAGATTCTGGGACCTCATAGACGACCTGGCCGCCAAGGGCACCACCGTCTTCGTGACCACGCACTACATGGAGGAGGCAGAGTACTGTCACCGCCTCGCCCTCATGAACCGGGGCGAGGTCATCGCCCTCGATACCCCCCGGGCTCTGCGGAAGCGCGTGGTGGAGCCCATCCTGGAGGTCCGCACGGACGACGCACCGAGAGCCGTCGATGCGCTGGTGAACGAGCCCGGCGTCCTGGACGCCGCCATGTTCGGGCGCCTCCTGCACGTCACCGTGGAGGATGAGACCACGGGCCACGACATCGTTCGTTCCGCGCTGTCGGCTTCGGGGCGATCGGTAGAGGGCATCCGACCCGTGGAGCCTTCCCTGGAGGACGTCTTCGTTTCCTTGGTGCGCGCCGTGGGCGGCGCGGCGGTCGGGTAGCTCGCCGTGGACGTGCATCGCCTCCTGGCCATGGCCCGAAAGGAGTGGATCCAGCTCAGGCGCGACCCGCGGAGCATGGCCCTCGCCTTCCTGGTTCCCCTGTTCATGCTCCTGTTCTTCGGCTACGCCATCACCTGGGACGTCGACGACATCCCCCTCGTGGTCGTGGACCGGGACGGGACCGCGGGCAGTCGCGAGCTCGTGGAGGCGTTCGTCTCCAGCGGCTACTTTCGAGTCGTCAAGCACGTGGAGTCCCACCGGCGGGCCGAGGAGGATCTCCTGCGAGCCCGCGTGACCGGCGTTCTGTCCATACCTCCCGGGTTCGATCGCGAGCTGCGCTCGGCACGCCAGCCGACGGTTCAGCTGCTGCTGGACGGAAGCGACGCCAACACCGCCACCATCGCCCAGAACTTCGCCGATGCCATCGTGACGAGGCATGGCCTGGATGCGGCTCTGGGGGGACGGCGGATGACGCCGCCCGTCCGCCTCGAACCCCGGACGTGGTACAACCCCAATCTCGAGAGCCGGCACATGATCGTGCCGGGCCTCGTCGCGGTGATCATGTCCGTCATCGCCGCCATGCTCACGGCCCTGACCATCGCCAGGGAGTGGGAGCGGGGCACCATGGAGCAGCTCGCTGCCACACCCGTGAGCCGGTTGGAGGTCATCCTCGGAAAGCTGCTGCCGTACCTTCTCATCGGGCTGTTCGACGTCACCGCGACGGTGGTGACGGGCATGCTCATCTTCGGGACGCCCATGAACGGAAGCGTCTTCCTGCTGGGCTTGATGACGCTGCTCTTCCTGGTCGGCGCCCTTGGACTGGGCATCTTCATCTCCGCCGCCGTGAAGTCCCAGGTGCTGGCCACCCAGATCGCCATGGTTGCCACCTACCTTCCGGCCGTCCTGCTCTCGGGCTTCCTCTTCGACATCGCCTCCATGCCCCGCGTGCTCCAGGGAGTCACCTTCCTGGTTCCGGCTCGCTACTTCGTCACGGTCACCAGGGGAATCTTCCTCAAAGGTGTGGGCATCTCGGTGCTCTGGCCCCAGGCGGTGCTCATGGTCCTATACGCCTTCATCGGACTCGGGCTGGCCACCCGGTCGTTCAGGAAGGAGCTGCAGCCATGAGCTCGTCACGCGGCCTCGCTCTCCTCCGCGTCCGGCGCATGGTGGTGAAGGAGGTGCGGCAGCTCTTTCGGGATCCCAAGACGAAGCGGATCATCTTCGTCGCGCCCATCATCCAACTGATCCTCTTCGGGTACGCGGTGAACACCGACGTGCGGAACGTGGCCACGTTCCTCGTGGACCACGACCGGACACCCGAGTCGCGCAGAGTCATCGACGCGTTCACGGCGTCGGGGTACTTCCGGGTGGCGGGCTCATCGGATCGCCCGTCGGACATGGCCCGAGCCCTGGATCACGGGAGGGCCACGGTCGGTCTCGAGATCCCCGTGGACTTCGCCGCCCGGATGAAGGCCGGACGAAGCCCCTCCCTTCAGCTCATCGTCGACGGGACGAACTCCAATACGGCCACGGTGGCCTCGGGCTACGCGGCCAAGATCGCCCAGGAGCTCGGCGCGCGCTTCATCGTCACCACCGGATCGCCCCTTCCTCCGACGATCGACCTGCGCACGCGGGCGTGGTACAACGCGTCTCTGGTCTCCCGGGTCTACAACGTTCCCGCGGTCATCGGCGTCATCGTGCTCCTCATGTCCCTCCTCCTGACGGCCCTGGCGGTCGTGCGCGAGCGGGAGGTGGGCACCCTCGAGCAGCTCCTGGTCTCACCGCTGTCCGCCAGCGAGCTCATACTGGGGAAGACGCTCCCGGTGGCAGGAGTCGCCCTGATCCAGCTGTCCCTGGTCACCGCCGTGGCGCTGCTCTGGTTCGACATCCCACTGCGGGGCTCGGTGCCGGCGTTGTTGCTCGCCGCGGCTCTCTTCATCCTCGCGGGTCTTTCCTTCGGGCTGCTCATTTCCACCATCTCGAACACGCAGCAGGAGGCGTTCCTCGCCATGTTCCTGTTCGTTCTGCCCGCCATCATCCTCTCGGGCTTCCTGTATCCCATCGACACGATGCCCAAGGTGTTCCAGGACCTTACTCTGCTGAACCCTCTCCGCCATTTCCTCGAGATCGTTCGAGCCATCTTCCTCAAGGGCTCGGGTGTCACGGAGCTGTGGCCACAGTTCCTGATCCTGGCCCTCATGGCCGTCACGGGGGTCGTGGGAGCGACGTCTCGCTTCAAGCGGACCCTTTGAGGCGCACCAGGAGACGGCGGGCGAGTCGCTCCACCCGGGTCCGGACCAGCGCGTCGCTCTCGCCCGCACCCAGCAGCACCGCATAGGCCGACAGCTCGGCGAGCTCCATACGGTCCGCGGCCTCCCGGACGGTCCGCCCCACGGCCACCGCTCCATGGCGTGGAAGGAGGATCACGCTCCCTCCCGCGGCGACGGCGTCTCCCACGGCCCTGGCCAGCTCGGCGGATCCGGACGGCGCCGGCGCCAGGGTCACCAACGGACCGGTGCCCAGCTCAACCTCCGGGAGCGCCTTCGAGACGTCGAGTCGCCGCAGCGCGACTGCGATGAGCGCTGGCGCGTGGGTGTGCACGACCGCGGACACGGTGCGATCCGCCACGTACGCGGCCCGGTGAAGCGGCAGCTCCGAGCTGGCACCGGCAGGGGCATCGGCCTCATCCGACGCGGTCGTCTCGACCAGGTGATGGGAGTCCAGGCGTCCCAGGCGACACCCTGCCGCCGTGATGAGCATTCGGCCGTCCGGAAGCCGCACGGACACGTTGCCCGCCACCCCCGCGACGAGCCCGGCTTCATGGAGCTCACGGCCTATGGCCATCACTTCGGCCACGACGTCGGCGCGGCTGCTCGCGGGCGAGGTCATGGGGGCGGGCCCGCCGCGGCCGAGACGGCGTGGGCGAGGGCGGACCCATAGGGCGCTCGGCACACACCCCACTCGGTGACGATCCCGTCCACGAGCTCCGCCGGCGTCACGTCGAAGGCCGGATTCCAGATGGTGGCGCCCTCGGGTGCGGTCGTCGCCCCTAGCCCTCGTCGCACCTCATCGGCTGTACGGTGCTCGATGGGGATGTCCTCCCCCGTGCCGGCGTGGAGATCGACGGTGGATGTGGGCGCCAGAGCGTAGAAGGGGACGGCGTGCCTTCTGGCCAGCACGGCCAGCGCGTAGGTTCCGACCTTGTTGGCCACGTCCCCGTTCGCGGCGATGCGGTCGGCGCCCACGAAGACCACGTCGGGCGGTGTCCGACGGAACAGCTCTCCGACCGCGTTGTCGGTGAGCACGGTGACTCCGATACCTGCTTGCCCCAGCTCCCAAGCCGTGAGCCGACTCCCCTGCAGCAGGGGTCGCGTCTCCCCCACCAGGACCTGGACGTCCATCCCCTGCTCGTGAGCGAGGTACACGGGAGCGAGGGCCGTTCCGATTCCGGCGGTGGCCAGGGCTCCGGCGTTGCAGTGGGTCAGCACCCTGGAGCGCCCTTCCAGAAGGCCCAGACCGTGCTCTCCGATGCGGCGGCACGTCCGTGCATCCAGCGCCTGGATGGCCTCGGCCTCCTCACCGAGCCGTCGCGCCAGAACCGCCGGTGGCCCGGAGGCCGCGTCGTCCAGCACCCGTTCCATGCGCTCCAGAGCCCACGACAGATTCACGGCGGTGGGCCTCGAGGCCTTCAATCGTGCGGCACAATCGTGGGCCTCACGGATCAGCTCGGTTCGAGGCGCACCCGCGCTCTGGAGGCCCCGTATTACGGCGGCCAGGCCCATGGCCGCCGTGACCCCGATGAGCGGCGCCCCCCTCACCCTCAATGACTGGATGGCCTCGACCAGGGCGTCCACCGTCCGCAGCTCCACCTCCACCTGCTCCCCCGGAAGCCGGGTCTGATCCAGGATCCGGACCCCTGCGCCGTCGAGGCTCCACCGGACGGGTGTGACGCTCAGCTTCTTCCACCTCCGTCGAGCTCCCTCAGCGACCGGGCGGCGGCCTCCGCCTCGGTGGTCCCCGGCGCTTCCGCCACGACCCGAGTCCACCACCGTCTCGCCTCGTCCGTCTCCTGACGATTCGCCTGAATGGTGCCCATGTTCAGCATCGCGAGCGGGTGGTCGGGCGCGAGCTCGAGCAGGCGGCGGTTGGCCTCGAGGGCTTCGTCCCAGCGCTCCAGGATGCCATAGGCCGTGGTGAGCTGAAGCCAGGCGGACTCGCTCTCGGGGGCCACGTCGGTCCACTGTCGGCTCAGAACGAGCCCCCGTTCGGGCTGATGCGCGGTCAGCCAGATACCCGAGAGCTCCGACAGGGCCGCGGTGTCGGCCGGATCCGTCTCGAGGGCGGCCTCCAGGTCGCTGAGCCGCTGTCGAAACGCCTCATTCAGGGGCATGCTCTCGGGAAGCGGGGCCCCGTCGGGGGCAGCGCCTGGTGCTGCGGGAAGCCCACCCGCCGCGGGAGCCGGGGAGGGATCGAACTGGAGCAAGAATACGACGAGGGTCAGTCCGAAGATCGCCAGGAAGGCGATGATGGGAGCCGCGCCTCTGCCGCTCGGGGCGCGTGGGAGATCCTGACGAGTCATGGCACCGTCTACGTGTTCGGGTCCAGGGTCACCCGATGAACCTACCCGAGCCCATGGGAGGCGCGAAACCGATTCCGCCGCCGAGGCGGCGGGTCTCCTCAGCCCGAGCCGCCCCCCTCGAGCTGTTGGGGCAGAGTGGTGAGATCCAGAATCTTGTAGCGACGCTCCCCGTTGGGAAGGTGCACGCTCACCTCCTCGTCGATCTTCGCGCCCAGGAGGCCTCGACCGATGGGGGAGGCGATGGACACGTGCCCCGCGTCGAGGTCGATGAAGTCGCCCGCGACGATGGTGAAGTCGAGCTCCTCCTTCATGGTGAGATCGCGGATCTTCACGCGGGAGCCGAACCCGACCCTGTCGTAGGGCATCTCGCTCACGTCGATCTTGGACAGCTCGCCCATGCGCTTGGTGAGGTGGTTCAGGCGTGCCTGGACGAACTCCTGACGCTCCTTGGCCGCCTTGTATTCGGAGTTCTCCCGCAGGTCGCCGTGCTCCAGCGCCACCTTGATTCGAGCCGGGAGCTCCACGCTCAGCTCCTCGGTGAGGCTAGCGATCTCCTCCTCGATCCTGTTCCTGATCTCATCCAACATGGTTGGGCCTCGTCCTGGGAGCGACGTCACCGATGGCCCTGCGGGAGCCGGTCGCCGTGCGTCAACGCGGAAGCGCCGCCCCGGAGCCCTCCGGGACGGCGCCCGTAAACCACACTACGATAGGCACCCCGGCCCGTCATTGGAAGCGGCGGCGCGCTACTCGGTGCGGAGCGCCTCCACCGGATCCACGCGAGCGGCCTTCCTGGCGGGCAGCCAGGAGGCCACCATAGCCACCAACGCCAATCCACCGGCGGTGGCCCCGTAGGTGAGGGGGTCCGTCGCGCTCACACCGTAGAGGAGCGATGTGAGCACGCGGCTCACACCCCAGGCACCCAACAGGCCCAGGGCGATCCCCGCCACGGTCAGCGTCATTCCCTGGGCCACCACGCTCCGGAGCACCACCCCGGCGGGCGCACCGAGCGCCATTCGCACGCCGATCTCGGACGTGCGCCTGCTCACCACGTAGGATATGACACCGTAGATCCCCACGGTCCCAAGGAGAAGCGCGATCCCGGCGGCGATTCCCAGGAGCACCACGGTGAAGGACGTGCTGGCCATGGCGTCCCGGACCACGGTCTCCATGGGCCGAGGCTCCACCATGGGGAGTCGGGGGTCGACCTCGCGGAGCGCCGCCCTGGCGGCCGACACGAAGGACCGCGGATCGGAGCCCACCCGAAGCACCACATCGAGAGACCGTGCCGGTGAGGGGGCCTCCGGCACGCCTGCCACCAGCGGGAGGTAGATGAGCGGTGCGGGCTCGTGGATGAGGTCCTCGAAATGGACCTCTCCGGCCACTCCGACGACCTCCCACGCGGCCTCGGGGCTTCCCTGTGGCCGGATGCGGCGACCGATGGGACTCTCACCACCCCAGAAGAGCTGGGCCAGGGTCCTGCTGATGACGACGCCTCGATAACCGTCGCCGGCGTCGTCGCGGGTCAGCTCCCTCCCCTCCAGCAGGGGGATGCCCAGCGCGGCGAAATATCCCGGCCCCACCTGCCTCCGGTCCACCAGGGGACCGAGCTGACCTTCTGGTAGCGGCTCGTCCTCGGGCTCCATCGGCCCCGCGTTTTTGGTGTCAACCAGCGGCACGGCGTTCGTGAGAGCGACGTCCGTCACTCCCGGGATGGCGGACATGCGCTCCTCCATGGCACGGTAGAAGAGCGCGGCGGATGCCGCGTCCGGGTACTCCGCCGAGGGCAGAGATACGTGGAACACCAGCCGGCCCTCGGCCTCGAAGCCGGGCTGGACGGAGCGGATGGCGGCGAAGCTGCGAGCCATGAGCCCGGACCCCACCAGCAGGACCAACGCCAGTCCGACCTGGGCCACCACCAGAGCGCTCCGGGCCCGGTGCCTCTCACGACCTGCCGTCGAGGCACGCCCACCTTCACGGAGAGCGCCCGACAGATCCCTGCGCCCGTACCCAAGGACCGGGAACAGCCCGAAGAGTAGGCCCGAGACCACCGAAGCCCCGGCGGTGAAGATGAGCACGCTTCCGTCGATGCCGATCTCAGCTGCCCGCGGCACCGCCACAGGCGCCATACGGAGAAGCCCCTGGACACCCAGTGACGCCAGGGCCAGCCCGAGCAGCCCGCTGCCCAGGGCCAGCGTCACGCTCTCCGCCAGGTAGAGCCGCACCATGTCGCCGCGGCTGGCTCCCATGGTGGTGCGCACGGCCTGCTCCCTCTGGCGGGCCTCGGCCCGTACCAGGAAGAGGTTGGCCACGTTGGCACAGGCGATGAGGAGCACGAACCCCACCGTTCCCATGAGGACCCACAGCGCCTGGACCATGTCCTGCACGTAGAGGTCCTTCAGAGGCTGCACGTCCGGGACGAGCCCCGCCTGCTCCAACACGCCCGGGGGAAGCTCCTCGGGATTGGCCTCGGAGAACCGCTGCAACAGGTCGGTCATCTCCACCTGGACCGCCGCGACGGAGCTACCCTCGGCGAGACGCCCCACACCCAGGAGACCGAACGAGCCCAGCTCCGGATCGACGTCGTCGATCTCCAGAGGAGTCCACACATCCGCTTCCTGAGGAAACCGGAAACCTTCCTGCATGACGCCCACGATTCTCCGCTGCACGCCGTCCATCTCCACGACCGTGCCCACGACGGAGGGATCCCGCCCGAAGCTCTGCTGCCAGAGCCCGTAGCCGAGGATGGCCACGGGCTCTGCACCCGGCCGATCCTCCCCTTCGGCGAAGGCCCTACCCAACATGGGCTGAGTGGCCATCACGTCGAAGAACGCCCGCGTCACACGGGCGGCCTGGAGGCGCTGGGGCTCTCCCCCGGTGACGAGGTTCACCGCATCGTCGGAGAAGACCGCGAAGGACTCCAACGTGCGGAAGGCTTCCCCGTAGAACAGGTAGGTGCCCTCCGAGTGAGGAACGACCGGCACGCCCATCCCCGGGGCCGTGTGGTTCACGGACAGGAGTCGATCGCTCTCAGGATACGGCAGCGGGTTGAGGAGAACGCCGTCCACCACGCTGAAGATGGCCGTGTTGGCGCCGATCCCGATGGCCAGCGTGACCCCTGCCAGGGCCGTGAAGAAAGGCCTGCGGACAAGCCCTTTCACTGCCAGCCGAACGTCCCGAAGCATGCCTTCCATCGTCCACCCCTCCGTCCTGAGATACCACGCGTCGTCGAGGGCGCCCCAGGCGTGGCGCATGGGTCCGCCCCGGGCCGTCAGCTCTCCGTCCCACTCCTCGACCCACTCCTTTCTCCGAGCACCCGGCACCAACACCGAGACGATCCGCACCCACGTCCGCGGAAGGTCCATCAGGCCTCCCCCGTCGGAGCCGGCGGTAGGTGGTCCAGCATCGCCCGGACCTCGGCGAGCTTGCGCTCGGCTTCGACCAGGGCATCGCGACCGGCGGGTGTCATCTCGTAGGTCCTGCGGCGGGGCCGGCCCTCGGCGTGGGCCCGGGTCGCGCTCTCCCACCGCGACTTCAGGAGGCCGGCTCGCTCCATCCGACGGAGCGCCGGATAGGCCGTGCCGCTGGGCAGGCCACAGGCCTCCATGACATCGAATCCGTACCGGTGGCCGGCGGCCACGGCACGAAGGACGAGGGCCGTGATCTGAGTCATCCGAACCGGGGACATGGCGCTCCTTCTGCAGTTTTCTACATAGCCCTTACGGCATTCCCCGGACAGAGTTTCGGCCGGAGGCTCAAAACACTTCCGGGCCTTCCTCCGTAGTCTTCATTGAGCAGGCACGGTGTTGCAGATGCCGCCGGCGGCCACGACACAAGGGGGAGCGTTCATGCATGACGAATTCGAACGGGCGGTAACGGGTAGGTCGAAGCCGCGCCTCTCATTCCTGGGAGGGTTGGCCATCTTCGTCGGGCTGATGCTCGTGCTGGGGGTGGCGGGCATCGGTTTCGCCGTGAAGCGGACCGTGGACAGGGTCCAGGACTACGCGCGTGACTTCGCCGAAGGCCTCGACATCCAGCCGGCGCTCGTGGCAGCGGAGATGGCCGACCGTCTCCAATCGCTGGCCGGGCTCGCATCCGCCGACCCCGCCGAAGGGTTGGCGTTCTTGGAGCAGCTCGGTCCGGGGGACCCCGCTGAGGCGGTCTTGCGGAACGTGGCCGAAGGAGTCTTCACGACGCAAGAAAGGGCGCGCGACCGACGGACGCCTTCCCAGGCCGAGGGGAAGGCCACGTCCCTGGTCATCGACGCCGACGGCGAAGAGGTTCGCCTCGACCTGCAGCGCGACCGCGACGGAGGCTCCCTGGTCATCGATAGCGATCGGGGCCAGGTGCGGATGGACCTGGCGAGGACCGAGGATGGCGGGCATCTGACCATCGACTCCGATGACGGGCAGGTACGCTTCGACCTGATCCGTACCGACGAGGGCGGATACCTCACCATCGATTCCGACGACGGACAGGTCCGCTTCGACCTGATCCGGGGCGAGGGTGGTGGGGAGCTCCGCATCCAGACCGACCGGGAGACCTTCCGATTCGCCCTCGGCGCCGAGGCCGACGAGATGCCCCGGTGGGTGCCCCGCCCGCAGGGGATGCCGACATCGCCGGAGCGCGTCTACTCCCTCGCGTCATCCGAGCAGTTCCTGGGCGCCGTCGCCTGGGAGACTGGACAGTCTCCCGAGGCCATCCTGGACTTCTACCGGGAAACGCTGGAGAGGGGAGGCTATGACTTCCGCGCATCCCATCGGCTCCACGGCGAGCACGTGTCCCAGCAATCCCTCTGGGGCAAGAACCAGGACAGCGGGCGGGTCGTGTTCGTCGTCACACATCAGGACCGCGGACCGACGAAGGTCCTGCTCGGCTACGGCGGAGCCCGTTGACGCTCCCGCTGCGTAGGCGCGCAACAGGGGGGGGCGGGGCCGGTTCCGGCCACGCCCCCCTCCTCCCTTGTGGCCATCCCCACGGGACCGCCGTCTACTGACTCCTGAGGGCTCGCACCGGATCCACGGCGCTGGCCCGTCTTGCCGGAAGGTAGGCGGCGAACAGCGCAACGGCTGAGAGCAGGCCGGGGATGGCGGCGAAGGTCACCACATCCGTGGTCCCGATCCCGTAGAGGAAGCCGGCGATGGCCCACGTAACCGCCGCAGACAGGAGGACGCCCACCACTCCACCGATGATGACCAGGCGCATCCCTCCTCCCACGGCCATGCGAACGACGTCCGCGGCGGATGCCCCGAGGGACATGCGGATGCCCAGCTCCCGTGTGCGCTTGGACACGGCGTAGCTCACCACGCCGTAGATGCCGACGGCCGCCAGCGTGAGGGCCAGGCCGCCGAAGACGGAGAGGAGAAGCGCGGCCATGCGGGGTGGGAAGAGCATGAGCGCCAGGTGCTCGCTCATGGTCTTGACGTCAATGACCACCACGTCCGGGTCGACCTCACGAAGAACACCCCGGGCGGCCTCCAAGAGGGCCCTGTCCGTTCCCCGCCCCCGGACCACCACCTGCATTCCGGGAACCGCACCGTGTCCGCTCATGTGGTAGACGTACGGCCTCGGCTCCTCTCCCAGGGTGCGGACCTTGACGTCGCCCACCAGGCCGACGATGCGGATCGGACTCCCCGTCCTGTTCTCGATGACCCGGCCGACGATCTCCTGGCCGGGGTAGAAGCGCTCGGCGAAGGCCCTGCTGACGATCGCCGATTCCTCACCGTCCACATCGGCCTCGGTGAAGTCCCGGCCACGAAGGAGGGGTATGCCCATGGCGTCGAAGTACCCCGGGCGCACCGAGGCGTTGTCGACGTCGTGATGACCGTCGGGAGCGTCCGACGGGCTTCCGGGAATCACGTAGCTGCGCGTCTGCACGCCAGCCCCCAAGGGGAGCAAGTCCGCCTGGGCCACGGCGTCGATGTCGGGATGGGCCAGAAGACGTTCCTCGAGCGCCCGGTAGAACTCGTAGCGCTCTTCATTCGTTTCGTACCCAGACATCTCCGGCACGGGCCAGAGGACGGCCGCCGGGCCGGTGTCGAACCCGGGATCGATCTGCTGGGCCTTCTGCAGGCTCCGGACGAAGAGGCCGGCTCCGATGAGCAGGACGAGGGAGAACGCGACCTGGACCACCACGAGGCCGTTGCGCAGCGTAAGCCGTCGGCGCCTGCCTCCGCCGGTGCCCTCGTCCTTGAGGGTGGGCGCGACGTCGGGATTCGTGGCCTGCAGGGCGGGAGCCAGGCCGAAGGCGATCCCCGCCAGGACGGACACGCCCGCCGTGAACCACAGCACGGTTCGGTCCAGGGATACGTCGAAGCTCACCGGAATGGGAAGCGGAGGCTGGAAGCTCATGAGGAGCCCGACGGTCCAGCTCGCCAACAGGAATCCGGCGGCACCACCGAGCAGGGCCAGCAGGGTGGTCTCCACGAGAAGCTGGCGAACGAGCGCGGCTCGGCCTGCCCCCAGGGCCAGGCGCACCGCGATCTCTTTCCGTCGATCCTCCGCCCTCGCGAGGAGGAAGCTGGCCAGGTTCGCACAGGCGATGAGGAGCACGATCCCCACCACCGTGAGCAGCAGGCCAGCGACCGGTACGAGGGCCCGATCCACCAGCGGGTGGAGCGCCACGTCCCCCGAGGCCAGCACCGACATGGTCCTGTGCTCGTTGGATTCCGGGTACGTTTCCGCCAGCCCCGCGGCAAAGGCCTTCATCGCGTCGTCCGCCTGGTCGGCGGTGATGCCGGGCTTCAGTCGGCCCTTCAGGAACATGCTGCGACTCTGACGGCGCGCGAGCTGGTCGGAGCCCGTGATTCCTCCCATGAGCTCGTTGGTCATCATCAGCGGCACGAAGAAGCTCGTGACCATGACGGGCATGGATCCGGTGAACTTCTCGTGCGCAACGCCCACGACCTCGTAGGGCCGACCGTCCAGACGCACCGTTCTGCCCAGGACCGAGGGATCGGCTCCGAAGTCCCGCTCCCACGTCCGGTACCCCAGGATGACGACCGCATGGGCTCCCGGTGTCCGATCCTCCTCCTCCAGGAAGGAGCGACCCAGGGCCATGGGCACACCGAGCACGTCGAAGTAGTCCCAGGAGATCAGCTCCCCGAAGACGACCGTGGGCTCGCCGCCCTGATCGAGCCTGGTGATGAACGTCCGCGTGCCGACGACGCCGGCGAACACCTCGGCGTCTTCCCTGAGATCCCGGAAGTCGGGATAGGACGACGTCGCGTAGGGGTATCCATCCGTCTCGGACGTGTAGATCTCCACCAGCTCCGCGGGGGCCCGCACGGGAAGCTCCCTGAGAAGCACCGCGTTGACGAGGCTGAACATCGCGGTGTTCGCGCCGATGCCGAGGGCCAGCGAGAGCACGGCTACCGCCGTGAACCCCGGCGCTCGCGTCAATCTACGGACTGCGTACTTCACGTCTTCGGGTCGCACGGGCATCACCCCCCATGGGTCGAAGGAATCATCGTCTGCTCGCCGGGGTCCGCTCCGCTCCCACGTGGGCCGCATGGCTCTCAGGCGACGGGAGGCGCGGTGCAGGGCGAAGCTCCGGAGGATCAGCGCCTGCCCCCAGAACCAGAGGTCCGCCGCGAGTCGCCCTCTCGTCGGCGAGACGCGCTCTCGGTACTCCTCCTCCAGGTCTCCGGAGACGGCATCGGCCAGCTCTTGAGGCAGCCGAATCCGCATGAGCCAGGCCGCCAGGCGGGGAGGCTCGGCAGGGTGACTACCCGGCATGAGCCCCACCTCCGTCGGGCACCCCGGCCCACATCCTCTCGCGAACGTCTCGGACCGCCCGGCGTGGTCGACGAGCTCGCGGCGGATCCGGGCGCCGTATGCGTCGGCCCCCAATCGGAGGACGGCGAGGAGAACGAGCTCTTCGAGGTCGCCGAGCCGAGGTTTGCCGGCCATGGAGGGCTTCTCTCCCGATGCGGTTATTTTGACAAAATCAAATAACCGTACGAGGGCGTGACCGACGGAGTTTCGTCTGCCGGCCCGAACCCGCCGAGGACCGGGGTGGTGGTGGGTCAGCTCTCCCTGGGGTCCGGGTTGGCCAGAGCCTGATCCCGTCGGGCCTGACGGTCGGCGCGCACGGCATTTCGGAGCTCGGGGTACCTGGCCCCGAGTATCTGCCCCGCGAAGAGGGCGGCGTTCACCGCTCCGGCCTTCCCGATGGCGAAGGTGCCGACGGGAACGCCCCGGGGCATCTGCACCGTGGACAGCAGGGAGTCGAGGCCGTCGAGGGACCACCCCTTCATGGGCACGCCGAGAACGGGTAGCACCGTCTTGGAGGCCATCACACCGGCCAGATGGGCTGCACCGCCGGCCGCAGCGATGATGAGCTCGAGGCCTCGTTCCTCGGCGGTGGCAGCGTACTCCGCGCTGGCGTCGGGCGTCCGGTGGGCGGACAGCACCCGGACTTCGTTCGGGATACCCAGGGCGTCGAGGGTGCTTACCGCATGGGACATCGTGTCCCAGTCGGAGGTGGAGCCCATGACGACACCGACCAGTGGCTTGTCCATCACAGCTCTCTCGCTGCATGAGGGGGGGGAGACCCGCCGGGGAATCAGGGAACGGGTGACGTTGGAAGAACCCCCATCGAGGGTCAAGGCCTCGCGCGAGACACTTCTTTTTTCACGCGCGTCGAGGCATCTTGGTTCGTTGCCCCGGTCGGGTCCACCGGCCCCTGTGAATCCTCCGAAGGGAACGTTCCATGGTTCGCACGAGCCTTGTCGCCGTAGTGCTCCTGGCGGTTGCAGCGCCCCTGATCGCCCAGGACGAAGTCGTCTGGTCGTCCAAGCGTCCCGATGCGCACGCTCCCCTGGGGTTGACGGCGGGTCGCACCCTGGATCAGGGGGAAATCGAGCTCCGGTACCGGTTCGAGCGCGTGAGCTTCCAGGGCGTCTGGCTCGACACGGACTCCCTGCCCACCGCCGTGGTCCTCGAGTCCTACGCGGTGGCGCCGCTCAGCCTGGAGAATTCGACCCACTATGTCGGAGCCGCGTACGGCGCGACCACCGACCTCACCCTCCTGGCCGGCATGAGCTTCTCCCAGCGCCAGAGGGAGCAGCTCGAGGGGGTCAGCGGCGATCTCTATATCACCGAGATCAACCAGCCCGGAGATCTGGAGATCAGCGGGCTCTACAAGGTGTTCGATCAGGACGGGACCCGGGCTCACGTCCACGCCGGAGCGCTGATACCCGTCGGGGCCTTCGACATCACTTCCCAGGAGCCGCTCCCCTACGACATGCGGCCCGGCGCCGGGACCGTCGCCGTGCTGCCCGGAGCCACGGCCACGGCCCAGAACGAGTTCGGCACGGTGGGAGCGCAGCTCCAGGGCGCGTTCTACCTCGGGACCAACAGCAGCGGCTACGCTCCAGGTGACCGGCTGGACGGATCGGCCTGGGCGGCATACCGGATCAACGACTACCTGAGCTTCTCGGCTCGGACGCGCTACCAGAGCTGGCAGAGAGTGGACGGCCAGGACGACAGCCTCGACCCGACGCGAGACCCCGGCAACGACGCCTTCTACCTGGGCGGCCGGCGGGTGGACGTGCTCACGGGAGTCAACTTCCTGCTGCCCGAAGACTCGAGCCTCTCCGGCCACCGCGTGGCCCTCGAGTGGATCTTCCCGGTGCACCAGCGCTACGACGGCCCACAGCTCGGCGCAGACTGGGGGATCACCCTCGGCTGGCAGGCTTCCTTCTAGGCTGATCGGGCCCGGCTCTTCAGGAGCTCACCTTCACGAGGTGGTAGCTCTTCTTGCCCTTCCTGAGGACGAGGAACCGTCCCTCGACGGCATCCTCGGCCTGGAGGCGGCGGTCGACGTCCGGGGCGCGGACGTTGTTGAGGTAGATGCCCCCTCCCTCCAGGGATCGCCTGGCATCGCCTTTCGATGAGGCGAGGCCCGTCTGCACCAGGACGTCGATCAGGCTCATGCCCTCTCCCGAGAAGGCATCCCGGGACAACATCGAGGACGGAACGTCCGCGAAGATGTCCTCGACGTCGTCGGCTCCCAGGCCGGCGATCTCACCACCGAACAGCACGCGGCTTGCCTGGACGGCCCCGGCCAATCCGGTCTCGCCGTGGACGCGCCGGGTCACTTCCTCCGCCAGCGCACCCTGCGCCGCCCGCTTGTGGGGCTCCTCCCTCACCGCCTCCTCGAGCTCCTCGATCTCCGGGCGGGGACGCAGCGAGAAGAACTTCAGATACCGGACCACGTCGGCGTCATCGGTGTTGATCCAGAACTGGTAGAAGCGGTAGGGAGAGGTCATCTCCCCGTCGAGCCAGACGCTCCCGGCTTCGGTCTTGCCGAACTTCGTCCCGGCGGCGTTGGTGACCAGCGGGAAGACGACACCGTAGGCCTTGCCGCCGGCCATCCTGCGCACCAGATCCGTGCCGGCGGTGATGTTCCCCCACTGATCGCTACCCCCCATCTGCACAGTGCAGGCGTCCCGGCGAAACAGCTCCACGAAGTCGTAGGATTGGAGCAGGGCGTAGCTGAACTCCGTGAAGGAGATGCCCGACTCCTCATCCTCCAGGCGACGCTTGACCGAATCCCTCGCCATCATCTGGTTCACGGAGAAGTGCTTGCCCACGTCGCGCAGGAAATCCACCAGGGCTAGCCCACCCAGCCAATCCAGGTTGTTTCTCATGAGAGCGGGATTGGAGCGCACGTCGAAGTCCAGGAAGTGCTCCAGCTGCCTCCGTATCCCCTGGGCGTTCTCGGACACCATCTCCCTGGTCATGAGCTGGCGCTCGGAGGTCTTGCCCGACGGATCTCCGATGAGCCCCGTCCCCCCACCGACGAGCGCGATGGGGGTATGCCCCGCGCGCTGGGCGTGCACGAGACCCATGATGGGAAGGAGGGACCCCACGTGCAGGCTCTTGGCGGTGGGGTCGAAGCCGATGTACGCCGATCGGGGGGCCTCCGCGAAGTGCTCGGCCGCCCCCTCGGTGGAGGCGTACAGCATGCCCCGCCAGTGCAGCTCGTCGATGAAGTTCGTCATGGGCTGGTACGGTAGCCGGGAAGGCACGGCGGTCAAGGGCTGGCGGCACCGGTTGGCGCTGCGTCGGTCGTTCCGGGGTAGTACCTTCAGACAGGACCATCAGACCAGAGGGCGCCTATGACTGAGTTCACGCATCGCCTGCCGCATCAGCCCTGGTCCAAGCCGAGTCGGAACGAGGAAGAGTACTTCCACCGGGACGAGTTCCGCCACCGGATGGAGCTCGCCCGCCAACGGGAAGCCGAGCGAGAACAGGAGGACCGGAGGCGTTGGCTCGAGAGCCACCGTAATCACTGCCCGAAATGCGGTAGCCGGCTGGAAGTCGTGGAGACGGATGACGCACAGGCAGATCAGTGCCCCCAGTGCCTCGGAGTCTGGCTCGACCACGAGACCTTCGACCGACTGACCCACCCGGAGGAGAAGAACGCCTATCTGACCATGGTGTTCCGCGACGCCCTGTTGCAGTTCACCACCGGGAAGGCGAAGCCGGCGCCCGAGAGCGATTGAGCCGAAAGGCCCTCACGCTAGGCCCGATCCTCGGCTCGATCCTCGGTCGAGACCGGGCGGGAAGCGGGCGGAGCGCTATCCGCCCAGGCGATCTCTGCGCTCTCGAACGGCCCCGCTCTCACGGTACCGCTCCGGCACGATCTCCAACGCGGCTCGGGCCGAATCGGCCATCCCAAGGAGCATGAGCGCATCGAAGGCGTGGAGCTGCCGACGGAGGAGCATGCGCTCGTCGAGGGGGTCCACGTCGATCCTCTCCAGCGCCTCCAGAGCCGCACTGCCGTCGGAGCGGTCGAGGATGAGGGATTCCACGGCGAGGAGCTGAACCTCCACGCTCTCGGGGAGCCGGGACGCCATCTCCTCAACCAGGCGGGCGGCCTGGTCGTGCCGCCCCGCCTCCCGGTCGAGTCGCGATTGGTGGTACAGACCCGCCCGCAGGAGCCGACCCACGTCGCGCTCCGTTTCCCCGGAGCGGAAGCCCACACCTCCCGCGTACTCGTATACCAGCTCACCTCCGTGATCCGCGGTGTGATGGAGAAGGAAGGCACCGAAGACCCAGAGGACGGCCACGACGCCGTGGACCGTCGTCGCGGCGAACCTCATGGTCGACGCTCCGGCGGCTCGACGGTCTCCTGCTTCCACGGCGAGCACCGACCCACCCGCGCTCCCCGCGCGCCATGCCAGGGCAGCCGCACCCAGCTCCAGCAGGAGGGCGAGGGCGAAGAGGTTTCGCGTGCGCGTTCCGAGCTCCTCGTGCTCCACGACCAACGGGCGCGCTTCGGGTATGCGCTCCGCCGGTCCGTGCGCCTCGTCGCCGGACCGGACGGCGGCGAAGGACGCCACCGTCCCCACCAGCAGGAGCACGGTGGCCATGGGCCGGAGGAACGCCGGCCGCCGGAGAAATGCCAGGAGGTGCAGCGGCAGTCCGAGGAAGAGGCACGCCACGACGAAATGCACGATCTGCGGGTGCATGGCGGCGAGTTCCGGCATTCTCCAGGTCTCCGGGCAGTGGGGTCTTCAGGTGAGCGGCCGACAAGCTAGCAGACGGGATCCCGCGGAGCGACGCCCTGTGGCTTCACCAGCCGGCGCGCTCGCGGAGACCCGTGATGTGCGCCTCGTGGTGCCCGCAGTGCCATCCGTAGAGCTCCAGCAGCACGTCGAGGCTGAGGTCCGCATCCATCTCCGGATGATGCACCGTGCGAAGGAAATCATCGCCCGAGAGGGCCCTGAGGAAGGCTGCCCAGCGCCGATGCAGTCCCTCCAGCAGCGGCAGGGAGAGCTCCAGGGAGCCGGTGGCGGCTTCCGCTGTCGCTGCCCAGGCGTCCTGGTCATAAGGACGGATCGTGGGATTGTCTTCCGTCACGCCCAGCTTGAAGCGGACGTAGGCATTCAGGTGCGAGTCCACCAGGTGGTGGACGACCTGTCGCACCGTCCAGCCTCCCTCCCGGTAGGGCGTATCGAGCTGCTCGTCCGTAAGGCCGTCGACGGCCTTCCGGAGGTTGCCGGGATGAGCGTCGATCCTGTCGATGTGCTCCCGTCGCTCGTCAGGGCTCAGGCGGGTCCCTTTCGATGAGAACCTGCCCAGGGGATAGCGGAGATCGTCGGTCATGGCGGCTCCCGGGGGGATCTGAGTCGTGTGGCCCAACAAGTAACGGAGCGGACCCGAAGGGGCCATACCCCAGGCGCCGCCCCGCTTCCCGGGATTGCCGTGCCGGCTCGGCCTCCCCACCCTGCACCGCCATGAGCCTTCACCATCGCATCCACGAGACGGTGCGTCGAATCCCCAGCGGCCGCGTGGCCACCTACGGACAGGTGGCGGCCGCGGCCGGCCTCCCGGGGCGGGCTCTCTACGTGGGCTTCGCACTCGCCGCCCTTCCGGAAGGAACCGACGTACCCTGGCACCGGGTCGTCAACGCCCGGGGCGGAATCAGCCCCCGCGCCGGCGGCGGCGCAGCGGAGAAGATCCAGCGAATCCTCCTCGAGTCCGAAGGCGTGGTCTTCGAAGACGGCGACCGGATCGAGCTGGAGCGGTTCCGGTGGGAAGACGGATAGAATCAACCATCTATCATCTCTTTTACCAGAACTTGATACCTATTACCTTCGTATTTACTTTTTGATGGTTATGCCTGCTCCCTCTTTTCTCTTCCTGGCCGACGATCTGGCCCTCGACTTCCTGAATACCGGGGTCCAGGGCCCGAAGGGGATCGGGGATGCGCTCACCGCGCCGGGGGCCATTCTGGCCTGGCTCCACGAAGCCGGGCTCCTCCGGTCCAGTGAGCGCCGAACACTGGATCGGTCGCCGCCCGAGGCGCGCCAGGTGCTTCAGGAGGGTCGTCGGCTGCGTCAGGAGATGGGTGCTGCCCTGGAGCGCTGGCTCCGCGGTGCGCCGATACCCGACCCCTCCCTCTTCGCCCTGAACCGATGCCTCGCGGCGCGGGCCACGCGCCTCCAGGTCCGGCAAGCCGGAGGCGCCGTCGAGGTGTCACGCGTGAGTGAGCCGTCGGACAGCCCAGGCCATCTCGGATCGGTGGCAGAGCGCTTCGTACGCCTCCTCACCGAGGCCGACCCCCAGCGGATACGTACCTGCGCCTCCGAGGACTGCCACCTGTGGTTCCGCGACACCTCCAGGAACGGCAGCCGACGCTGGTGCTCCATGGCCCGCTGCGGCAACCGGGCGAAGGTGGCAGCGCACTACCGGAGGAGGCGAGCGCAGGAGGTCGCGCCGAGCTGAGGCTCCGCCAGGCCGGCGGGCCGCCAGGGCAGACGGATCACCGAAGGAGACGAAACAGGCCGAACGCGTCGTGGGCCCACACGAGATCGGTGGCCCTGAAGCCCGCCCGCCTGCCTGCTTCGAAGATCTCACGGGCGGTGGGCGGGAAGTCCTCCTCCATCTCCTTTCGGTAGTTCCAGCGCGCCAGCTCCGGGGGACAGCTCTTCTCGGCGCTGAGCCGCTGTCGATAGGACCGGACCCGATCTCCCAGGGTGGCATCCTCGAAGCGGAGGAACTCCCCCCACACGAAGATCCCTCCCCTTCGCAGCCACGATCGCACTCGCCCCAACAGCAGCTCGCGGCTCTCGGGCTCCAGGTTGTGAAGGACCAGATTGGATACGACGACGTCCACCGGGGTGTCGGGCTCGAACGCGCGGGCATCGCCAACCAGGACACGGGCCTGCGACCCGAAGCGGCTGAGGCGCTCCTCCACGCGGGAGGCCATGCTCGCCGAGGCTTCCACGGCAGCCAACGACGCCCTCGGAAGCCGCTCCAGGACCGCGGCGCTCAGGGCGCCCGTACCGGGTCCGAGCTCGACCACCGAGTCGGGATCGGCGGCGACGACCACATCCAGGGTCCAACCCAGGATCTCGTCGTAGCGTGGGACCAGCTTCCGGATGTGGGACTCGTAGTCGTCCGCCAGCCGGTCGTAGAAATCCCCTTCCTCCGCGCTCATGGCACGATCATACGAGGGTGGCCCGGTCCCCGCAGGGCCCGGGCCACCATGGAGCGTCTGGCGGTGGCCGGACCTCACAGCGAGGGCATGGCGTATCGCTGCAGGTAGTTCAGATCGAACTCGTCGTACGTGACGACATAGATGGCCCCTCGGCCGAATCCCACGATGGTGCCGTCCCCCGGAAGCGTGACGCTGCCCAGGAGGTTTCCGTCGGCGGCGAAGACGTCGTACAGGGCCGGCTCGCCCGCCCTGCGGTGCCGCCGGACCCAGGCCCTGCCCTCGCCGTCCACGGGAATCCGCCCCTGATAGAACGGCGCCTTCACTTCCGGCCAGTCGTACTGGTCGATCTCCCGCCGGCTACCTCCGGGCCCTCCCCGCTGGAAGCCCATCTGGACCGACCCGTTCTGCACCTGGACGGAGATGCCGACGCCACCCCCGGTACGTCCCTGGGCCGCCACCCATTCCTCCTTCTCGGCCGTGCGGATGGGCACAGGCCGGAACGGGACGGGCTCCCCGCGCTCCACGGATCCGTCGGGACGATGCCACTCCACGTGGTAGTCGCCGGCGCGGGCGATGACGAGGCTCCCGTCCTCGGCGACGCCCCAGGCGTCCTCGGGAGAGAGGGGGACGTTGGAGATCTGCACGTTCTGGTGGTTGGCTCCGCCCGACGTGGTCTGCCTCCTCTCGCCCAGCTTGAACCTGGCCACCCGCTCGTGGCTCCGGCGCCCCCGGTCGATGCGGATGATATCCGCGGAGTCGGCGAGGGGCCCACCCATGCCTCCCATCAGGCGACTGTACACGTGGCCCTCACCGTCCACGCCCTGGGGCAGCGCGATGACCAGCTCCTGGCCCGGCTGGCCGGGGCGGAAGTCGCTCATGGAGATGGGCGTGGTGGGCCCGAAGGACAGGTCCGGCGCGATGGCCACCAGGCGACCGTTCCCCAGATCCACCAGGAGGGTGGAGTCTCCGGGGAGGGGCCACACGGCGTCGGGCTGGAGGTACTCCTCCGGTCCCTGCCCCTCCGATCCCACGACGGTCCGGCTGCCGGCGTCCAGGTCCAACAGGTAGAGCGCCTTGCCCATGGGATCGGCCAACAGCACACGCCCGTCCGGGAGCTCCCTCACGGTCTGAATGGCCCCGAAGTCCTCGGGGAAGGAGGCGGTCGGCGTGGTCAGAGCGACCTGGCCCGGAGCCGGAGCAGGCCCGACGGCCGCGGCCCCCGAGGCGAGGAGGCACGCAATGGGAGTGATTCGACGCATTTTCCGTTCCCGGGTGGAGCGTGAACGATCTTGGGACTACATCTGTAGACGTCGAGCGGCGGTACCACGGTTGCCCCGTAACATCACCCCTCGATACCGTCGGCGCATCACGCCGGGCTCAGCCGCCCTCGGACGTGGGCTCGGTGGCGAAGGCCCGCAGGGCCCTCAGCCATTCCCGGGTCATGATCTCCACCACCCTCCGGCCCTTCTCCGCCGTGGCCAGCGTGGCGTCGCCGAAGATGCCCGTGGTGGTGTACTCGGGATCCTCAGGGTCACGTGAGAAGCCACCGGGTCGGTAGCCTGGGCCCGGCTCGCCGCCGGGGCTGCCGTAGTCGGTGGGCGCCAGGTCCATGCGTACGAGGTCGGGACGGAGGGCCAGCACTACCGACGTCTCCATCTCGTCGGCATGACCGCCGGCTCGTTGCTCGGACAGCGCCTCCACCTCCGAGGTTTCGAGATCGTCCCACGACACGACCAACGTCGCGACGCCTTCCTGCACGTGGATCTGGCGGGCGGCCGTGGCGATGGGAAGGCCGGTGGATCGGGTGATCCCCGTATTGAGGAACACGACGCGACGCGCGCCATGACGGACCAGGGAGCGCGCCACCTCCTCTACGTAGCGGCGAAAGAGCTCAGGATCCGGGATGTTGGTGCCCGGGAAATCCTCGAAGGCCGGAAACCACCCGTGGAGGATGGGCGGGGCGACCACCACGGGCAGCGAATCGACGGCGGCCTCCATGAGATGCTCCAGCATGAGGCGATCCGTGGCCAGGGGCAGATGTGGACCGTGCTCCTTGGCGCCGCCGCCGAACGGCACGACGACCATGGGTGCCTCGCGGATTCTCCTCTCGGCCTCGGGCCAGGTGAGATCCCCGAGGTGGGCGCCCGGGGCCTGGCCCACTGCCGTCGCGGCGCCCAGAAGCGTCAGGAGAACCATCGGCAGAATCGAGCGAACGGTCATGGGAAGCGAGCTCCTGTCGGGGACGGGGATCGTCTTCTGGCTCTGGCGCCGCAGCCTTGGGGTCCTCACCGCCCTCCCCACGGCTTCTTCTCCACCCCCTCCACGGGCCGCATGGTCCTGGCCGGGCGCATCGCCTCCCTGGTGGCCAGGTTGAAACGGTCCCCCGGCGCGAGGAAGTAGAACCTCCCGTCGTCCCCCACGGTGGACTGGTTGTCATAGATGAGCACATAGGACTCACCGATGACGTCGGCGTCGTCGCCCCTCACCACCAGGGCCGTGTTCTCGTCGATGCCGATGCCCAGAAGCTCCGGGTGGGCCTCCACCACTCCGATGAGGTCGTAGTGCCGGTTTCGCCGAAGAACGTGCTGATCGATCCCGACGTTCCTCAGGTAGCCGAATCCCTCCTCGTGGTCGCCCATCATCACGGTGTTCGTCTCGGTGTCGCCCCGCACGAGATACGATCCCTGGATGGAAGCCCCGGCCGAGGATCCGCCGATGACGCCTCCGCGCTCGAGGACCGCCCGGATGGCCTCCTCGGTCCTCGTTCCGCCGTATGCGTCCACCAGTCGCCATTGGCGCCCGCCTCCGAAGAACACCCCGCCCGCCCTCCGCAGCGGCTCGATGAACTCCTCTGTGTCGGCCACGTCCGGGTCGGTGGTGTGAAGGATGGAGACGTTGCGGGCGCCGTTCTCCCGCCAGGCGTTCAGCCCCTGGTAGAACTCGTCGTATTCGTCGCCGCCCCCTGCGGTGGGGATGTACACGATGGGCGCGTCGGGCCCGCCTGCCAGCTCGATGAACCGTCGGTAGATCTCCGGCGAGCGCATGGCGCCACCGACGATGACCAGGGAGCCGGCCTCGGGTCCCACCTGCGGCGGACCGGCTCTCTGCTCCTGGGCTGCCACGGGGAGGCCCCACGAAGCGAAAGCGAAGAGCAGGGCCACCAGGCCATGTCCACGCCGCGGATGCACCGTTCCAAGGTTCGTCATGCCATCCTCCTCGTCCCTCTCGGGGTCGTCGTCAGTCGTCGGCTCCGTATACGAATCGCTCCACCTCGCCGTGGACCCGCTGAACCGTCGCCGCGGACGGAGGCGCCGTCACGGCCGAGACGCCCAGCGCCACCGCGGTGTTGACCAGGAGCGCCCAGATGCCTCCGTGCATGCCCAGGGGGTGGGGGACCGCCACCAGCGTCAGGTACAGCACCCCCATGCTGACCACGAGGCCGGCCAGGACGCCGGCGCGCGTGAGCGTGCGCCCGCCGGGAAAGCACACCCCGATGATGCCGGGCATGAGCTGGAGCGCTCCTGAGCCCGACAGCGTGACCAGCACCACCAGGAAGTCGAAGGTGTGCACCGAGAGCTGGTACCCGATCAACAGCAGCCCCATCACGATGGCGCGCCCCACCCAGACGTAGTGCCTCTGAGACGCGTCGGGCCGCACGTACCGCTGGTACACGTCCCGGGTGAGCACCGTCATGTTGGCGTGGAGGATCGAATCCAGCGTGGACATGGCCGCGGCCGTGGCGCCGGCCAGGATGAGCCCCGTGAGCCAGGCTGGCGCGTACCGGAACAGGAGCTCGGGGAAGACCTGGTCCGGGATGGCGAGGTCGGGCACGACAAGAGCCCCGCCGAGCCCCACCAAGGCCGCCGGAATGTACAGGGTCATGAGGTAGATGGGTGTCGTGGCGCCCAGGAGCTTGAGCGTGCGTGCGTCCACCGCCGTGTAGTACCGGATCATCATGTGGGGCTGGAAGACGATGCCGAACGACAGGGTGATGGTCATTCCGATCCACATGCCGGGAGTGAAGAAGCCCCTCGGCCCCGGGAGCGACACCAGGTCGGGGCGCTCCGCCATCACCTGGCGCCACAGCTCCAGAGGACCGCCGAAGAGCTCATGGGCCAACACCAGGGCGCCGATCCAGACAGCCGCGTACATCCACACACCCTGGAGCACGTCGGTCCAGTAGACGGCCCGAAGGCCGCCGGCCATCAGGTAGGCCGCGGCCACCACCAGCAGCACGAGCGTCCCGACCTCGAAGGATATGCGTCCGCCGGATGCCACGTTGATGATGTACCCCAGCCCCTGCGCCTGGACCTGGATGTACAGGATGGTGAACAGGACGGAGACGACGGCCACCGCGATCCGAACCGCCTCGGACTCGTAGAAGTCCGCCAGCAGGTCGGCGGGGGTGATGTACCCGAAGGCCTTGCCCAGAACCCAGATGCGCGTGCCCAGGACATACGTGATGGCTCCGACGAGCAAGGTCCACGTGCCCGCCGCCCAGAAGCCGATCCCGTGGGAGTAGAAGAACCCGCCCGAGCCCAGGAACGCGAAGGCCGAGTGGAAGGTGGCCACCACCGTGAGATACAGGACGATGAAGCCCGCCTTCCGCCCGTAGAGGAGGAAGTCCTCCATGTCCACCGTCATTCGGCGGTTCGCCACCACTCCGAGGGCGATGGTGGCCAGGAGATAGAGGAAGATCAGCCCCGTGGCGACGACCCAGGCATCCACGTCTATGCCTGCTCCCCTCGCGTCACACGCCGCGCCGGAGCGCCCACAGGAGCACGCCGATGAGGGCCAGGTAGATGACGAGCAGGGATACGTAGAGGAAGGGCATGCCCAGGACGGGTGACGCCGGCCGGTCCAGCACCCGGTGTGTCACGGGCGGCATGGCCAGGAGCAGGAGCACCACGAAAGACAGCACAGCGATGCGGCCGTCCCGGGTGCGGGGCAGGAGATGAGACCGGAAGCGCGGGGCGTCGTCCATGGCGGGCGAAGATGGGCGGGCGACGGCAGGGCAGCAAGGGAGCTCCCGGGTCTCGCCCCAGGCCCCAGTCGCACGTGACCGTCGGCTCCACAGGAAGCCGGGCCCCGGGTGGCTCGCGAGGGCGGTGAGCACCCCATCGGCGATGACGCACAGCGCTGTCCTCCGAGGATGACACACCCTCACCGACGAGCCGTCTTCAAGATCCCGTCGAATCCGCGTAATCCTTTTGACTTCAACATCTTAGCGAAGACGTTACCGCCGGGCACGACTCGTGCACCTTCAGGGAGGTGAACCTTCTTCCATGGAGCGGACCATGAAACGCGGTGCGGGGAAGTGGCTTTGGGTCGCGGCGGGCCTGGCCCTGGTGGGGGCCGAGGCCGAGGCTCAGCACCGGCGTGAGTATCGGGAGGGGCGGCACGCCACGCCCCACTTCGGATTCGCCTTCATCGCCGCCGATCCGGTGGGTGACCTGGCCTACTACTTCGACCAGGGCCTCGGTGGCCAATTCGAGGGATCCTTCCCCATCGAGCCCACCGGTCACCTCCGGCTGCGAGCGGACCTGGGCTTCGTGATCTACGGACACGAGCGGCAGTACCTCTGCTACAGCACCCCCGTCGGATGCCGGATCGGGCTGGATCTCACCACGACCAACAGCATCTTCTTCGGAGGCGTGGGCCCGGAGCTCGTGCTGGCCACGGGGGCCATCGCGCCCTACGTGAACGCCTCGGCCGGGTTCTCCTATTTCGCCACGATCTCGTCCCTCGGCGGTGACGACAGCTACGACGATTTCGCCCACACCACGAACCACTCGGACGCGGTGTTCGCGTGGAGAGCGGGCGGGGGGATACGCGTCCGGGTGAAGGGTGGTCGTACGCCCATCCACCTCGACTTCGGCGTGGAGCGACACGAGAACGGAGTGGCCGACTTCCTCACCGAAGGGGACATCATCGACCACCCCGACGGCAGCATCACGATGTACCCGAACCGAAGCGAAGCCGACTTCGTTGCCTTCCGGTTCGGCATGACGTTCGGCCTCGGAGGCCACCGACGGGGTCGTTGATCTCGCCCGCGGCGCGGGGACGCTTCCGAGCTCCGGACCGGTCACCAGACTCCTGGAACGCGTTCCCGCCCGCGGTCTTCCTCACCCATCGGCGAAACCCTTCTTCACGGCGGCCCGGTCCACCTTTCCGTTGGCGCCGAGGGGCAGGCTGTCCACGAGCAGCCACCGCCGGGGCCGCTTCGGCGGGGCCAGGCGCTCCCGGGCGTACCGGTCCACGTCCTCCAGATCGAGCTCCCCCTCCACCGGCACCAGCGTCGCCGCGAGCCGCTCCCCCCATTCGGGGTCATCCAGGCCCACCACGCAGGCGTCGACCACGGCGGGGTGGCCCCTGAGCATCTCCTCGACCTCCTCCGGATCCACCGTAACCCCACCGGTGACGATGCGGGCCGAGCGGCGGCCCGTGATCCAAAGATGGCCCTCCTCGTCCAACCGACCCAGGTCCCCGGTGCGGTACCAGCCGTCCTCGTCGACCAGGGGGACGGCGCCTCCTACCCGCCCCGGTGCCAACGTCGGCCCACGGGCGACGATCTCGTCCGCGTCCCCGATCCGGACCTCCACCCCGCGGATCGGCGGACCCACGGTACCGGGCTTCGCCCGTACGAGATCCGGGGGCGCCGTCGCCACCTGCGAGCTCATCTCGGTCATGCCGTAGGTCAGGGCAAGCGGCCACCCGGCTCCGAGCGCTCTCCTCGTGAGGGTCATGGGCGTGCGGGCGCCGCCCACGAGGACGCAGCGGAACCCCGGAGGCGGTGGTGTACTCCGGCGGTGATCCAGCAGCCGGGACAGCTGGGTCGGCACCAGCGAGAGATGGGTGACCCGGCCCCCGTCGATGAGGTCCGAGGCGATGGAAACGTCGAAGGCACCGGCGGCCACGAGCTCGCACCCCAGGATGGCGCAACGGACGATGAGCGCCAGGCCGCCGACATGGGCGGGAGAGAGGGACGCCAGCCATCGGTCGCCGGAACCGAGGGACAGTCGCTCCGCCACCCCCGTCGTATTGGCCCGCAGGTTGTCCGCCGTCAGGACCACTCCCCGCGGAGAGCCTGCCGTGCCCGAGGTCCACAGCACCGCGAATCCCCCCGGGCGGACGCCGGTGAGGGCGCGAATGGCATCGCTCCGCTCCGCCTCGGTCAGGCCGGGACTCAGCGGAGCGACCGTCACTCCCGCGCGTGCGCCGGCATGGAGCGCCGCGACCCCTTCGGGAGTCGGATCCGCCACCAACGCCAGGACGTTCCCCTCCCGGGGGTCGTCCTCTTCCCTGATGCGGCGGGCGATGTCCGACACCCACTCATCCAGCTCCGCGTAGCTCCAACGGCGGGTCCCGTCCGAGAGGGCAGGCCGCCGGGGCCAGAGGGTGGCGGCCTCCGCCAGGAAGTCGGCGCTCTTCACCCCAGCGCCAACCCGAGGCCCAGCAGCACCCCGTACAGGGCGACCACCCGGGCCGTCTGCCCCAGCGCCGGTAGAAGCTGGAGCGGATCGGTATGGCCGAGGACGCTCCGCCACGGTCTCACCGCAAGCGGAAGAGCCGCGAGAGCCCCCATGGCCGCCGCAGGCCAACCGAGCCGCCACACGCCCAGGATCGGTGCCACGGCGGCCACCGCCAGCATGAGCACGTACTCCACCCTCGTTCCCCGGCGCCCCAGGCGGACGGCCAGCGTCCGCTTCCCGGCCCTGGCGTCGGTCTCGATGTCCCGAAGGTTGTTCACCACGAGGACCGCCGTGCTCAACGCCCCGAGCGCGGCGCCCACCACCAGGGCGTCCGCCGGCCAGCTCAGGCCCTGGACGTAGTACGTCCCCGAGACCGCCACCAGACCGAAGAACACGAAGACGAACAGGTCACCCAGACCGTGGTAGGCGAGGGGATACGGCCCGCCGGTGTACAGGACGGCGCACGCCAGCGAGGTCAGGCCGATGCCCACGATGGGCCACCCTCCCACCCACACGAGGTAGACCCCCACCAGAAGGGCGGCCACCAGCACGAGGACCATCGCCCCCTTCACCTTCTCCGGTGGCAGGATACCCGCCTGGGTGACGCGCACGGGACCGACCCGCTCCTCGGTGTCCCCACCCCGGACGAAGTCGTAGTAGTCGTTGGCCAGGTTCGTCGCGATCTGGATGAGGAGCGCCCCCACGAGCGCCGCGGCGGCCGGCAGCGCCCGGGCGACGTCGTCGTGGGCAGCAAGGCCCGTCCCGGCCACAACGGGAGCCAGGGCCGCCGGCAGCGTCTTTGGACGGGCGGCCATGATCCACGCCTGCAGTCGGGTGACCCCGGGATCCGAGCCCAAGCGCCTGCCTCCTGCCTACCAGGGTAGCCAGGGATACTTGCGGAACTCCGGCTTGCGCCGCTCCAGGTACGCCCGCTTTCCCTCCTGCCCCTGCTCCGTCATGTAGAACAAGAGGGTGGCGTTGCCCGCGAGCTCCTGAAGACCCGCCTGGCCGTCCACGTCGGCATTCATCGCGCTCTTGATGAGGCGGATGGCGAGGGGGGACTTGTCCAGAATCTCCTGGGCCCATGCCCACCCCTCGGACTCCAGCTGGTCCACGGGGACGACCTTGTTCACCATCCCCATCTCGTACGCTTCCTGGGCGCTGTACTGACGGCACAGGTACCAGATCTCCCGGGCACGCTTCTGGCCGACGTGGCGGGCCAGGTAGGAGGACCCGAATCCTCCGTCGAACGAGCCGACGATGGGGCCGGTCTGTCCGAAGACGCCGTTGTCCGCCGCGATGGTCAGGTCACACACCACGTGGAGGACGTGTCCGCCTCCGATGGCGTAGCCGGCCACCAGGGCGATGACGGGCTTGGGCATGGAACGGATGTAGCGCTGCAGCTCCAGGACGTTGAGCCGCGGCACGCCGCTCTTGCCCACGTATCCGGCCTCGCCCCGGACCTTCTGATCCCCTCCGGAGCAGAAGGCGTACTTCCCGTCCTTGGCGGGCCCGTTGCCGGTGAGCAGCACCACGCCGATGTCCGGATCCTCGCCGGCGTCCCGGAAGGCCTCCTGCATCTCGAGGAGGGTGTCGGGACGGAACGCGTTGCGCACCTCCGGACGGTTGAAGGCGATGCGGGCCACCCCGTCGCACTTGTGGTAGGTGATGTCCTCGTAGGCCTTCACTTCCTTCCAATCGGGCTTGGTCATGGTCCCTCGTGGGATTGGCTCGGGATGAGATTCAGGTCAGGGCCGCGCGGACCCGGCTGGCGACGGCGTCGGCCACCGTACCTCGTCGACTGGCGTTTTCGGCCCGCTCGGTTCGTACGCGCAGGATGCGCGTCCCGCCCCCGGACAGAGCCTCCTGCAGCGCCTCCGCCGTCGAGGCGACGTCGATGTCCCTCAGGGGAATGCCGTGGAGCTCGGCGGCGTGGTGGAAGTCGAGCCCGTGGGGCGTGGCGAAATACGGAGTGAAGTAGGGCTCGTGCTCGCGGACCGGAAGCCCGTGGAAGATCCCGCCGCCGTCGTTGTCGACGAGCACGAACACCACGGCGGAGTCCTCCTCCCGGCTCCACAGGAGACCGTTCTGGTCGTGGAAGAGGGCCAGATCCCCGGTTTCCGTGAACGTGCACCGTCTCGTTCCGATGCCGGCCGAAGGCGTCCAGATCCCGGATGGGCATGGAGCTCGATACGAAGAGCGTGGCCCCCCGGGGCACGGTGGCGGCCACCTGCGCCAGGACGGTCCCCTCGGGGGGGTCGCCTTCGCCGGCGAGCCCCGCCCGTGCGGCCTCGGACGCGGCGTGCCAGGCCTCGGCCCATTCCCGGCCGGCGGTGCCGCCCACATGCTGGCACACGAGATGAAGCGTCTCGGTCGGATCGGCGCGAACGTAGTCGGTGGCGATGGAGCCGTGGTCCTTCCACCGGCCTCCGTCGTCCACCACGACGTGCCGGACGCCGCTGTGGTGCTCGAGGTAGCCCTGCAGGGCCGCGGACGTGGGGCTGGCGCCGATCCGCAGAACGAGATCCGGGGTGAGAACGTCCCGGACGCGCTCGTCCCCGAGGAACAGGTCGTAGTGATCCACCACGAGGGCACCGGGGCCCCCGCGGAAGCGGGCGCCGGACAGCGGATCCGCCAAGAGAGGAAGCCCCGTGGCCGCGGCCAACCGCTTGGCGGCCCCACCCGTCTCGGCGGAGCTGGACGGCCCGGCGACGATGACGCCGCGCTCCGCGCCGCGCACGAGCCCCGAGAGGAGCGCGACGTCCTCCTCGGCGGGCCGCCGGGCCCGGGCGGCCACCTGGACGAAGGGAATCCCCCCCCCGCGTCCCGAGGCGGCCAGAGGGTGGTCCGCAGCGAAGGCCGCTCCCTCCGCTGACGGGGCCACCGGCTCGAGGGGCTTGTCGAGAGGCACGTTGAGGTGGACGGGCCCTCTCGGGGTCTCTCGGCTCGCCAGGACGGCGCGAGCCACCAGGGCCCGAAGGTGCCGAAGCGCGGGACCCTCCGCCGACGGCTGCGGGAGGTCATGGAACGACCGGGTGTAGCGCCCGTACAGCCCGACCTGGTCGATGGCCTGGTTGGCGTCGGCGTCGCGGAGCCGGCGGGGCCGATCCGCCGTCAACAGCACGACGGGCACCTCGCTCTGGGAGGCTTCCACGACCGCCGGAAGCAGGTTCGCGGCAGCCGTTCCCGAGGTGGTCACCACCGCGGCGGGCCGTCCCGTCACGCGTCCCAGGCCCAGCGCGAAGAAGCCCACGGAGCGCTCGTCCAGGTGGACCCGGAGCCGGAAGCCGCCGTCGGATGCCAGGGCCAGGACCAACGGAGCCGACCGGGAGCCCGGCGCCAGCACGACGTCCCGGATCCCTCCTCGGCCCAGCTCGTCGGCCAGGGCCCGAGCCCACAAGGTGGTGGTCTCGGCCGGATTCATGTCCCCCGGATCTCCCCTTCCAGGCCACCCACGCGTCCGAGGCTCTCCTCCAGCGTGACCCCGCTCGCCCGGAGCGCTTCCAGGACCGGCGTGAACTTCATCCCCGTCTCCTCCCACTCGAGGGCCGGCACCGATCCCTCCACGATTCCCGCCCCGGCGAACAGCCTCCAGGTCTCTCCGCGCACGACGGCCGTGCGCAGCGCCGGCGCGAAGATCCCGTTTCCCTCGGCGTCGAAGAACCCGACCGGGCCCGTGTACCAACCGCGATCGAACGGCTCCTCCTGGGTGAGCAGCGCCAGGGCCGCGTCCCGTGGCAACCCGCACACGGCGGGCGTTGGATGGAGCAGACGGAGGAGGTCCAGGATGCCCGTGCCCACCGGAACGCTGGCCCGGATCTCCGTCTCCAGGTGCTGGATCCGTGCCAGGGTGAGGACGTGGGGCTGTGGGTCCGTGCGGATCTGGTGCGCCACGGTCTCCAGCCGCGCGACCATGTCATCCAGCGCGATCCGCTGCTCCGCGCGGTCCTTCTCGCTGGCCAGAAGCCGCGCAGCGAGCTCGGCCTGCTCCCGGGGAGACTCGCCGCGACGGATGGACCCCGCCACGGCGGTGGCGTGGAACACGCCGTGTCGGAGGGTCGCGACGGTCTCGGGCGCGGCACCGAGGAGCGCCGTCCCCGGCTCGGGTTCGAAGAAGAACGTGTGGCTGCCACGGTTCACCTCCCACAGGTGCTCGGCGACGTCCACCAGCTCGACCCGCCCTGCCGTGGTGACGTCCAGGGTGCGGGCCAGTACGACCTTGGCGACCCGACTGCCGCGGATCGCCTCCAGGGCGTCCCGTACCTCGGAGTCCCAGCGTGCTCGATCCGTGGCGACCACCCCCCCCTGCACGGCGATTCGGCTCCGCTCGCGCCGGTTCCCCTGGGTCGCCAGCTCCGCTCTCAGGGCCTCCGCCCGCCGGCGCAGCCGAGTGAGCGCATCGTTCGCGTCCTCCGTCGGCACCAGCGCCCTGGCCCGCAGCCACGCGTCTCCCGAGCCATCCCCCTCGAGCTCGAGCTCGGGCACGTGGAAGAGAAACGAGGGGAACGCGGCCCATATGCCCTCCGCCTCGTGGTCCTCACGGAACGAGAAGCCCCCGTAGAACCGGATGCGGGGAGCGCGGGCGGTGCCCGGCGCCAGCAGCGGATCGAGGGCCAGCCCGGCTGCTTCCTCCGCCGCCCGGTCGAAGCGGTCTCCTCCGGCCATCGTGCCTCGGAGCTCCGCGGCGATGCCCCTGTGGGCCACCCACCGCTCTCCACGCGCCCACAGGCCGCGTGCCTGTCCCGCTCCGTGCAGGAGGAACGGCCCCGGACGGAGGTCCGGAGCGGGAACGGTCACGGTGGCGAGACGACGGCCTCCCGGCGTCGGCGACACGGCGGCTCCTTGGCGGGTTCCCGGGCCGATCCCCCTGGACCGGCCGCGCCGGGAATATAGGGATGAGAACGGCTCTGTGGAGGAGGAGACCCTATCCCGGCGGTCGCTTCAGCGCAGACGGAGGGCCCTCACCTCGACCCGAAGGGAGTCGCCCCGAGCGACCTCGGGGCCTCGTCCGGTCACGATCGTCTCCCGGGCGAACACGACCGTGCGGTCACCCTTGGGGGTCAGGACAGGCAGGAGAGCCAGGGGAACGGACAGCAGGACGGCTGCCGCCCAGCCGCGACCCCGACCCCTTCCTGGGGGTCCTCCCTCGAGTCCGAGGATTCGTCGCACCCGCTCCGAGAGGCCACGGGCTCTCCTGCGAGCGAGGGCGCTCGCCGGCTGCGGCCCTGCATGCCGGCCGCTCCACACCGCAACCTGCAGGATGGAGCGCGCCAGGTCCGCCCCCCGTCCCGTCCGGTCCACGGCCCAGTCGTCGCACACGAGCTCCGCGGCCCTGCGAAGCCCGGATCTGGCCAGTCGATTCAGGGGCTGGACCCAGAGCACGGAAACCACCACGTCGGCGATCCCCGTCCAGAGCCCGTCCCGCCTCGAGACGTGTCCCCACTCATGGGCCAGCACCGCCTCCAGCTCAGCATCGGACAGCTCGAGCTCGCAGCGGGCCGGAAGGACGATGGCCGCCCCGTGCACGCAGGGAGACGCGACGAGGTGGGTGACCCGCACTTCGGGGAGAGGGCTCCCGTCTGGGATCACTCGTCGGAGGGCCCGACGCGTCCCCGACCCCGCCGGACCACCGGCAGCCAGGACACCACGGAGCAGCCGTCTCCGGCGCGCGTCCATGCCCATCGCCAGGACACCCACGACGAGCCAGACGAGGGCCACGGGCCCAGCTCGGCTGTCCGCCGGAGCCATACAGGCCGAGGCCAGAGTCGCGAGGCTCCCGGAAGACTCATCCAGCCGGGCCACGGCCCCACGGCACGCTGCCGCGGGTCCGGCGGCCTCCGGGCGAGCTTCGACCCCCGCCGGGATGGCCGGAGCAGGCGTCCACCGGAGGGCTTCCTGCCCGCGCAGGATCCGGACGCGGACGTCGAGCTCGTCGATGACCTCGCCGGATCGGGGGAGGTACGCACGCAGGGTCCCCCCTGCGGATGTGGCGATGCCTCCCAGGAGCGCGACCTTCCACAGAAGGTCCTGGGTCCTGGCCGCACGGAATATGCGGAGCCGCACCCCGAGCCAGACGGCGCTCACCAGAACCGTGCTATGGAGCAGATACGTGGCGAGCCAGGAGACGAGCGGCTCCACCGCCTCTCCCGCCGGCTCAATCACTCTCGGTGCCTGCCTTTCTCGGCTTCCTCCAGCGCCTCACGGACGCGATCGAGCTCCGTGACGTCGACCTCCTCCGACCTCACGAGGTGGCTCAACAGCGCAGCCGCGTCTCCTCCGAACAGGGTGTCGGTGAGATCGCGCACCTTCGAGTGGCGGACTTCCGCGCGGGTCACCGTGGCCCGGTACACGTACTGCCGACCCACCTGCCGGTGGGTCACGATCCGTTTTCGCTCCAGTCTGGACAGCAGCGTCGCCACGGTGGTCAGGGCCAGAGGCCGCTCCCGCGAGACCTCCTCCCAGACGTCCTGGGTGGTGGCCTCTCCCCTTCGCCAGATGGCCTGAAGGATGGAGATCTGTAGCCCTGTGAGGCCCACGGTGTCGTGCACGGCGCCTGCTCCCTGAGGAATCCGACAACCTTCTGACGCACGTCGGATGGGCGAGGGTTGCCGAGGGGACAGCGTCCGTACACGGCCTCGCCGCCACGGCCCGGGCCGGACGGGTCTTCCCCCCGAGCAGCCCGAGCCCTGGGAGCCTGTCCGAGCGTTACAGTGGGCCGCGCGCACGGGGCTCTCGGTGGTCAGGCGAGGCGAGACGACGAGTCGTAGCTGGGCTACGGCGAGAAGGAGCAACGACGCATCACCGGCGAAACCCCGTGCGCCCATCATCAGCGGCGCCATGACCTTCCTTCGGGGTGGGTTGGGGCGGCACAGCCCCGACGACGCTTCGCGTTGTTACCTCGTCGTTGGCCCTCCTCAAAGTAGCTTGGGCTACTCGCCGTCGCGCCGCCTAGAATCCGAGGCTGTGGCGCTCCCGACGCGGCCCGCTGTATTACTCGGACAGGTTCCTAGGCTGATCCAGACTACTGGCAAGGACCCCCGGGGGGTGGAGAGCATGGCCCGTACCGCAGCCCTGATCGCCCTGAGCACCGTCGCCGTGATCGTCACGGCCTGCACGGAAGGCTCCGACGCACCGGCCACCGAGGAGGCGTCGACCGACACGGCGCCGGCCGCGGCGCCGCCGCCCCCGGGCACCGACATCTGGCTCTCGTCCCTCTCTAGGGACGAGGCTGGCCAGCTCACCGTCGGGGAGCCAGTGCACGCGGTGGCGCGGCCCGGCTACGACAACCAGCCCCATTTCCTTCCGGACGGTTCAGGGTTCTGGTTCACCTCGATCGACGATCGGGGGCAGGCCGACATCCAGTACTACGACCTCGCTACCGGGAGCTTAACCGCGGTGACCGCCACCGCCCCCGAGAGCGAGTACTCGGCCACCCCACTGGAATCGGGCGACGGGTTCTCAGCCATCCGGGTCGAGGCGGATTCGACCCAGCGCCTGTGGCGCTTCTCCATGGACGGCTCCGGGGGGGAGCCCCTGTTCGAGTCCATCGCTCCCGTCGGCTATCATGCGTGGGCAGACGAGCGCACTGTGGTGATGTTCGTGCTCGGACAGCCGGCTACGCTCCAGGTGGGTGACGTGGGCACCGGACTCGCTCGTGTGGTGGCGGAGGACATCGGCCGATCCATCCGGCGGATTCCCGGATCGTCCCAGGTGAGCTATGTCCAGAGACGTGGCGAGGGAAGCTCGGAGATCCGTCGCCTCATCCCGGGGGACGGAGAAAGCGAGCTCATCGCCGAGGGCGTCCAGGGTGGGGATTTCCACGCGTGGACGCCGGACGGCGTCCTGCTGCAGGCCAACGGATCCCGGCTCTACGCGTGGGACCCATCCGCCGACAACGCCGAGTGGGAGGAGATCGCGGATCTGTCGCACCTGGGGATCGTCGTAACCCGTTTGTCGGTGAGCCCCGACGGGATGACACTCGCCCTGGTGGGGGAGCCGACGCCCTGAGGCGCGTCGTCCGTCAGGAAGCCGTCCACTCCTTCCAGGTGCTCTCCGCCAGCCCCACCGTGAGCCGGTTCTGATGGCGTACCAGGGGGGTGCGCAGGATGAGGGGCTCTTCAGCCGCGATCTCGAGCCATCGCTCCGGGCCGTAGTGGGCCGCCTGTAGCCCAAGGGCCTTGAACCGCTTGGCCGACCGGTCGATCACGGCCTCGGCGCCGAGCTTCTGGAGGAATCGTCGCAGCTCGCCCTTCGACGGGCCGCGCACCTTGAAGTCCACGAAGTGGACCTTGACGCGCCGCTCCTTGAAGAAGCGGAGGGCCTTGCGGGTGTCGGCGTCGTTCTTCGCACCGAAGATCTGAACTTCCATGAGTGGGTAGAATCTAGCGCCGCCCCGGGGGAAGGCGCGTCCCCCCGGGGCGCGGCCGGGCGCTCGCCCGGCTCACTCGACGCGGATGGACTCCACGGGATCCACCCTCGTCGCCCTGCGGGCCGGGACGTATCCGGCCAGCAGCGCGATGCCGCCCAAGACCACCACCACCACCGCCAGGGTCGGGGGATCGTTGGGGGCGATGCCGAAGAGGAAGGACGAGAGCATCCGCATGGACGCCCACGCGGCCACGAGTCCCACACCCAACCCGACACCCACGACCACCAGGTTCTGTCCCATCACCATGCGCAGGATGTCGGCGGATTCCGCGCCAAGGGCCATGCGGATCCCGATCTCCCGGGTATGCCGTCGCGCGGCCTGGGCCGTGACTCCGTACACCCCCACCGACGCCAGGAGCAGCGCGACGGCACCGAAGAGGCCGAGGAGGGTCAGGATGAACTCTTCCCGCGCCATGGACTGCCTCCAGACCTCCCGGAGGGCACGCGCCTGGGCGACGGGGATGAGGGGATCCAGCTCCTCGAGGGTGGCCTGCACCGTCGATAGCGTGGCGTCGAAGTCCAGCGACGTGCGCACGACGATCCAGGAGGTCCTTGCCCAGTCCTGGTCGCGATTCTCGAAGACCTCGGCCCGCACCGGCTCCCTGGGTGTCGTCTGGGCCTGATCGCCGACGATCCCCACGATCTCGTACCAGACGGAGCTCTCGTCGGCTGCCCGGTCGTAGGCGATCTTCTGACCGACGGGGTCCTCACCGGGGAAGTGCTCGGCGGCAAACGTCTCGTTGATCACCACCACGAGAGGATCGTCCGACCCGTCGGTACCCTCGAAGAGCCGCCCTCGGACCAGGGGGATGCCCAGCGCCGCGAAGTAGCCGGGATCCGCCCGCCGGTGGAGGATCTCGAATCCGACGCGGTCGGGCGGCCAACCTTCCGCCTGGAACTGGCTGGACCAGCTCGTCCCGGCGAGCGGGAGCTGCCCCACGAGGCCCGCACGCTGGATGCCCGGTCGTCCCTCGAGGGCCTCCTCGAGACGATCCCAGAAGGCCAGGACCTGGTCCCTGTCCGGGTAGCGGGCGGAGGGCGCGGTGATCCGCACGGCCATCGCTCCCTCGGTGCGGAAGCCGGGATCCACCCTGCGCAGCGAGTCGAAGGTCCGGAGCATGTGCCCCGCACCGACCACCAGGAGGAGCGCCAGCGCTACCTCCGCCGTGACCAGCGTGCGCACGAGCCGCAATCCCCCACGGCCCACGGTGCCGCCCCGGCTGCCATCCTTGAGAGTCAGGCCGACGCCCTCCCCACTGGCCCACAGCGCCGGAATCACCCCGAACAGAATGCCGCTTACGATGGCTGCGGCCAGGGTGAAGAGCAGCACCCGGTGGTCCAGCGCCACCCCGGTCGCTCCGTCGATCCCCAGCTCCGTCAGCCCGGCCATCCCCCGGACCCCGATCCAGGCCAGCCCGAGACCCAGCAGTCCTCCGGCCAGCGCCACCATCAGGCTCTCGACGAGCATCTGGCCGGCAACGCGGCCCCGCCCCGCGCCCAGAGCCAACCGCAGGGCCACCTCACGACGCCGGTCCGACGCCCGAACCAGCATGAGGTTCGCCACGTTGGTGCACGCCAGGACCAGCAGCAGCGCCACGGCGCCCAGGAGGAGCCTCAGTGGGGCCCGGACCTCCTTCACGAGGAAGTCGCGCAGCGGAGCGAACCCCGCGCCCATGACCGAATTGGTGTCGGGGAAGTCCCGCTGGAGACGCCGCACGACGGCCTGTAGCTCCGCATCGGCGGTGGCCGGGTCAGCCCCCGGTGCCAGGCGGGCCACAGGCCGGGTGAAGTGGGCGCGGCGGAACCACGTGGCCTCCCGGCTCTCACGGGCCCACCCGAAGGGAGTCCAGAGCTGGACGGCATCGGACGGGAACCGGAAGCCCTCGGGGGCGACGCCCACGACCTCCACCGTGGTGCCACCCAGCTCCACCAGCGTCCCCACGGCATCGGGGTCCCCCCCGAACATGGACAGCCACAGCCCGTGGCTCAGGACGACTTTGTCGTCGGAGCCCTCCCAGGTCTCGTCCCAGAGGAAGCCTCTGCCGACGGCGGGCCGGACGCCCAGCACGTCGAAGAAGTTCCCCGAGACGGCGGCCACCGACAAGAGGGTGGGCTCCCCGTCCCGGATGTAGGTCACCTCGTCGATGAACTCCGAGTACTGGGCGATGTCGTCGAACGACGCGACCTGGTCCCGCCAGTCCAGCACGTTGGCCGGCGCGGCGTGGGCATCCTCCCAACCGAACTCGGGGTTCGTCTCGTACAGCATCACCAGCCGGTCGGCGTCAGCGAAGGGTAGGGGCCGGAAGAGGAAGGCGTTCGTGGCCGTGAAGATGGCCGACACCGCTCCGATGCCGAGGGCCACCACCACCACCGCTGCGACCGTGAAGCCGGGGTTCCGCCACAGGGTCCGTGCGGCGAACCGGGTATCCTGCCTCGTCGTCTCCAGCATCGATGTCCCCCCTCCCCCGGAATCCCGTTCTGCGAGCCGGCGCCTTTCCACCCAAGCGCGAGCCAGAAGCCACACCATTCCCCCGACCTCCCTCGTTACAAGCCACCACCGACCCGAACGCCGCGGGCAGTCCCGGATCCGAGCGACGTGCACCTCCAGGAGCTCCTCGCCGTAGCGGTCGCGAAACCTCCCCGGAGCGACGCGTAGCAGGATTCGGATGAGCCGCGAGCTCACGGACCACCACCGGCGAGGAGGTTCTTCGCCCGGGCGACGGTCACCAGGGCCGCGAGCCGGGCGCTCTCGTCCTCGGCGGCGGCCCGGCCGCCCCCCGTGATCCTGTAGTAGCGGCGGCGTGCGTCGTCCGACTCGGAGGGTGGCCGGTCGGACTCCTGGATGAGTCCCTGCCCCTCCATCCTCTGGAGGGCCAGATAGAGGGCGCCGGTGGACGGCGCCGCTCCCCTCCCCTCCCGGGCCTCGATCTCCTTGATGATCCCGTATCCGTGGCGATCCTCGTCAGCCAGGGCCAGCAGGATGCGGTAGGTCAGCGGCGTCATGTCGGACATGGGCTCCGGCCCCCGGTGAGCATGGAAGGTCTTTATATAAACGGAATATATATTATATACATATGCACAAGCTGTCAAGGTAGGCGGGGCGTCTTCGGCGAACTCTCTCGC
>JBDHGI010000077.1:0-17693 GCA_039589955.1 Gemmatimonadota bacterium | reverse complement strand
CGGCACTCAAGGCCCCCAGAGGACTTCCACCTCCAAGTCACTTCCCGCTCGGCTTTCGCCTCACGGTTCCTTCGCCCGCCTCCCGACGGGCCGCGCCATGCCTGGCACACAAGAGAAGAGGCGCCGCGGGGCTCAGAGCCCCGCGGCGCCTCGGCCACCGGCGAGATAGCGAGAGGTCAGCGACCGCGCTTGATGATCGCTTCCTGGATCTCGATGTAGGTGTTCGTGTTGTTCTGGAACTGCTCCAGCGTGATGGAGGGCTGCGAAGCGGCGTACTCCCCTGCCAGACCGAAGAGACGCAGGGCCTGCTGGAACTTCGGCAGCGTGGCCTGGGCGGTCTGCAGCGTCTGCGGCTCCTGTTCCTTCACGGCACCCTGGTACAGGCTGTACGCGTGCCAGAAGTTGAGCTGACTGCTCATCATGGAGCCGAGATCCGGTAGCTGCTTGGCCGCTGTGATGCCGGAGACGGCGTAGTCGTACCGGTTCTTCTGGACACCGTTGGCGTAGGCGTCCGCGAAGATGAGTCGCGCCGCCACGTCGGCCTGATTGCTGTCGCCGGCTACCGCCTCGCGGAGGACGGCCACGGCGTCCTGCACCCGTCCGGCCTGAATGAGCCAGTTACCCTGGCGGAGGCTGACGTTGGGGTACGAGGGGTTGATCTCCTTCACCCTGTCGAGGGCCGCGATGGCGTCGTCGAGCCGGTCGGTCCGCTGGAGCGCGTCGGCGTAGATGGACCAGATGGCGTCTTCCTGGGAGTGGGTCTCGAGAGCCCGCTCGGCCATCGTGATGGCGCTCTGCAGATCGTTGAGCTGCACATACGCGGCGATGATGTTCCGGAGGTGGCCCACCGGCGTGTCGGCTCCCTTGACCGCGAAGACCTTCTCGTAGGCCTCGATGGCCTTACGGAAGTACTCCACGGCCTCCGGAGCCACACCGCCGCCATTCTCGGCGCCGATTCCGCTGGTCTGCTGGATCTCCAGGGCCGCGCTGAAGGCGAAGCCACCGTACTGCTCCCAGAGGTCCGCGTTCTCCGGATCGACGTCGAGGCCGACCTGGATGAACTGCATGGCACCCACGGGATCCCCGGCCTGAGCCAGGTCGTACGCGATCTTCATGCGCACGCTGGCGTTGGAGGGGTTCAGCTCGAGGTACTTGCCGTAGTAGTCGCGCGCCTGGTCGTCCTGACCCTCGGCAGCCGAGATCCATCCCGCGAGCTGCAGCGCACCCTCATGGAACTGGTTCAGCTCGAGAACGCGCTCCAGCTCCTCGAGGGCTTCGGGATAGCGCTCCGAGTCGTAGAGGATGCGGGCCCGCTGGTACCGGGTTCCGGCGGCGTTGGGGTTCAGCTCGAGGGCCTGGTCGCAGTTCCTCAGGGCGTTGTCCCACTGCTGGCTCTGTGCGTACTCGGCACAGAACTGGGCGAACCGGATCTGCTGAACGTAACGGTCGAACTGGTCGAACATCGACCGGGCGGCGCCCTCCTCCTGCTTACGGACTCCCTGGGTCTGCTCGACCTTGAACTCCTCGCCCCCCGCGATGTCCCAGAAGGACGCGTTCACCACGAACTGATCCTTGGTCGCCTCGGTGTACGAGGCGCACAGCGCCACCTGGGCGTCGATCTGGGAGGCGAGCTGACGAGTCCGGATGCAGTCAAGCTCTTCCATCTTCATCTTGAAGCGCTTGAGGTTCTGCTCGATCTCCTTCTTCTCGATCGACTGGTGCGTGGCCAGCGTGTTGATGAGCTCACGCAGCTCCTTGGCGGCGTCCTTCCCGAAGTCGTCGTTGGCACCCTGGAGGGCCTCGAAGTCGGGAATCAGAACGCGGAAGCGCCCCATCTCCTGGGCCTGGGCAGCGACAGGTGCAAGCACCAGGCCTGCCACAAGCAAGGCGAACACGAACTTTGTCCTACGGACCATGGCTCTGGTCTCCCCGGGGTCTCCCCCAACTGTTTGTCCGCCGGTGGCGGCCGTCCGGACCGGTACCGGACCTCTCGTACGACTACTAAACCTCGACCACGCCCCGGGGTCCGCGCTCTCGCACACCGGGATGCACAAAGGTCCCAAGGTATTGAAGGATGCCGTAGGAGGTCAACGGGCGCCCCTGGAGTCGTGGTGTCCTCGGTGAACCTATACCGCCAGGCGCGTCCGGCATTACACGACCCTGCGCCCCCCGGCACCGAAGGGCCCGTCCCATGCGTCCACGGCGGCGCGCACGGGGTCCGGAATGCGCGTGGCGCGTCCATTCTCGTAGTCGTACATGACCTGCACCGTTCGACCGGTCTGCAGCACCTCGTCCTCGTCCCCCCGGACCTCGTACTCCATCTCGAAGTGCTTCTTGCCCAGGCGAGACACGCGAACGCCAACGGACAGGGTCTGGGGCCAGAAGACCCGACCGTGCCAGCGAACCTCCGCTTCCGCCAGGATGTAGTCGATGTCCTGCACCCCTCCCCTGCCCACCACCTCCCTCCAGTAGGCGGCCCGGGCCTCCTCGAAGTACATCAAGGCCTCGGAGTGGTGGGCGTGGCCCCCCACGTCGATGTCGCGGTAGCGCACGGTGACGGGATGGCGAAAGCGGAAGGTCGGTGACGTCAACGGTGGGCCTCACGGGGTCGGAGATCAGGTTCCTCTCAGCGGACATTCTCCGCCGAGCCGGCCGCCCCCGAAAGGGGTGGGACCGGCCCGCCGACCGACCGACGACGCGCCCACCGGCGCCGACCGCGATCGGGAGAACGGACGAAGCGCCGGCACCGCTTCCCTGGCGCCGGCGCTCCGCTCCGGGAGATTGCCGCGGCGTCTCAGTTCCGGATCAGACGCACGCCCCCCGAGCCCGTGTCGATGCGGATCTCGCCACGGCCGTCACCGATGGTGCCGCGCAGGAGATCCCGCCGCATGGATCGGACCTGCACCGGGAAGTCCGTGTCGATGCCACCGCTTCCGGTGTCGATCTCCACCTGGCCACCCAGGTCCGCAGGCGCCCGGATGGTGACCGATCCCGAGCCGGTGTCCACCTCGAGTCGGTCCACGTCCACCAGGAGCGTCAGATCCACGGACCCGCTCCCCGTGTCCACCTCGACCTCGGGCGCCGAGACCTCGTCGAGCTCCACCGAGCCGGACCCCGTGTCCACCCGGACGAAGCCGGACCGGATGCCTCCTCCGCTCACCCGCCCGGATCCCGTATCCACGTCCACCACCTCCGCCTCCACCCTCTCGAGGGACACGGAGCCCGATCCGGTATCGACCCTGACGTCACCCCGGATGCCCGACACGCCGGCTCTGCCCGAGCCGGTGTCGATCACCACCGGGCCCGCCACGTTGGCCACGTCCACGGAGCCCGAGCCGGTGTCCACCATCAGGGAGCCCGTCACGTCGTCCACCACCACGGAGCCCGAGCCGGTGTCCACCCCGATGTCGCCCGACACGCCCGAGACCTCCGAGTTCCCCGCCGCGAGGTAGAGCACGAAGTCCCTGCCCGGCGGGAGCTCGACCCTCAGGTCCGCCCAGGCCTCCAGGCCGCTCCCGGAGCCGCGGATCTCAACCCGGCTACCCCGGGATCCCTCCCCGAAGAAGGTGCCGTCGGACCGGACCCGGATGTTCGTCGAGGACCCCCGTCCCATCTCCGGATACACGATCCGGTCGTCGGGGTAGATTACGCGCAGCGCCTCCCTTCCACCCACGGCTCCCACCTCCATGTCGAGGCGTGCGGCGTCGGCGCCCCCGCGAGTCACGCGGACGACGACCTCGGACCCGCTCCCCCTCACCACCTCCACATGGCCGGCGAGGTTGTAGATCGCGACCTCGTCTCCGCCGATCCGGTAGGTCTCCTGCGCCTGCGCGTGGGAAACCACCGCCATCAGGGTCACCGCCGTCAATGCCGTCCACAGGCTCCTTCCCATCGTGCCTCCTTCCCGGCTCGCCGCCGGAGCTATCTGGTTCGGCGCCGATGCGCCGTTCTCGAATCTCATCGTCGACCTCCCTCGAGCAGGCTGATCTCGCCGTCGAACACCTGCACGCTCACTTCGGCTCCCCCATCCCCCAGCGTAAACGCCATGCTGCCGCCGCTGTGGAAGCCCTGGAGGACCACCGGGAAGTCCGAGGTGAACTCACCGTCGAAGGTATCCACACTCACCCGCGCCCCCGCGCCCGCCGGCAGGACCAGGACGGCGTCGCCGTCGTGCACCGAGAACGAGTAGGTCCCCCCACCGAGCAACGGTCCCTCGAAGTAGAGGTCCCCGTCGAGGGTGCGGGCTCTCACGGACGAGGACGTCACCCCCTCCAGGATCACGTCGTCGCTTCCGCTCTCCACCTCCACCGCACCGGTGACCATCCTCAGGAGCACCCGATCTCCCCTCGACAGCGCCGAGACCTCCCCCCGCGCCCCCACCACCTCGATCTCACCTTCGTGCGAGAACAGGTCGAGGCGTCCCTCGACGTCGCGGACCTGGACGTCGCCGGACAGGTTCCGGACCGTGACTCGTCCCCGCATGCCCGACACCGCCACCGCCAGAGAGCGCCCCTGGATGTCGACGTCGACCCATTCCGGGAGTCGGAGGGTGGCTTCCACGTCCAATCCCCGGGACTTGGGGTCACCGGGAACGACCCGGACCTGGTTGCCCGAGCGGGACACACCGAGGCCCAGGGCCTCTCCGCCCACCTCCATCGTCGACCGGCTCCACGCCTCCACGACGAGCTCTCCCGAGAGGCCCGCCACCACTACGCGATCCCCCCGCCGAAGCTCGATGGTCGTGTCCGCAGGAAACAGCGCCGCCGAGACCATCCATCCCGTCAGGATCAAGGTCTCCATGTCAGCCGATCCACTCCATGAGGTCCCGGGCCTCCCGCAGGTAGTCGGCCTTTTCCCGATAGGTGGCCGCGAGATGGTCCTTCAGGAACGCGTTGCCCGGATCCACGGCCAGGGCCCGCTTCGAGTCTTCGATGGCCCGCTCGATGACCTGGAGGTTCTTCTCCAGGATCCTGACCGTGCCTGGATCGAGCCTCTCCCTGGCCTCGCCGAGGACGCTCTCCAGCGCCGTCAGCTCCTCGACCAGGTCGGCGGGAGGCGCGACGTCCTCCGCCACCATGGACACCGGCAGGTCCCGGGTCGGTACCGGAGAGCCGACGGCCCTCGTCCCGACCCCGGGTCCCGCCGCCCAGGTCAGCGCGACCGACGTCACCACCAGGATCACCGCTGCCGCCGCCAGCTGGGGAACCGTCAGGAACAGCCCTCGGACCGACGGATATCCCCGGCGACGCGGAGCCGTTGGCAGCTCGATCACCTTGGCCTTCGAGGTGGCCCCGACCCCGCCGTCACCGATGACTGCAGCGATGTCCGGCCAGAGATCACGGACGGGCGGCGGGCTCTCCAGCCTACCGGCCGCGTCCCGGATCTCGCGAAGCTCCGCGAGAACGGCCCTGCAGTCGGAGCACTCGGCGAGGTGTCCCTCCATCTCCCGTCGATGGTCGTGACTCAACCCCCCGTCCAGGAAGTCGGACAGGCGGTCCGTCCAGAGCGTATGGTCCATTGCACTCATGCGTTCAGCGTCCTTCGAAGCAGCATGCGGGCCCGGTGCAGCTGGGACTTCGAGGTCCCCACCGAGATTCCCACCATGTCCGCGATCTCCTCGTGCCCGTATCCCTCCACGTCGAAGAGCACGAATACCTGTTTCGCGCCCTCGGGCAGCTCCCCTATCGCCGCCTCCAGATCCATCGCGGCCCCGGAGCTGCGCAGCCGGGGCGCCGCCATCCTCCCCAGGATCGTCTCTCCCTCCACTCGCCTCGACTCCCTGCGCCGGAGCGTCTGCCGACGAGACAGGATGTGGTTCACCGCGAGTCGGTGGAGCCAGGTCCCGAACCGGGCGTCCCCCCGGAACGTCCCCAGCTTCTCCCACGCCCGGATGAACACCTCCTGCGTGAGATCGTCGGCGACCTGGTCGTCCACCATGCGTCGAGCGAGGGCGTGAACCTTGCCCACGTGCCCTCGATACAGCCGCTCGAAGGCCTCGTGGTCCCCGTTCGCCGCCTTTCGGACGTCCGTTTCTTCCGCGTGCGCCGCTGTCAAAGGACCTGGGGTGGAGTTGGCCCGGATCATCGTGCGATCTTCATCCGAACCCTTGGACAGGTGACGCCCCCGACCGGTTGGAACCGTCATGCCGGTCAGAATGCCGGTCGCAAGGCGTCGGGTACCTTGCCGGAGCGAGCGGCAACCCACAAGAGGAACGGCGCGATGCCCACCGAGACCGTCGAGATCATCGCCCACCGCGGCTACAGCGCCCGGGCACCGGAGAACACCCTGGCAGCCCTGCATGCGGCGGTGGCGGGCGGCGCGGACGCGGTGGAGTTCGACCTGCGCGTCGCGGCGTGCGGCACTCCGGTCCTCTTTCACGACAGCATGCTCAGTCGCACCACCGACGGCGTAGGACCACTGCGCCGCCGAACACTGGCTCAGCTCAAGACCCTGGACGCCGGCGCGTGGTTCTCGCACGAGTTCTCCGGCGAGACCATCCCCTCCTTCGCCGAGGCCCTCGATTGCCTCTCGGCCCATCCGGGACGGGTATACGCCGAAGTGAAGGATTTCCGGGAGCCGGAGGACCTCGACCGGATGGTCTCCGTCGCCCGCGACGCGCGCATGCTCCACCGTGTGTTCTTCATCTCCCTGAACTGGACGGTGCTGGAGCGGCTTCGAGGACGGGACCCCGAGCTCTTCCTCGGCTACGTCGTGGACGACGCCGGAGAGGTCGTCGAAGCCCTGGGGCGCGCCCAGGGCGACCCCGCTACCCTCGTCGACCTGCGTGCGGATCTGGTGGTCGACGGCCCGGACGTCGTGGGCCTTGCCGAGCGCCAGGGCACCGAGCTGGCGGTCTGGACCGTGGACGATCCCTCCGAGGCCTCCCGACTCCGGGAGCTGGGGGTGCGCCGCATCACCACCAACGAAGTCGAGAGGCTCGTGGCGTGGAGGGCATCCTTCTAGCGAGTGTCGGAACCGGGACCTTCCTCCCGGAGGCGGAGGCGCAGGGCCCTCTTGTCCGCTTTTCCCGTGGCCGTGCGTGGTAAGGCGTCCAGGAACACGATCTCGTCGGGAATCCACCACTTCGGGAATCGACCCTGGAGGCTGGCGAGGAGGCTCGCCGAGTCCACGTCGGCGCCCGGCCGCAGCACGACGCACGCACAGGGACGCTCCTGCAGCCGGGGATGGGGCACGGCCACCACCACCGCCTCCGACACGTCCGGATGGTCCATGAGGGCGTGCTCCAGCTGAACGCTGGAGATCCATTCCCCCCCGCTCCGGATGAGGTCTTTCGTTCGATCCACCAGGCGCACGTATCCCCGATCATCCATCGTCGCCACGTCCCCCGTCCTCAGCCACCCGTCGCGGAACGAGCCGTCGGCCCCGCGGCGGAAGTAGCCGTCCGTCACCCAGGGGCCCCGGACTTCGAGCTCACCGACGGAGACTCCGTCTCTGGGGACCGGCCCACCCACGTCGTCCACGATCCGGGCTTCCACGAGGGGGAGCGGCGTGCCCTGGCTGGTGCGGACCGGCAGCAGCTCCTCGTGCGACCAGCCTTGCATCTCGCCCCGGGGATGGGTGACACAGCCCACGGGGCTCAGCTCGGTCATCCCCCATCCCGTGAGGACGTCGACGCCCTGCTCCGTGCGATACGCCTCGAGGAGGGCAGGCGGTGTGGGGGCTCCGCCCGAGTGGATGCGAAGCCCCTCGGGTAGCGTCCGTGACTGGGCCCTCAGGCGCTCGAGGACGTCCATCCAGACGGTGGGCACTCCTGCGGCGAAGGACACCTTCTCGGACGCCATGAGCTCCACGAGCCGGCCGGGGTCCGGCCGAGGTCCGGGAAGCACCAGTGTCGCCCCCACCATGGCGGCGGCGTAGGGAAGCCCCCAGGCGTTGGCGTGGAACATGGGCACCGCGGGGAGGATCACATCGGCCTCTCCCAGGTCGAATCCGTCGGGCAGGCAGATCCCAAGCGTATGGAGCACCAGGGCGCGGTGGGAATACAGCACTCCTTTGGGCTCTCCGGTGGTGCCGGAGGTGTAGCACAACCCCGCGGCCTGCTCCTCGTCCAGAACGGACGGGACGAACCGGGGATCTCCCATCGCCACCAGGTCCTCGTACCGTCGCCATCCGGCCCCGCCGTCGCCGGCCAGAACGACGCGACCCTCGAGGGCCGGGAGCCGGGTGCAGATCTCGTCTACGAGGGGGACGAACTCCTGATCGGCGAACACCACGCGGGCTTCGGCGTGGCCGAGGATCTGTACGATCTGCTCCGGAGACAGCCGCGCATTCACGGTGAGGAGGACCTGACCGGCGGCGGGAACGGCGAAGTACAACTCGAGATGGCGCTGGTGGTTCCAGGCCAGGGAAGCGACGCGGTTCCCCGGGCCCAGTCCGAAGTCCGACAGCGCTGACGCCAGGGCCCAGGCCCGGTTCCGGACCGCCCGCCAACCGGCCCGGCCGAGTCCCTCCTCGGACCACGAGCGGACCTCCTTCTCCGGGAAGAGCGTTGCCGCCCGCTCCAGGAACGACGGAAGCGCCAGCGGGACCGCCATCATCCGTCCCCTCACGGGAGCGCCTCCGAGCGGATATCCTCCTCAGCCGCGGGCAGGATCAGCCGGAACGATGCGCCCTCTCCGGGTCGGGACACGACGTCCACGGTGCCACCGTGTGCCTCGACGATGCCCGACACGATGGCGAGACCGAGGCCCGATCCCGTTCGGTAGTGGCGGCTAGCCTGCCAGAAGCGATCGAAGAGGTGCTCCATGGCCCCGATGTCCAGCCCGGGCCCCGTGTCGGACACGGCGAGGCCAACCTGTCCCCCGTCCATCTTCCTCGCCGACAGGATCACCCTTCCGCCCGCCGGCGTGAACTTGATGGCGTTTTCCATGAGGTTGGCCAACGCCTGGAGCACCCGGTCCCGATCGACGAGGATGCGGGGCGTGGCCGGATGCACGTTGACGAGCAGGCGGATACGCTTTTCATTCGCCTGCGGAGCGAAGATCTCACGCGTCTCCTCCAGGATCTCGGTGGGGTCCTCGGTCGTGGAGCGAAGCACGATCGCTCCCGCCTCGATCCTGGACACGTCGAGGAGATCCTCGATGAGCGAGGTCATCCTCTCCGCGGACCGCTGGATGATCACCGCCTGCTTCTTCCGTTCCTCGTCGCGGAGCGGAAGGTCGAGAAGGAGCTCCGCCGCACCCTTCACGACACCCAGCGGGTTTCGGAGATCGTGGGACACCACGGAGACCACTTCCTCGCGGATGCGCACCGCGCGCCGGAGCGCCTCCTCCTTCTCGTTGATCTCGGTCATGTCCGTGAAGGTCAGCACTCCGCCCCGAAGCTCCAGCCCGTCCACCAGGGGGCGAAGAGACCACTGGACGGGAAGGGGGCTGCCGCCCTTTCGCCACAGGATCTCGTCCGACGCGGAACGGGTCTCCCCACCGACGGCCAGCGTCGTCATGATGGGGCAATCCTCCCGGCGACAGGGCTCCCCGTCGGGCCGGGTGTGATGCAGCGTCCGATGGAAGTCCTTCCCTTCCAGCTCCCGCTCCCGATACCCGAGCAGCTCGACTCCGGCATGGTTCAGGGTGGTGCAGAGTCCTTCGAGGTCGATGCCCAGAACGCCGTCACCGGTGGCGCTCACGAGAGCCTCGTACTCACGACGCGCGATCACCGCGTCGCGACGACGACGATGGGCCTCCACGGTGAGCGTGCGCATCATCCACCCGACGACGGCCATGACGAGCGTGGCCACCAGGCCCACCACGAGCAGGCCGACGGCGCCCCAGGTCTGCCACTCCCGGTACCGGGCGACCTCGCGGCGCCCCCAGGCGACCTCCTGCTGGATCGCCGTGTCCAGCTGGAGCGTCGCCGCCTGAAGCTCGGCGTAGCTCGCCTGTTCCTGGGCGAGGGCTTCGAGCACGTACTCCGGGGGAACCGAGAAGTCGAACGCCGCCATCCGGCCGAGGCTGTCGAACACCTGCTGGTGTTCGAGATGCCACACTTCCGAGTGCGTGGACAGTCGCGCCAGCCGGTCCCGGATCTGGAGGGCATCGGTGCGCTGGAATGGCCTGCTTGCCTCCACGTCGTCCATGAGGTCGTTGAGCTCCTCCTGAACGGCCCGCTCCTCGCCCACGGCCTGCTGGTACCGAGCCCGAACCGACTCGTCCCCCGACAGGAGATAGACCTGGAAGAGGTAGGATTGCCGGGCCTGGGCCAGGGAGAGGCGGGTCGCCATCGGCCGGGCCGGGTCGATGAACTCCACCACTGCCCGATCGGCGGCAGTAGCCTTTCGGCCCGTGACGATGGACAGGGCCGCGATGGCCACCATGGCCAGCGCCACGAAGATCACGGCGAGGGCGCCGCTCTTCCCGTGGGCGGGAGGAGCCTGCCTCAGACTCGCTGAGTCAGGGGACCGCCTCTTCACGTGGCCCTACCTCCGCGACTCCTCATCCTCCTCGAACTCCTCGTCCTTCAGCCGGAAGGAATCATCCAGCTGGGGATCACCCTCCGCACCCAGGACGCGTCCCGCGATGTACTCACCGAGCATCGGCCCCTGCTTGAAGGCCTCTGCGGACCCGCCTCCCGCCAGCCACGCGTTGTCGAAGTCGGGGTGACGATCGATGATGAAGTTCGAGTCGACGCTGGACTCGTAGTGGCACGCCCGGGTCTCGTTGAACGGCCGCTCCGCGATCTCGGGAAAGATCCCCCGGAGGATCTCTCTGGGACGCTCGTGATACTCGGCGTCGATCCATCGGACGCTGGTGTCGGGATCCTCGTCCCGATGGCCGCCGGTCCGGATCCGGAGCCCCCGGTGGTCGTGGGGCAGCGCCGGCCACCCCGTGCAACCGGGGATGCCGTAGCTGGGCAGGTTCGGGACGCGGTACGACTCGTCGCCCGGCGCCGTCGAGACGTAGTACACGTGGCCCAGCGCGCGGGCCCGCAGACGCCGGCCCATGAGCTCCGGGAAGAACTTGGGGAACCAGGGGCCCAATGCGAAGACGAAGCTCCCCGCCGCCAGGCGCTCCCCGCCTCCGACGGTGACGTCGAGGACTGCGCGGCCCTCCACCTGGCCCATGGCCACCCTTCCCACGGTGATCGTGCCTCCCTCCTGCTCGAAGACCCGGGCGACGGACTCCACCGCCCTGCGCGCGCGCACCACGCCTGCATCGGGCTCGTACAGGGCGACCTGGAGGTCGTGCGCCTGGATGACCGGCCACCGATACCGGACCTCGTCCATGTCGAGGATCTCGTAGGAGCGCCCCATGGCCTCCCAGTTCTCGATGGTCTGCTCGAGATAGGGCGTCATCTCCTCGCGCATGACGAGATCACCGGTGGTCGAGAACAGCCGTGGGAGGAGGTGGTCGGTGTGCTCCTGGTCCCACGCCTTCCAGCGCTCGATGGCCTGGGCGGCCCACCGGCCCCACTGGAGGCCGTGGGGCCGATCCCCGTAGCTGGTGCGCACGCCCCGGGTCTCCCCGCCGGACGTGGCACGGGAGTTCGCGGGCCCGTACTGGTCCACCAGGGTGACGCGAGCGCCCCGGCGTTGGAGATGGAGGGCCGTCCACGCTCCGAAGCACCCGGCACCCACCACCACCACGTCGGGGCCCTGGCTCCCCCGGACATCGGGCGCTCCCCTGGGCTGCGCCCGCAGCTTCTCCCCGGTGAGGGCGAGGCCGGCCCCGGCCGAGGCCACCCGTAGAAAGTCGCGCCGGCCGAGTCCGGCCGCCGACTCCTCAGCCACCGCCCCTGCCCAGGCCGGCCAGGGAGTAGGCACGCAGGGCCTCGGCGTCGGCGGGGAGCTCGCGTCCGCCGGCAGGCAGGCCGTTCAGCTGGAGGAGGTAGGACACCACGTCGGCGTACTGGCCCGGGGCGAGGCTCCCCGGGGCATCCTCCGGCATGGTTCGGGAGATGGTGCGGAAGAGATCCCGGGCGGTGCGCCGCTTCCACTCGAACTCGAACTGGGCGCCGCGGAACTCGCTGGAGTAGTGGCACTCCGAGCAGACCTCCCGGAACGCGGCTCGCCCGCGCTCCGCCTGCTCCTCGGTGAAGTATCCGCTCTCGGCGGGAACGGCCTCGACGGCGGCACCCGCGGCAGCCACGGCCTGTTCGGGCTCGGTAGCCTCCGCAGGGGAGGTCTCCTCGGGAGAGGCTCCCGCCGGGGCGGAAGAGGCGCATCCTGCGAAGCACAGCCACAGGGCTGCAAGGACGGGGAAGGGTCTGGCTCGTTTCATGATCTCGGGTCTGTGGGACGACGGCCCCCAACTTGGGCCCGGCGGTCCCGAGCCTGCAAGCGCCCCGTCGGCGGCTCCACACGGCCATTCCGTCCCGTCCGCCGTGGCGCCGGCGCCGTCAGATCTTGATGAACACCCCCCGCCGGTAGAGGAGCCACATGAGGCCGAGCCACAAGGCCACGTAGGACAGGGCGAAGAGCAGGGATCCGTTGTAGTCGCCGGCCCAGGACTGGAAGGCCGTCTGGTAGATCCACGAATAGAGGGAGACGCCGTCGCCCGATCCCACACGGATGCGGACCAGGGCCTTCGTCATGAACCCCGAGGCCACGAAGACGGCGATGGCGTTCATGCCGTACACGACCAGCGGCGTCAGCCACGGCCCCCGACGCCTCCTGACGTCGACGACCCAGTAGAGGGCGCCGAGCACGAGCAGGGCGGTCCCCGCGGTGAACACCACATAGGAGCTGGTCCACAGGTTCTTGTTCACCGGGAAGACCGTCCCCCACAGCAGTCCGAGGGGAACCAGCACGACGCCTGCGACCATCATGCCCCGGGTCAGCCGAGGGCCGTCCTTCCCGGACACGAGCCACTCGCCGGTGAAGAGGCCCAGCAGGGACGTGGCCACGGCCGGCAGCGTGGAGAGGAGCCCTTCGGGGTCCCAGGCTTCCCGATACAGGTGACCACCCATGAGAAGCCGGTCCAGCCAGGCCGCGAGATTGCCCTCGGGAGAGAGGTTGCCGGCGCCGTACTCCGGCACCGGCACCCACGACATCAGCGCCCAATATCCCAGCAGCAGCCCTCCGGTCCATCCCCACCGGGCACGGGGCCCGGCGGCCAGATAGAGCCCCGCGGCCGCCATGTACACGAGGCCGATCCGCTGTAGAACGCCCGGCCAGCGCATGTCCGCCAGGTCGAAGTCGGGCACGGCCCGCATGAGCAGCCCGAGGGCCACCAGGATCAAGGAACGGCGCACGACGTGCCGGAACAGCGCCATGCGGTCTGCCCCTTCGGCCAGGCGTCGGCGGAACGAGAAGGGGATCGCCACCCCGACGATGAAGAGGAAGTAGGGGAAGATGAGGTCCGTGGGCGTCCATCCGTGCCACTCGGCATGGGCCAGCGGCCCGTAGACGTAGCTCCAGCTACCCGGGTTGTTCACCAGGATCATGCCGGCGATGGTGAGCCCTCTGAAGGCATCCAGCGACACCAGACGCCGGGACGGGACGCGGTGGTCCAGGACGGCGGGCTCGGCGCCGACCTCGACGGTGGTCGTGGTCAACGGTCCTCCCGGGAGAGATTGGATTCGATGAGGTCCGCCAGGCGGGCGAACCGGGCGTCGTCCCCGAGGTCCATCACGGGGACGTGGGCGGCGAAGTCGGTCACGTCGGTGAGGATGGCCAGGTACCGTCCGTCACCCTCGGGATCCCGACCGTACAGGGGCTCCTCGTGGGCCTCGCGACGGTACACCTCGATCTTCGGGAACGACGACGTCTTGAAGCCTTCGGCCACGACGATCCCCGCGTCGTGGAGGTACTCCCGCACGAGGGCTTCCAAGGGCTGCTCCCCGCCGCCGTCCCACCCTCCCATGACGGCCACCTGCTCGGGACCCGCCATGGCTACCCGGTGGGCACCGCCCTCGTGGCGGTGGCGCCACGAGTCGGTTCCCGCGGCATCGAGCTCGAATCCGTGGCCGTGCTTCGCCGACATGACACGGTGCCCGCGGCGGGCGAGCTCACGGATGAGCCCCACGGTCGTGGTGGTCTTCCCGGATTTCTTCTTCCCGATCACACACACGACGAACGGGCCTCCCCCTGCTCTCATCCGCCACCTCGCTCGTCCAGGGCGACCTCGGCGCGGTGGCGGTCCGAGGGCGTGTTCACGTTGAGGAACGCACCGGGCGCCCATTCCGCCCCGGCCGCCTCTGGAAGCACGGCTCCCCCCACATCTCCGAAGAGAGCGTGGAGCGAGCGGTCGTCCGAGGCCAGGCGACGGCGCACGGCGTCCAGGCACCCGACGGCGTAGGCAGCGCAAAGGGGCTCGACCCCGCCACCGGGGCGTCCGGGCGCCACGGCGGTCCGTCCTCGGGCGGCCAACGCGACCCGCTCCAGGATCGCCGGCACCATGAGGGGCAGGTCACACGCCAGCAGCAGCACACCCTCCAATCCCCGGCGCCCCGCTTCCAGGAGAGCCGCTTCCAGGCCGCCCAGCGGACCGGCTCCATCGGTGACATCGGGGATGACCGGTCTCTCCGTCACCGGCACCGGTCGGCTGGACACGACGACGACCTCGGAGCAGACGGCCGTGAGCGCCGCCACCGCCCTTCGAACCATGGGCACGCCTCCGACCTCCACCCCGGCCTTGGGGCCTCCGAAGCGCCGACCGGCGCCACCGGCGAGGACGGCGCCCAGGAGCCTGGACGGTGAGCTCACGCTACCCGCTCCGGAGCGGCGTACACGTTGAAGCCGCCGTCACGCGCGAAGCCTACGAGGGTTTGGTTGAACCGGGTCGCCAGGTCCACGGCCAGGCTCGAAGGGGCGCCCACGGCCACCAGCATGGGCACCCCCGCCATGACCGCCTTCTGGACGATCTCGAAGGACACCCTGCCGCTCACCACCAGAGCCCGCTCCGCGGCGGGGAGGGACCTGCGGAGGAACGCGTGACCCAGCGCCTTGTCCACGGCGTTGTGCCGACCCACGTCCTCTCGGAGCAACGCGCATCCGCCGTCGGCGTCGAAGAGGCCCGCGGCGTGCAGCCCGCCGGTGCGCCGGAATCCGCCCTGCCCTTCGGCGAGGATGTCCGGCAGGCGAGGGAGCAGCCGTGCCGACACGCGGAATCCACGGTCCTGGATCACCGCGCACCCCCTCGTCTCCACCGCCTCGAGGGACGCCTTGCCGCACACGCCGCAGCTCGACGTGATGTAGAAGCTCCTTTGCGCCCGTTGCCAATCGAAGAGCACGCCCTGTCGGAGGCGTGCCTCAACGACGTTGCACTCCTGCTCATCGCCCGAGCGGCAATAGGTGAGCTCCTGGATGGCGTCGGGGCGAACCACCAGTCCTTCTCCGTGGAGGAAGCCGGCCACCAGGTCGAAATCGTCTCCCGGCGTCCGCATGGTGACAGCCACCGTGTCCACGGTGCGAGAGCCGTCATCCGCGGTGTGGGCCACGCGGATCTCGAGGGGCTCCTCCACGGCGACGACGTCCGGCTGCCGAGCCCCCTTCCCCTCCCGGTGTCGCAGGACCCGGACCTGGCGGGTGGCCCCGCGCCGACCGATCACCTCACGTGCTCCGGAGACCCGTCGCTCTCCGCCTCCTCTGCCGCGCCAGGAACCACGTCCACCACCGCGGTGAAGTCCGGGATGCCGCACTGGGGCTCCACCACGTCCCGGCGGATCAGGGGGTTGCCTTCGGGCCAGAAGACCTGGACGTTCCGCTCCTTGATGGGCGCGACGCGGCACCGTCCGCTGAACGAGCCCACGTCGGAGCTCAGCATGACGGGATCACCGTCGCGGAGGCCCAGGCGCCGGGCATCGGCCGCCGCCATGAAGACGTGGTCCCTGAGCCCTCCGGTCAGCGGGTCCCGGGGGGCCTGGATCATGGAATTGAACTGCTTGCCCCTGCGGGTGCTGAGATGGAACCGCCCCTCCGGGACCCCCTCCTCGGGGAGCCGGGCGGGCACGAACCGGGCCCGGCCGTCAGGATGCCCGAAGCTGGCGCCTTCGCAGAGCCGCGGTCCCCCCCACTGCACGGCGTCCCCCTTGTGGGCCAGGGTCTCGATGCCTTCGTAGAACGGAACGGCCCGGGCGATGTCCGCCCGGATCTCCGCCGCGGAGGGGAGGTCCAGGGCGTGTCGCCGGTCCGGGCGCACCCGGCGCCCGAGCTCCAGAAGGACCTCCCACTCCGACCGAGCCTCCGCGATGCGACGACCCGGGATCTCGGGGGAGAAGTAGATACGGCGCTCCGTGGAGGTCTCCGTCCCGCCACCGGGCTGCTCGTAGCGGGTCGTAGCCGGCAGGAGGACCACCACGTCCGTGGGCTCCACGAGCATCTGGTGGGCGAGCACGATGTCCTGGTGCACGCGAAGGGGGACCCGCTCCAGGGCCTCACGACAGTACTCGGGATCCGGTAGGGTGCCCAGGTAATCTCCGCCGATCGCCCACAGGGCATCGATCCCGCCGCGATGGGCCGCGTGCACCGTCTCCACCGCCGAGAGCCCTCTCCCCTCCGGAACCTCGAATCCCCAAAGGGCCGACATCTCCCGGGCGCCCTCGGGCCCGACGGCTCGTCCGCCGGGATAGGACCATGGCACGGCCCCCACCTCCGCGCCACCCTGGACGCCCGAGTGCCCGCGAATGGGCATGAGCCCGCACTTCTCCCTGCCCACGAAGCCCCGCGCCAAGGCCAGGTTCACGATGGCCTGGACGTTGTCCACGCCGAAGCGGTGCTGTGTGATGCCCATGCTCCACACGAAGACCGCGCTCCGGGCGCGGGCCACCATCTCGGCGAAGCGCCGCATGTCGTCCCGGCTCACGCCGCTGAAGCGCTCCAGATCCTCCCAGGTCCGGTCCCTGACCGCCGCCTCGACCCGGTCGAACCCCCCGGTGTGCGCGGCCACGAAGGTCCGGTCGACCCCTCCTGTCTCCACGAGGTGCTTCAGCACGCCGTCGAGGAAGGCGACGTCCCCGCCCTGGTGGACCTGCACGAAGTCGTCGGAGAGCCGCGTGCCGAAGAGCGCCGAGTCGAAGATGGAGGGGATCCAGTACCGCTCCATGGCGGGCTCGCGAAAGGAGTTCACCACCACGATGCGGGTGCCCATCTCCCGGGCCCTGTACATGTACTTCGTCGCCACCGGCTGGTTGTTGGCCACGTGGGAGCCGAAGAAGACCAGCAGGTCCGTGCCCAGCCAATCAGCGTAGGAGCACGTCGACGCCGCGACCCCCAGCGAGCGCTTGAGGGCGGTGGTGCTTGGGGCGTGGCATATGCGCGCCGAGTTGTCCACGTGGTTGGTTCCCAGGGCTCGCGCGACCTTCTGGGCCACGTAGTAGACCTCGTTGGTGATCCCTCGGGACGTGAGGTAGAAGGCGAGCCTGGCGGGATCGGTGTCCCGCAGACGGGCGGCCAGGAGGGCGAGGGCCTCGTCCCAGCCAACGCGTCGGAAGCCCGCGTCTCCGCGCCGGCGCACCATGGGGTGGGGAATACGACCCAGGCTGCGGAGGTCCGCGCCCGAGAGCTCGCGGAGGTCCGTCACGTCCTCGAGCACCGAGGGGTCCATAGGTCCCATGGTGTTGAGACGGAGAAGCTCGAGACGCACGGTGCACAGGTGGATCCCGTCCAGGGTGAAATCCTCCAGCCCGGTGGTGCCCAGGGCGCACCCATCGCACACGCCGTCCCGCAGGATGCGCATCCCGTACTCCAGCTCGTCGCGGTTCTCCCACCAGATCCGGGCCATGTCCCGGAAGTGACG
>JBDHGI010000076.1:0-29655 GCA_039589955.1 Gemmatimonadota bacterium | reverse complement strand
GGTCGCGACGACATGGCGTTCTTCTACTTCAAGGACATCGACGGCAACGTCGTCGACGCCTTCTGGGTCGTCAGCGCCGTGAAGTGAGGCCGAGTTGATCTTGCGTGACACAGTGCCATCGGAAGCACCCATGATCGCCGCGTGGGAGCGGCACCCGGGGAATGCGCCCTTCGTCATACCGTGGGACGAAGGACGCCATCTCGCGGCGATGAAGGACCCCGACATTCGCTACTTCACCCTCGACCAGGACGGCAGAGCCGTCGGGTTCGTCCTTCTGGCGGGCCTCGAGAGCGAGCACGGCTCGGTGGAGTTCCGTCGGATCGTCGTCGCCGAGAAGGGCCGCGGCTTCGGCCGGGCGGCGGTCGAGGCGGTCAAGACCTTCTGCTTCGAGGAGCTCGGCGCGCACCGGCTCTGGCTGGACGTCGTCGAGAGCAACACGAGGGCGCGCTCCCTGTACGAGTCCAGCGGCTTCCGTTTCGAGGGCGTGCTTCGCGACGCTCTCAAGAGCGAGGATGGATTCCACTCGCTCGTGGTCATGTCGATCCTCTCCTCGGAGCACGAGCGAGCCCGATAACCGCCCACGCCCACCGGCGTACTGCGGTGCATGGACTCTTCAACTGACATCCAGGGGCGTCGGCGGGTCGGAGCCCAGGCTTTCGCCATCGTATCTGCGCTGCTCGTCGCGGCCCGCCTACCGGATGCGCGCGACACGCCCCTGGCTCGGGAATCGCTCGAACTGGAGGGGATCGTGCCCCGGAATGACCCGCTCGGCCGCTCCCGCCAACAGCTCCATGCGCGCGAGCGCGGCCTCGTTCGCGGCACGGTCCGACGGCTCGAACGTGGCGCCCGCCGTCCGGGTCTCGAGGTTGCGGAACAGGTAGCAGTTGTCGGACGCGAGCACGTAGCGCTCCGCACCGTCCACCAGGATGTACTGGGACCCGTAGGTGTGGCGCGCTCCGGTGAAAGCCCGGATCCCCGGCAGCACCTCGACGTCGTCACCCTCCACGGTTCTCACCTCCCCGGCTGCGTTCCGTCCCACGAGGTGGACTATGTCCTCGGGGTCGATGCCTCCGTGCCGCCCGCCCTCGCGCCAGGCGGGGCCCGTATAGTAGTCGTACTCCCCACGCTGGATGTGAATCGTGGCACCCGGGAAGAGGTCGATCCCTCCCATGTGGTCCCAGTGGGCGTGGCTCACGATCACGTCCGTCACGTCGGCCGGGTCGACGCCAGCCAGCACGAGCGCCGAGTCCGGACGCAGGTAGTCCGCCACATCGAAGCGCTCGAACCACTCCGCCCGGTGGAAGCCGGTGTCGAAGAGCACCGTGCGGCCTTCGCCGCGCATGAGCCAGAACACCATGGCGAGGTCGAGACGCTCCTCTCGAGGCGCACCCATGACGAGGCCGGAAAGGGGAAACTGCCGGATGGTCGCATAGCGCACGGCTTCGATGGTGTAGTCGTCCCGAGGCGCCGGCGGTTCGTCGCCTCCGGACACGGGAGACAGGAGGGCCAGCAGCGACAGGGCGGTGACTACCCGCATGGTTCCATTCTCCGGCACGAAGGGCACAGGCGTACGATGGCGACGCCGTCCCACGATCCGCCATACCTGGTCGCGGTTGCGGGGCTGCGAGCAGTCGGTGATGATCACGGCCCGGAGGCACGTACGGTTCACCGACGGAGCCTTCGACCCGATCCAGGAGCAGGCCATGACCTCGCAGCCCAGCCGCCGCTTCACCGACCGCGAGGTCGCCCTCGTGCTGAGGCGGGCCTCGGAGATCGATGAGGTTGAGGGGCCAACCGCAGGCGGCGGGCTCTCCCTCGAAGACCTCCAGGAAATCGGCCGCGAGGTGGGGATCTCGCCTGAGGCGATCGCCCGAGCCGTGTCCACGCTCGGACGGAGGGGCTCGGCGATGGAGGGGCTCGCCGGGGCGCCGCTGGTGCACAAGTCGCTCCATACCGTTGGGGGAGAGCTCGACGGTGCCGGGCTGAGCGAGCTCGTGCATCTGGTGGACGAGCGCGCCGACGGGACCGGGAACGTCTCCGAGGCGCTGGGGTCGCTGCGCTGGACCAGCGCGGACCGTTTTCGAAGCCTCCAGGTATCGCTCACCCCCGGGGCCGGAGAGACCCGGATCCAGGTCGTGGACAAGGCGAAGCCGCACCTTCGTCGCGTGGTGCAGCTCCTTCCGGCCGCCTGGGGAGCGATGCTGGCCATGCCCATCGTCGGAACGGGCGCGGTGGGCGGGCTCGCCATCGCCGGCGTGCTCGCGGGCGGTGCGGTGGCGGGAGGCGCCATCGGGCGAGGGGTATGGAGCTTTCTGTCGGCGCGGAGCCAGGCGCGCGTCGCCGCCCTGGCCGAGGAGCTGTCCACCCGCGCGCGCGATGCCGTGGGCAGAGGCCAGGTCGTCGACGATGACGCTGAAGGGGACTGACGGAGCGAAACACGGGAGGGTACATGTTCGACGGGAATCTCGGCTACGGGTGTCGCGTGCTCGCGATTCTGTTCACGCTCACGCTCCTCGCCGGCTGCGCGGCGGACCCGGAGACGCAGGGGGCGGACGCCCCGAGCGCACCGGTCGACGCCGACGAGGCGCCGGCCCAGCCGCAAGACCGGGAGATGCTCTCCCTGCTCGAGAGGCGGATCGAGATCGCCCAGGACAAGTTCCTCCAGCTCGCCGAGGCGATCCCCGAGGACCGATACGACTGGCGACCCATGGAGGGCGTCCGCTCATTCCGCGAGGTCTTCATCCATATCGCCGCCGACAACTGGGCGCCCAGCTGGGCGGAGGTCCCGACACCCGAAGACATTCCCGTCACCAGGGACATGGCCTCGCTGAGGGCCTACCAGGATCAGCAACTCACGAAGGAGCAGACCCTCACTGAGCTGCGGCGCTCCTTCGTGTTCCTCCTGGCCGCCCTGGACCACACACGTGACCGCCTGGACGAGCGCATGATGTTCGGGAACCGGGAATGGGGCATCGACGAGCTGTGGGTGGCCCTGGTGACACACATGCACGAGCACCTGGGGCAGACCATCGCCTACGCGCGGGCGAACGGGATCGTCCCCCCCTGGAGTGGCTAGGCGCTCTCGCGGGACAAGGCCTGCACGGTGGTGCGACTGAGCCGCCGAGATTCCGACGTCCGTCCTGTCACGGACCGACGGTCGAGGTCGTTTCTTCGAGAGAGGGCGCACCGGTGCCGCAGACCAGGTGCGTCCGGCAACCAGGTAGCCTCAGCCCAGTTCCTCCAGCCGCGAGAAGCGCCGTGCACGTCCCGACGAGACTCCTGTTGACCATCACCGCCGCCCAGGCGCTGGTCGGCTGCTACAGCCCGAGCACACTCGGACCCGTGATCCCCGGGGACGTGACGATCACCCTGTCGGTATCCGGGGGATTCGCGGGCGTCCAGTACGCCATCGAGGTCGACGGGGCCTCGGGTGTGGTTCGTGGCCTGTCGTGCCAGGCGTTCTGCGACTTCGAGGCGGGGGCCGTCATCCTCCCCGTCTCGTCGGCGCAGGTCGAGGCGCTGGGCCGGCGTCTGGACGAGGCGGGCGTCATGGCCATGGACGGGCAGGACTTCGGCCTGCAGTGCTGCGACGATTTCCACTACCAGCTGACCTACCGGCGGGGGGAGCGTACCTCCCGTGTGACGGGCGGCGGCGCAAGCCTGCCCAGGGGCGTGGCCGGCGCCGTGGGTCTCCTCCACGGCCTGGTCCGCGGCACCGTCCCCACCCTGGTCTCGCCGGACACCCGGGACACCGATTGGCCCCGGGATGCGTACCAGCTCGGGGAGGTCCACGTGGACGGGCTCATCCTCGGGGCCGGGCTCACCTACGGCGGCGGCTGCGGGCAGCACCGCATGGACCTCGTGCTTTGGGGCGGATGGATGGAGTCGTATCCCGTCCAGATCAATGCCCTCATCACCCACGACGACGGCGACGACCCGTGCGACGCGGTGGTGACGGATGAGCGGACCTTCGTGCTCGTCCCCCTGCGTGAAGCGTACGAGGACGCGTACGGCCCCATCGGTAGCGACCGTCCCACGGTGATCCTCCGGCTCTGGGACCCTCTCTCGGCGAGCCCCCTCGGGAGGCTGGTCGAGGTGGTCCTGTAGCGAAGATGCATCGGCGACGAGGGATCATCACGGCGGTAGCCGTCCTCTGCGCTTGCGGGACTGAGGAGGCACCCGAGCCGCAAGCCTTCGTCGAGCGGGACAGCGCCGGGGTACGGATCGTGGAGAGCTACCGTCCCTCCTGGGGGGAGTCCGACGGCTGGCGGATCGGGGAGGAGCCGCTCTTCGTGATCCGCGCATCCGACGGCAGCCCCGAGAATCGGCTCCTCGACCCCACCTCCATCGACGTCGACTCTCGTGGACGGATCATCGTCGGGGACGGGAACCAGGCAGGTTGGGATGCCGTGCTCGTCTACGACAGCCTCGGCGGCTTCATGTTTCAGGCGGGACGATCGGGCGAGGGCCCGGGCGAGTTCGGGCAGCTCTGGTGGGCTAGCTCCTATCGCGGCGACTCCATCCTCGCCTTCGACATGAGCGGCGACAGGACGACCGTCTTCGATCCCGAAGGAAGGTTCGCTCGACTCACGCGGCTACCCACGCTGCGGGTGCCCCGTCCCGCGCGGGGCACGTACGGTTACACGGCCGGCGTGGACGCGGCGTACGGAGATGGCTGGCTGCTGGCGTACCCCTTCGGACATCTGAACACCGAGGACGGTCCGGGGCCAGCGTGGTACGAGCACCTCCTGTTGCGCGTAAGCCCCGACGGAGAGTCGTGGGACACGCTGGGCACCTTCGAGATCAGTCAGCAGTGGTGGTCTGGATCGGCCCAGGAGCAGTACTGGTACGCACCGGTGTCGGTATCGGCCGTGACCCACGACCATCTGTACTTCGCCCGGGGTGACGAGTTCGAGATCCGGCGGTACGATCCGCACGGGGTTCTCGACCTCATCGCCCGGCGCGCTTGGGAGCCCCGTCCGGTGAGCGAGCAGGATCGCCAGGAGCTCCGCGAATGGTATCTGTCGCGGGTGGCGTCCTCGCCGGAGGTGAACGACGAGATCCTGGAGCGCATTCGGCGGGACATGGAATCGGCCCGCTTCGCCGAGAATGCGCCGCCGCTGTCGGCGATCCTCGTCGACGATCAGGACAATCTGTGGGTCGAGGAGTTCCGCTGGTTCGTTCCGACCGAGCGGCCGCCCTCCCTCCGGCCCGCCCGCTGGTCGGTCTTCGACCCGACGGGAGTCTGGCTCGGCGACGTGGAGACGCCGCCGGGATTCATCCTGCGCGCGTTCGGCTCCGACCGGGTGCTCGGGTTCATGATCGACGACTTCGACGTGAAGGAGATCTACGCGTTTCCGCTGGAGCGGGGTGCAGCGTAGACCGGATCACCCCCCGGCGATGGCCCCCAGGATCCGGAACACCTCCTTCCCGGTCCAGACCTCCTCCGGGAGCACCATGTCCGGAGGCTCGTGGGAGATGTCCTCCCCGCAGGCGAAGTACCGCATGAACGGGCGCCGGTCCCCCGAGCCATGGCCCCGTATGGTGCCCCGCAGGGCGGGATAGTCCGCCTCGAGCGAGTCCAGCACCCGGGTGACGGTGGGCTCCCCCGTGACCTCCACCTGCACCTCACGCTCGACGCGGGCGAGGTCCCGGAGGTGGGCCGGCAGGGCGACCCGAACCCGGGTCACCGGTCCACGGGCCTCCCTGGCAGATAGGGTGCTCACCGTAGCGTCTGCGCCTCCACCGAGAGCACTCGGGGCAGATGCTGGACGATGGCGCTCCAGCTGTCGCCGCCGTCCGCGGACGCGTACACGCTCCCTCCGGTGGTGCCGAAGTAGATGCCGCAGGGGTCGAGGGCGTCCACGCTCATGGCGTCGCGAAGGATGTTCTGGCGGAAGTGCTCCTGGGGTAGCCCCTTCGTGAGGGCCTCCCACTCGTTTCCGCCCGTCCGACTCCGGTAGACGCGCAGCTTGCCCTCGGGCGGGTAGTGCTCGGAGTCGCTCTGGATGGGGATCACGTAGACGGTCTCGGGCTCGTGGGCGTGCACTACGATGGGGAAGCCGAAATCCGAGGGGAGGTTCCCGCTCACTTCGGTCCACTGGTCCCCCCCGTCGTCGCTCCGGCACACGTCCCAGTGCTTCTGCATGAAAAGGGTGTCGGGGCGAGAGGGGTGGTGGGCGATCCGATGGACGCAGTGTCCGACCTCCGCCTCGGGCTCGGGGAGGTAGTCCGATCGGAGCCCCCGGTTGATGGGCCGCCAGCTCGCCCCGTCGTCGTCGGTGCGGAAGGCGCCCGCGGCCGACACGGCCACCCACATGCGCCCGGGACGAGAAGGATCGATGAGGATGGTGTGCAGGCAGAGCCCTCCGGCGCCAGGCTGCCAGGCGCTCCCCGTCGAGTGGGTACGGAGTCCGTGTACTTCCCTCCACGTGTGGCCTCCGTCCGTCGACCGGAAGAGGGCCGCGTCCTCCACCCCGGCGAACACCGTGTTCGGATCGTCGTGGGAGGGCTCCAGGTGCCATACACGCTTGAACTCCCACGGGTGGGGCGTTCCGTCGTACCACTGGTGCGTGCCCGGATCTCCTTCGTAGGCGAAGTCGTTGCCCACGGGCTCCCAGGATCTACCTCCGTCCTCGGACCGCTGCACCACCTGCCCGTGCCAGTCGGTCCACTGGGACGCCCACAGGCGGTCCGGCTCGGCCGGTGAACCGTTCACGTGGGGGACTTCCCATCCCCCGAAGTGGGGACCGTCGACGGCCCAGCTCCGGCGGGCCTGGTCCGACGTGAGGATGAACGCTCCCTTGCGCGTGCCCACCAGAACGCGAACCTGCCCCATGTCCCCCTCCCTTCCATCCGTCGGTTGAGGGCCGCCCGGGACGGGCGGCCCCTGTGGAGCAGGGAGGCAAGCTACGAATGATTCCGAAAATCAGCCAGCGTCCCGGTGGCTGCCTTCGGTGAGCGGACGCCGAGAGCGAAACCCCGTCGCGAACGGTCTCGTATACGTGGCCGAAGCGCCGACCGACGACGTGACGCCGTGCGGCGACACCGCCACTCCACGCGGAGGTCCGATGCGACCCTCCCTTCCGGCTATCGCCATCCTCTCTCTCGCCCTCGTCGTGGCTGCTCCGGTCTCGGCGCAAGAGGAGATCGTCGACCTCCCGGCGGCCGACCGGCCCATCGACCTGAACCTCGAGGAGCTCTACTCCATCGGGAGCATCGACGGAGCCGAGTGGGAGACGTTCCAGACGCTCGACGCCGCGGTCTTCGACCGCGACGGGCGCCTCTACCTCCTGGACGCACCTACGGCGCGCGTGGTCGCGATCCGGGACGGCGCCTTCAGCCATTACCTCGGACAGCAGGGGGACGGCCCGGGCGAGTATCGAAGGCCGGAGGGGCTCGTGGCGCTTCCGGACGGCACCCTGGCCGTCTGGGACTCGGGGAAGCGTGCCTTCATCCTGTTCGCCGCCGATGGCTCCTCGCTCGGCCAGGTCGCCCCCGACTACTCGGCCGGCGTACCCGCCGCACCCATGCAGAGCCTCTCCGACGGAAGCGTGCTGGCCCTTCCGCTGCACATGGTGAGCGGACGGTGGGGGGAGATCTATCTGACCGGTGACGGCCGCCGGTCCGCCGCGGAGGGGCTGCCCCTGTTGCGCGTCCCCCTCCGCCGCGGGGCGGAGATCGACTTGGTGACGAGGGTCCCGGGGTTGCAGGGCGAGGGGGTCGATCCCGCCTCGCGGGCCTTCGCGCCCCGGCCGAGCTGGGGACCGGTCCAGGGGAACCGGGTAGCCCTGGCCATCTCCGACGAGTACGAGGTCCGCGTCGTGGACAGGAGCGGGTCGCTGTTGACGGTCCTGCGTCGCCCCATCGAGGCGCGGCGCACGACGCGAGCCGATGAGGCGGCCTTCCGCCGGTTCGTGCAGGAGCGTTACGAGCGCTCCCTGCGCCAGGGCACGCGAGGCTTGCGGCCCGCACCCCCCAGCGACGAGGTGAACGCTCACCCGGTGATCCCTCCCATCCGGCGGATCACGGCGGGCGGAGCGGCGAAGATCTGGGTCCAGCGTCCGGATGACGGCGATCCCATGCGGTCCGGCCCCATCGACATCCTGGACGTCGAGGGTGCGTACGTCGGCACGGTCAGCGACGCCCCTCTGGGGCTCCCCGCGGCCTTCGGGCCCGACGGGCTCGTCGCCTTCCTCACGACGGGCGAGCTCGACGTCCCCGTCGCACGGGTCTACCGACTTCCCGAGGGCCTACGCTGATGGCAAGATCAGGCTGGCGGCTGCTCGCGACCGCCTGGCTGGTGGCCACACCTGCCCTCGGGGCCCAGATCAGAGCCGAGTGGCCCGACGACGGGCTGCTCCAGCGCCCCGGGGTCACGCTCCACGAGGCGACCACGACCTGCATCACCGCCTTGGAGCCCGTCCAGCCGAGGGCGCTGAGGGACCTGGGATGCCGAGTGGTCCAGGCATCGTCGCTCGAGCTGGCCGACGGGTCCGAGGCCCTGGTGGTCCGGTACGGCCGCTGGGTGCGCGACCCCCAGATCACGTGGCAGGACTCCATCCACGTGGATGAGGTGGTCCTCTTCGGCCTCGACGACGCTACCGCCACCGCCACGCCCCGGTGGCACCGGGTGGGATACCACAACTTCCTCGGGACGGTGGAGTGGGCCCGCCACCGGTCGGTGGACCTTCTGCAAGTCTACAATTGCGTCCGGGGCACCGGCGGATGCGTCGAGGACGTGCTCCTTCGCGCGGGGGCCCGGTGGGTGCCCGCCGAGCTCCCATTCATCGAGGAGCTGGAGCCGTACCTGCCGGAGGGCTATGCGCTGCACAAGGGCCGGGCCATCGATCTCGCCAGCCTGCGCTTCGAGCAGCCCATCGCCACGCGCGACGACCCGAACTGCTGCCCTTCCGCCGCACTCGTCGGAGCAATCCGATTGGAGGGAACCCAGCTTTTGCTCGACTCCGCGCGCTTCGAGCGCAGGAACGGCGGCGGGTGGTGACCCCGGCGGCGCTCTCCCCACTATTCCCCTTGCGCATTTAGGGGAAACGTGACACCTTCCCCTATCACGTTTAGGGGAGTGGCCACCCATGACCAGGCACGGCATCGATCTCATCCAGGGCACCCTGGAGTTCCTGATCCTCCAGACCCTTTCCACCGGAGAGCCCCGGCACGGCTTCGGCGTGCTCCGGTGGATCCGGAATGCCACCGACGGGGCGCTGACCATCGAGGAGGGCGCTCTGTACCCCGCGCTCCACAGGATGGAGCGGCGGGGATGGGTGGAGAGCGAATGGGGGCTCTCGGAGAAGAACCGGAAGGCCAAGTACTACACCCTCACCGCGGAGGGCCGGCGGCAGCTGGTTCGAGAGGCGACGGGGTGGACGGAGTACGTCCGGGCGGTGAACCGGATCATCGAGATGGCGGGAACGGCCTGACATGAGCCGTCCCCGGGGGGTCCGGCGCTTCTTCCGCCTGCCGGTGGGCCGGCGGGGAGCCGAGGACGAGGTGGAGCTCGAGTTCCGGCATCACCTGGAGATGCGGATCGACGAGCTCGTCGACGAGGGGCACCGCCCCGACGAGGCCCGGCGCATCGCCGAGGCCGCCTTCGGCGATCGGCGGTGGCACCGGGAGCAGTGCGTGGTGCAACGACGACGGGAGGCGAGAATGACGTGGGCGAGGGAGTCGATGGGGAACGTCGTGGCCGACGTGCGCTACGCGATCCGGGGGATCCGGAAGCAGCCCGGCTTCGCGGCAGCCGTGGTCCTGACCCTGGGCCTGGGAATCGGAGCGAACACCGCCATCTTCACGGTGGTCGACCATCTGCTCATCCGGGATCTGCCGTTCGTGGACCCGGACGAGCTGTACGCGGTGCGGATGAAGGGACCGGGTGGCTTCCAGGCGACGGACGTGGCGACGGACCTGGCCCTCGCCCTCGACGACGCCGGGGAGCTGGGCCGGGTGTACCGCTCGACGCGACTGTCCGCCGTCCGCAGCGACGGGCCGGAGCCCACGACGCTGGTGCTCCAGGCCATCGAGCCCGGATTCACCTCGCTCCTCGGGCTCCCACCCGCGCTGGGGCGCCCCTTCAACCAGGAGGACGCGCTCCCGGGTGGCTCCCGGGCCACGATCCTCAGCCACTCCTACTGGGTCAGCGCCTTCGGGCAGGACGCCCAGGTGGTGGGACGGAGCCTGGTGGTCGACAGCATCCCCCTGACCGTGGTCGGCGTCATGCGCCCCGAGCTCCGGTACCCCGTGTATGGAGCGACCGACCTCTACGTGCCGCTGGCGTCCGACGCCACGGCGCTGGGGAGGAACGTCGGCCGTCTGGAGGTGGTGACCCGTAGCGATCCCGAGGCGGTCCCGGGCACCGAGGCCGCGGCGGAGAGCTTCGTGACGGCGTACCGGGAGGACCGTGGGGAGGAGAGCGACCTGGTCCCGGTGTGGTCACCCCTGAACCGCCCTATGGTCAACCCCGACGTGCGCCGGGCGCTCTACGTGAGCCTCGGTGCCGTGACGCTCATGCTCCTGGTCGCCCTCGTGAACGGGGTCAATCTGATGCTCGTGCGGGGCACCATGCGCTCCCGTGAGATCGGGGTGCGCCTGGCGCTGGGCGGGAGCCGCGCGAGGGTCGTGGCCCAGGTGCTCGCCGAGAGCGTGGTCCTGGCGCTCTTGAGCGGCGCCGCGGCCCTGGCCCTCGCGGTGGTGGGAGTGGAGGTGCTCTGGTCCATGGCGCCTGACGAGCTGACGTTCTTCGGTGGCCAGGACATCGCCGTCGACGGGCGCATTCTGGCATTCGTGGCTGCGGTGTCCACCGGGTCCGGCCTGATGTTCGGCCTGCTTCCGGCGCTCCGCACCGTCACGGCCGCGGACGCGACGTCGGGCACGGCGCTGAGCGCCCATGGGGTGGGGGGCCGGAGGCGAGTCCTCGCGCGCCAGGGCATGGTCGTGGGACAGGTGGCCGTGAGCCTCACGCTCCTGTTCGGCGCCGGGCTGATGGGCCGGAGCTTCTACACGCTCGTGAGCCAGGATCCGGGGATGGACCCGGAGGGCCTCGTGACCATGAACGTCCAGCTCTCTCCCGGACGGTATCCGGAGGCGGACGCCCGCGCCGCGTTCCTCCGGGGCGTCGCCGAGCGCCTCGAGGGCATCCCCGGAATCACCGCGGTCACGGTGGGAGGGATGGGCCTACCCGGAAGCGCCATCACCTTCGGAGACGGCCTTTACCTCGACGGTTCGGACGCCCCCGTGGCCGAGGGGTTCGTCATCCTGCCCTTCGCCTCTGCCGACCCCACGCTCCGGACCACCCTGGGCACGCGGCTCTTGGCCGGCCGGGACCTGCTGCCCGAAGACCGAACCGCGGAGCGACGCATCCTGGCGACGGAGGCCCTCGCCCGGCGGTTGGGGGCCGCTTCGCCGGCGGACGCCGTCGGGCTGCGCTTCACGCTCGGTGAGGACGGGAGCCCCATGGAGGTCGTGGGGGTGGTGGAGGACGCGCGCCTCGAGGGCATGGACCCCATGTTCGGGAGGGAGGCGTTCTTCCGCCTCTACGACGAGGACGCACCGGCGCGCAACCTCGGCTTCCTCGTGCGCACGGAGGGACCCTTCGCGCCCGTCAGGGAGGCCATGCGGAACGCCGTCCTGGAGGTCGACCCTGGCCAACCCATCCAGTCGTTCCTTCCCCTCCGGCAGGTCCTCCACGACTCCGTCCAGAAGCCCCGTTTCTTCACGGTGCTCCTGACCGTCTTCGCCGCATGCGGTCTCTTCCTGGCCGCCGTGGGGCTGTACGGCGTGCTGTCGTTCTCGGTGAGCCTCCGCGTCCGTGAGATGGGCATCCGCCTGGCCCTGGGGGCTGCCGCCGAGGACGTGCGCGGCCTGGTGCTTCGCAACGGGCTGGCTCTGGCGGTGCTCGGAGCCCTCGTGGGAGGGGCGCTGGCGCTGGCGGCGAGCGGGGCGATGGAGGACCTGCTCTTCGAGACGTCCGCCACCGATTTCGGAGTGCTGGGTGTGACGGCTCTCGTTCTGCTGGCGGCGGCTGGGCTCGCGTCCTACCTACCGGCGCTCCGGGCGACACGGGTGGATCCGGTGGAGGTGTTGAAGGCGGACTGAGCTGCGTCGGCCCCCTACTCCAGCGCTCTGAGCGCCTGGGCGGGATCCACCTTCGTCGCACGCCTCGCCGGCACGTAGGCGGCCAGGAACACCACGGCGAAGAGAAGACCGCCTCCGGCCACGAACGTGCCCGGATCGTGGGGGCTGGTGTCGAACAGGAACGCCTCGAGGACGCGCGTGCCCGCCAGGGCGCCGATGGCACCCAGGAGCCCTCCGACCAGCGAGACCATCGCCATCCGCTCCGAAACGAGACGGACCACGTTTCGCGCCTCGGCTCCCAGCGCGACCCGCACGGCGAGCTCCCGGGTCCGGTCGGCCACGGCGTACGAGACCACCGCCCACGTGCCCACGGCGGCCAGCAGAACGGCCACGCCACCGAACAGACCCAGGAGGACCAGCACCATGCCCCGATCTCCCACGGAGCGACGCATGCGCTCCTCCATGGTGGCGACGTTGCTCATGGCCACCGTGGGATCGAGGTCGTGGAGGGCGGCCCGGATGGGGCCGATGGCCACCGTCGGATCTCCCGCGGTGCGAACGAGCACGTGCCTTCCGTGGCGCCGCTCCCGGGTGGAGTAGTAGGCGACGGGCGCGGGAATCTCGTCGGGGCTTTCGTGCAACACGTTCTCGACGACCCCGACGACCTCCGCGACGGTGCGGCCCGGAAGGGCCGCTCCGACTCCGAAGCGGCGGCCGACGGGGTCCTGGCCACCGAAGAAGACGTCCACGGCCCTCCGGTTGAGAACGACGACCGGTGCGGCCTCGAGGCCGTCCGCCGCAGTGAAGCTCCGCCCGGACATCACGTCGAATCCGAGCGTCTCGAAGCAATCGGGGTCCACGGTGACGGCGCCGACGGATCGGCCCTCACCGTCCGGCTCCCCTCCCTCCACATAGGTCACGCCTATGATGGAGTTGAAGCCCTCCAGCATCGGGCTGCCCGAGATGGCCACGGCCTCGATTCCGGGAAGCGCGCCCAGGCGCCGCTTCAACCGGTCATCGAACTGGGCCGACTGGACGATGTGGTCTTCCCACGCCTCGGGATCGTCCATGTCCAACCGCGGGACGCCGGCGGGGAGACTGTAGTCGAAGGTGATGAGACGCTCGGTGCGGAAGCCCGGGCTCACGCCGAGGACCTTGGTCAGGCTGGCCCCCAGGACGCCTACAGAGAGGACGAGCATCAGGGCCAGGGAGACCTGACCTCCGACCAGGATCGATTGCGCGTCCGGTCGTGCGACGCGTCCCTCACCACCCACGGCGCCCGTCGCGGCCTTCAGGTGCTCGGTCACGTCTTCCGACGAGGCCCGCAGAGCCGGGAGAATGCCGATGAGGAGCGCCGCGACGACCGAGACCGTCAGGGCGAACGCCACCGACGAAGGGCCGAGACCCATGGACGCCGGGTCCACGACCTGCAGACCGGTCTCGCTCCCACGGAGGAAATCCCTCGGCCAGGTCCTCGCCAGCATGCCCGTGCCCCAGGACGAGACCGCAAGGGCGGCCACGCATCCCAGGGCGGAGACGATGAGGCTCTCCATCAGCGACCCACGAACGAGACGCCAGCGTGACGCGCCCAGGGCCCTCCGCACGGCGCCCGCCCGCATCCTCCCTCGGGCCCGGGCGAGCAGGAGGCCGGACAGGTTTGCGCACGCCACCAGCAGGACCAGTCCCGCCGCCAGTGACAGGAGGAGGGAGGCGGCGCGTGCGTTCGGGTTGGTCCAAAGCTCCTCGAAGGAGCGGAGCCCGGCCCCGTACCGGTCGTTTCGCGGCCACTGCTCGCCGATCACCTCACCGATGGCGCGAATCTGGGCTGCCGCGGACTCCAGGGTCGCCCCCGGTGCGAGTCGTCCCGCCACCCAAGCCACGTGGTTGCCCACCTGGCCGAGGACACCGGGCTGGAAGAGGTCGTAAGACCCGTGGGGCACCCACAGCTCGGCGTCTCCGATCAGCCCCCGGAAGCCCTCAGGTGCCACGCCGACGATCCGGAAGCCGGCCCCGTTCAGCCGAATCTCCCTACCGATGGCCGCCACCGACCCGTCGAGGCGGCTCCGCCAGAACGCGTGAGAGACGACGACCACGCGGCCTCCGGCGCCGGGTCGTCCCTCCTGGGCGGTGAAGCTCCTCCCCAGCGGCAAGGGGAGCCCTACCACCCGGAAGTAGTCCGGAGAGACCATCTCGATGGAGATGTGGCTGGCCGGTCCGAGCCCCGACAGGGTGGCGTGGAACTCCCGGTAGGCTGCCACGGGGTCCACCAGGCGGCCCTCCGCTCGCTCCAACAGCTCCACGTAGGGGTAGGCCCAACGGGATCTCCACGTCCCATCGCTCGACTGACGCAGGAGGTCCACGCTCACCAGACGCTCCACGTCGGGGTAATCCGGCCGGCCCAACATGGCCACCCGCAGAGCGCTGAACGCGGTGACGTTCGCGCCGACCCCCAGGGCCAGCACGAGCACCGCCGCCGCCGTGAATCCGGGGGCCTTTCCGAGGCCCCGCACCGCCATCCTGATATCCGTCGTCAGGCTCTCCATCGTCCCCTCCCGTGCTTCCCTTCCCCCGGTGACGCGCTCCATCAGCCCGTCCCTCATCGAATGCCAGACCGCCAGCCCCAGAACCCGCACCTCGGCGAAGCGCGCCCCCCGGCTCCGGAGCGCCTGGAGCCAGTCGAGGTAGGTCCTCTCCAGGTCCTGGCCGCACGCTTCCCGGAAATCACGGGGATAGGCCTTCAACAGCAGGTGCAGCCAGCGTCGGAGGCGGTCCCCCTGGAGGTCGGCCATGGTCCCGCTCAGTCAGCCTTGGCCGCCAGGGCCTGGACGGCACGGCTCTTGGAGAGCGCCACCACCCGCGCCGCCTCCGCCGCCAGCACGTTGCGACCCAGCTCGGTGAGGCCGTAGTAACGCCGGCGCTCGTCGTCGGAGTCCGACGCCGGACGCGGCTCACCCTCCTTCACGATGCCCTGCTCCAGGAGTCGCTTGAGGCGGCGGTACAGCGGACTCGGGTCCACGCGGATCTGGCCGTCCGTGGCTTCTTCGACGGCCTTCATGATCCCGTACCCGTGCAGCTCCCTCTCGCTGAGGGCGAGCAGGATATGGAACACGGTGGGCTTCAGGGGGAGGTACGCCTCGGGTCCGTTCGCCTTCTTCCTCCGCATGGTCACCGCACCTCTCAGGACAGGTAGACTATAGACGTCTAGTCCATAATATAGCCCGCCCGTGTGCCTCCGGGTACCCCCCGCATCGGCAAGCCAGGACTTGCTGCCCGCGACGCCCGGAGCGCATCGTGGAACGTTGGCGGACCCATGGCGGTCCCACCAGGTCGAGCGGCCGAAGAGGAAGGGGAAGGAGGGAGCCGAGATGACGACGGAGGGTGACTGCCGCGCGTTCGAGCGCATCGACGCCGCCTTCCGCGAGGGTGACATGGCGGCGCTCTGCTTGGCCGTGGACCCGAGCGACCTCGTGCCGAACGGACCGCTGCCATACGGGATCGGCCCCTGCCTGGAGTACGCCATCTACCACAGCCCCCTGAGCTTCATCCGCGAGCTCCTCGAGATCGGAGCGGATCCGAATCCCGAAGACCACGCCGGCTTCCCGCCCCTGATCGCCGCGCTGTGGAACAGCACGCGGCCCGATACCATGGAGGTCGTGGAGCTCCTTCTGTCCTCCGGCGCCGATCCCGACCAGAGGGGCCTCAACGACTACACGGCCTTGCACGTGGCCGTGGTCGAGGGGAACCGTCCCGCCGTCGAGGTGCTGCTGGCCGCGGGCGCCAACCCGCGGCTCCGGACCCGCATCGACGACCTCGAGAGTCCTCTGGAGATCGCCCGGGCGAAGGGGTACTCCGAGATCGCCGAGCAGCTGTCACGACATCTCTCGGATTGAGCCGGGGCCATTCCCCTTGACCTTCGACAAGAGAAACCGTACCCTGGTCGTACTTGTCGAAGGTTGAGAGGAAGAATGTCGAAAGACGATCGGGCAGACATGCTCCAGGGCACCCTGGACCTGCTCATCCTCCACGCGCTGTCCCTCGGGCCGATGCACGGGTGGGGTGTGTCGCAGCGGATACGGGGTCTTTCCCGGGACGTCCTGCAAGTGAACCAGGGCTCGCTGTACCCCGCCCTGCACCGTCTGGAGTACCGGGGGCTGGTCAGCGCGGAGTGGGGCCGCTCGGAGAGCAATCGGCGCGCCAAGATCTATGCGCTGACGCCGGAGGGCGAGCGTCGCCTGGGCCTGGAGCACCGCGACTGGCTTCGCTTCGTGGAGGCCGTACAGCAGGTGCTGGCGGCCGCCGTGCCGCCGAGGCTGGAAACGGAGGGAGGGACGGGATGAGAGGGCTGTGGCTGAGGGTGTCGCGGGTGCTCCGGCGGAAGGTGTCGGAGCAGGAGATCGACGAGGAGCTCCGCTTCCACGTGGACATGGAGACCGCGGAGCTCATGCGCCGTGGGCTGCGTCGGGCCGAGGCCCGCAGGCAGGCGTTGATCGCCCTGGGCGGACAGGACCGTTGGCGTGAGGAGGTCCGGGCGGCGCGGGGCACCGCCTGGATCGAGGACACCCTACGCGACGTTCGTCTCGCCTTCCGTGGCCTGGCGCGCGCTCCCGGCTTCGCCGCGGCGGCCATCGGCACCGTCGCCCTCGGCGTGGGCGCGGCCACGGCGATCTACAGCGTCGTCGACCAGGTGGTGCTGTCGCCTCTCCCCTACCCCGACTCGGACGAGCTCGTGACGGTCTGGGCGCGGAACCCCGGTCGGGACATCGAGCAGGGCATGACCTCCTGGCCCAATTTCGTCGACTGGCGGGAGGCCACGACCACCCTCGGAGGCCTGGCTACCCTCGTGCCGGGTCGGGTGACCCTTACCGGAGGGGGCGATCCGGAAGAGCTCGTCGGTGTCTCGGTCTCGAGGGGCTTTTTCGAGCTCCTCGGCGCACCCTTCGCCCTCGGCCGCACGTTCCGCGACGACGAGACGGAAGGCGACTTCGCGGGCGTGGTGGTGCTGAGCCACGAGCTCTTTACCCGGCGCTTCGGGGCCGATCCGTCCGTCCTCGGCCGCACCATCGAGCTGGACGACGCGACCTTCGAGGTCGTCGGCGTCACCGCGCCCGGCCGTGGGTACCCGCGAAGCGCGGAGCTGTGGACGCCGCAGGCGTTCGGAACGGGCCGGCAGTGGAGGGAGCCACGGGGCCGGCTATGGCTATCCGTCGTAGGCCGCCTGGCCGACGGCGCGGAGCTGTCGGCGGCGCAGCGGGAGATGGACAGGATCGCGGCCCGCCTCGAGGCCCGGTACCCCGACGTCAACGGCGGTGCCGGCGTCACCCTCGAGCCCCTCCGCCGGACCATCGTCGGAGACGCCCGGACGCCGCTACTCGTCCTCCTCGGCGCCGTCGGGGTCCTCATGCTGATCGCCGTGGCCAACGTGGCCAACCTGCTCATGGCCCGTGGAACCGTTCGCGCCCCGGAGCTGGCGGCCCGCCGAGCCCTCGGTGCGGGACGGTGCAGGATCGTCCGCCAGGCGCTCGCACACAGCGTCGTGCTCGGAGGACTCGGGGGGCTCCTCGGAGCCGCGCTGGCCTCGGCGGGCGTGGTGGCGCTCGTGGCCGGTGCGCGTGGATTGGCTCATCCTGGGCCTGGCCCTCGCCTCGGCCCTCGGCGCCAGCGTCGCCTTCGGCCTTGTGCCCGCGCTGCAGTCGACCCGAGTCGATCCGGGGATCAGCCTGCGGGCGGCGGCGCGCGGGTCGTCATCCGCGGGAGTGGCCCGCTTGAGGGGCGCCTTCGTCAGCGGCCAGTTCGCCCTGGCGTTCGTGCTGCTCATGGGCTCGGGGCTCCTGGTGCGGAGCTTCCTGAATCTTCGCGCCGTCGATCCCGGCTTCGAGACCGAGGGTGTGCTGAGCGTCAGCATCTCCCTGCCACCCGCTCGCTATGCCGACGCCGCAGCACGAGGCGCATTCCATCGGGACCTGGTCGAGGAGGTCGACGCGCTGCCCGTGGTGGACGCCGTCGGGACGATCAGCTCCCTCTTCCTGGGCGAGCTGCCCAACGCGGGTGCCGTGACCATCGAGAGCCGGCCCGAGCGGCTCGAGTCCAGCACCGAGATCCCCGTGGTCACGGACGCGGTATCGCCGGGCCTGTTCTCCGCAGCGGGCTTGGAGATCGTGGCGGGCCGTGGGTTCGAGGAGACGGACGGGCCCGACGACGTTCCCGTCGCGGTCGTCAACGAGACCTTCGCCCGCCTCTACCTCGATGGGCTCGACCCGGTGGGAGAGCGGTACACCTGGGGCAAGCCCTACGGGGAGGACACGTACTGGTTCACCATCGTCGGCGTCGTGGAGGATGCGCGCCGCTCGGGACTCGCCGCGCCGACCCGGCCCGCGGTGTTCGAGCCGACCACGCAGAGGGCCCGCAGGGACCTGGAGCTCCTCGTCCGTACCACGGGGGATCCTCTGTCCCTGGCCTCGGCCGTGCGCGCCGCCGTCGATGCGGTGGACGCCGACCTCCCCGTGTCACGGGTGCGGACGCTGGAGCAGGCGATGGGAGATTCCGTCGCCCAGCGACGGTTCGTGGCATGGATCCTCGGCGTCTTCGCCCTGGCTGCCCTCGTCCTCGCGGCCGTCGGGATCTTCGGCGTGATGGCCTACCTGGTCGGCCGGCGCACCCGCGAGATCGGAGTCAGGGTGGCCCTGGGAGCCGGCCGGCCGCGGGTGCTCGGCGAGGTCCTCGGCGAGGGCATGCGTCAGGCCGGAGCCGGGCTGGTTGCGGGCGCCGTCGCCTTCCTCGCCATGGCGGGCCTGGTCCGGAGCCAGCTCTTCGAGCTGGAGCCGACGGACCCGCCGACCTTCGTCGCCGCATCGGCGGTGCTGCTGCTGGTCGCCGCCGTCGCCTGCCTGGTGCCGGCGCGCCGGGCGGCCACCGTGAACGCCGTGGTCGCCCTTCGAGAGGACTGACCGGCGGCCCTCACGAGCCCGGCAGGATCAATCCCAGCTTGATGGCCCCCAAGCGCTCGGCGCCGGGCAGCTTATTGGCTATGATGGTGACGATGATGAGGTGTCAGCGGGACCGATGAGGAGTGCGGTCATGCTACGATCGAAGTCGTGGGGGAGAGAAGCAGTGGACGGAAGCCGCCAAGCAACATCCGATGGACGTGGCTTCTCGAACCGTTGCGGGCGGCCGGGGTCGACCGCCACGGCTCTGCTGGGAGTGGTCGCGCTGACCATGGCCAGCGGATCGGAGGCTGTGGCCCAAGGCTTGAGTGACGACCCTTTCACGCGCCAGGTCGTCGGCGAATGGCAGGGGCGAGGAGAGTACGACGGCAACACGCTGACGCTCAGTCGCTCCTGGACCCTCGAGCTGCAGGGTCGGTTTCTGCGCGCGGACATGCGGGTCGGCATGCCGAACGGATCATCGTTCGGTGCCCTACTCTATTGGCGCCTTCTCGACGCCGACCTGTACGATGTGCGTTGGATGGATGGAACGGGCAGGAGCCAGGCGCTGCGCGTGACCCGAGACCCCGAAACGGGTATCGTCTCGACGACCTTTCTCGACGAACTCGCCGAGGACGGGCCGGAATGGAGGACCTGGGAGTTCGAGTCACGAGGGCGGGACTCGTACGTGGAGAGGCTCTACCGGGAGCTGCCCGATGGACGCCAACTCCTGACTGTCTTCACCTTCGACCGCACCGGCGGGCCATGAGCCGCCATGGAGTGACATGTGAAAGCCTCCGACGTCGTCGACCTGTTCTTCCGGCCGAAGCGCTTCTTCGAGGAGGTGGATATCGATCGTCGCCCATGGTACCTGACGCTGCTGCTGCTGGTCGGGATCTCCACGGCCTCCGGGAGGATCGACAGCAACCTCATGCGCGCGGACATGGGCCAGCCGCGTCCCGGGTGGGAGGACTACGGGCCTCTGGTGACAGAGTCCTGGGTGAGCTACTGGCTCTTCGTGCTCCTCGCCGCCGTCCTGAGCGCAGTGTTCTACTGGTACGTGCGAGGGTGGTGGTACAAGGTCCGCCTCAGGTGGTCCGGAGCGGAGTCCCCCGATGCGCGGGTCGCCAGGCTCGTCCTCGTCTCGGCCTCACTGGTGGCGTCGGCGCCCGTGGTGGCGTTCCTTCTCGTCGAGACGGCCTCCTTCCCGAACTACAGGGCCGCCTGGGACTCCGAGGCGATGGCGTCCTCCGTCCTCCTGGTCTTCCCGTTCTGGTCGCTCTACGCGAGCTACCGGGGAGCCCGAACCCGATTCGACCTCGGGAAGTGGAGGGCCCGGATCTGGTTCTTCATCCTCCCTTTCCTCATGTACATGATCACCTTCGGGATCTTCGCGGTGCTTTATGCGATCCTGGTCGAGCCGGCGTCGGTGGGCGGTGACCGGTTCGCGTCCCTCGCCCTCGGCGCGGCCGAACGCTGGGGCTGACGTCCCTGTCGCGAGCTCGCGAGAAAGGGTGCCGCCGTCCCGTCGGCCGGCCCTCCCAACGTTGAGGTCACTTCATCCCACGGCCGACAGGACGACGAAGCACCCTACGAGTCAGCCGTCTGCGCCGCCACCGCTCGAGAAGAAGGCCGACGCAAAGCCCTGTCCGCAGAACGCCGTAGAAGGCGAGCCCATGGAGAGCGAGATGAAGGCGTTGCCCGGCGTTCCGAGGTCCGGCTGGGCGAAGGCGTCGGACGTGAGGACACAGGTCGCCTGGATCGTCTCGACGAGAGGGCCCTGGACCTGGAGGCTCATCGACTGACCCGCGCCCATCCGGAAGACCACGTTGGTCGGCTCCGCCACGTCGGTGCGAACGGCGCACTCCTGGCGCTGCCCACTGGGGCCGGTGAAGACGGCGATCAGTCCCGGCGTGCCCGTGTCGTTGAGGATGCCGATGCGCACGTCGTCGTCGGGGATGTCCTGGGTCTTGGGGCCGCGGAAACAGGGGTCGGCATCTCCCGCGTCCGTGATGCCGCACGCTACCGTCACGAGGACAGCGGCCGCCGCCGCCGCGGATCGGATCAATCTCTGGATCATGTTGACCTCCTGGGGTTCGGTGAGGAGCGGTTACCGGAGGAGGGTCCCCGCCCGCGTGATCGTGATCCGACCCCTGATGCGGAAAACCGACGCCAACCGGCTCACCGGGCGGTACCGGAGGGGACGTCGGGCTTGTCCTCGGGGGCGTACCCGCCCCATTGTGCATGACGCCCCGTGCCCCTGCGGGGCCTGGAGGACTGTGGTCGATGGCGGGCGACGTAACGGTTCTGCTCGGGAGGTTGACGGCCGGCGAGCGGGGAGCTTTCGACGAGCTGCTCCCGCTGGTCTATGACGAGTTGCGTGCCATCGCGCACGGACGCCTCCGGGGCGAGCGGGCGGATCACACTCTCAGCACCACCGGACTGGTCCACGAGGCCTACCTGCGCCTGGTCGGCATCGAGGGGCTCGACCTTCACGATCGGACGCACTTCTTCGCCATCTGCGCCCGCGCCATGCGGCGCGTCCTCCTCGACTACGCCGACCGGGTGAACGCGGCCAAGCGGGGCGGCGGAGCACCACGCCTCACGCTGACCGAGCGGATCCGCGGCTCCGAGCCCCGGCCCACCGACTTCTTCGCCCTCAACCTCGCCCTCGAGGGCCTGGAGCGGCGGGACGAGCGGGCGTGCCGGGTGGTCGAGTGCCGGTTCTTCGCGGGCCTGTCCATCCCCGAGACCGCCCAGGCCCTGGATCTCTCCCCCGCTACGGTGAAGCGGGAGTGGGCCGCCGCCAGGGCCTGGCTCAACCGTGAGCTCACCGGATGACCGTCCCCTGGCACCGGATCCGTGACCTGCTGGCCGAGGCCGTGGAGCAGCTTCCGGAAGAGCGCGGTCGGTGGTTGGCGGAGAACTGTCCCGACGAGGCTCTCCGCGCCGAGGTGGCCTCACTGCTCGTGAGCTACGACGACACCGGATCCTTCGACGCGCTCCTGGAGCGCGCCCTCGAGAGCCCGCTCCTCGATGCCAACCCTCTGCCGGATACGATCGGCCCCTACCGAATCCTGGAGCGGATCGGCCGCGGGGGCATGGGCGACGTCTTCCTGGCAGAACGGGACGATCCCGACTTTCCCCAGAGCGTCGCCATCAAGGTGACCCGTCCCTCGGCGGGCGTCGACGCGGAGGACCTGCTCCGCCGCTTCCTCACCGAGCGGCGCATCCTCGCTCAGCTCTCGCATCCGAACATCGCCCGGCTCTACGACGGGGGCGTCACGGACGACGGCAGACCCTACTTCGTGATGGAGCACGTCCAGGGGGAGCCCCTCGACGACCACTGCGACCGCAAGGATCTCGACGTCCGAGCTCGCGTGGCGCTGCTGAGGACCGTTTGCGAGGCCGTACAGTATGCGCACGAGCACCTGGTCGTGCATCGGGACATCAAGCCCGCCAACATCCTCATCACCGACGACGGCGCCCCCAAGCTGTTGGACTTCGGGATCGCCAAGGTGCTCGAGGACGACGGCCCGGGCGGAACGGACGCGACCCGAACGGAGCTGCGTCGCGTCTCCCTCGACTACGCCAGCCCCGAGCAGCTCCGCGGCGACCCCGTGACGCCGGCCACCGACGTCTACTCCCTCGGGGTGCTGATGTACAGGATCCTCACCGGTGCCCTGCCCCACGAATTGGCCGGCCGCACCCCCGCGGAGATCGACGGCGTCGTCACCGGAACACCGGACCCGCCCAGCGCCCGCGTGTCCCCGCGCTCGCCGGAGCGCCGCAGGCTGCAGGGGGACCTCGATACCATCACCCTCATGGCCCTTCGGCCCGACCCGGGCCGGCGCTATCCCACCGCTGGTCACCTCGCCGAGGATCTCGCCCGCCACCTCGAGCACCGGCCGGTGCGCGCCCGCCCGGACAGCGCGGCGTATCGGTGGAGGAGGTTCGTGCGCCGCCACCGTGTGGGTGTCGCCGCAGCGGCGGTGGCCGCGGCAGCCGTCCTGTCCGGCGCCGCCGTAGCGCTCTGGCAGGCGGATCGGGCCGCCGAACAGGCACGCCTGGCGGAGGCGGAACGTGCCCGGGCGGAGGAGCAGGCCGCCACCGCCACCGCCGTGTCCGATTTCCTCGCGGGCCTCCTCACGAGCTCCGACCCCCGCGAGGCCCTCGGGGCGGAGAAGACGGCCACCGAGCTCCTCGAGGAGGGCCGCCGGAGGATCGCCGAGGACGGGGAGCTGTCGGATCAGCCGGAGATACGGGCCACCATGCTCCGGACCCTCGGCACCGTCTACCGCAGCCGAGGCGATCTCGAGACCTCCCGTGACCTCCTGACCCAGGCCCTCGAGATCCGGCGAGCCCTCGCCGACCTCGACCCCGAGTCGCTCGCGTCCTTGCTGTACGCCCTCGCCGTCACGGAGATCACCGCGGGGCGCACGGAGGAGGCGTCGTCGCTCCTTTCGGAGGCCGTCGAGCTGCGCAGCAGCGCGGAGGTCCGTGATGATGCCGCCCTCGCCGAAACGTTGTCCGGCCTGGCAAACGTCCAGATGCGGCTCGGCAACATGGACAGCGCTGAGGTCCTGCTCGGCCAGGAAGTCGAGATTCACCGGGCCGGAGGCGCGGAGACCCTCGAGCGGCTCGCCCACACCCTCGACGGGCTGGGCATCGTGGCACGCCGCACTGGTCGTGTCGAGCTCGCCGAGGCGCGGTACCGGGAGGCGCTGGAGATCCGCCAGCGGGCCCTCGACGAGCGCCACCCCGACCTCATCCGCAGCTACAACAACCTCTCTGTGGCGCTCGCGGGGCAACGCCGGTACGCCGACGCAGAGCCGTACCTGCGCCGCGTGCTCGAAGCTTGGACGGAGGTGCTGGGCCACGAGCACTACGACGTGGCCGTCGCCAAGCAGAACCTGGCGGCCGTCCTCGACAATCTGGGGCAGCTGGACGAGGCGGAGCCCCTGTATCTGGACGCGCTGGAGGGAAAGCGGCGGGCTCTCGGGCCCACCCACCCCTCCACCGCGACCACGCTGGGCAACCTCGGCGGGCTGCACGAGGTGCGCGGCGAGCTGGACGAGGCCGTCCGCTACTACGAGATGGGCTTGGAGGCCCGTGAGGCCTCGCAGGGAGCAGGCCACCCCCAGGTGGCGGACGTCGCTCACTCCCTCGCCCGGACGGAGCTGCTCCGCGGTGACTCGGCGCGGGCCAGGTCACTCTTCGAGCGGGCCCTCGCTATACGCAAGGACGCTCTTCTGCCCCAGGACGACGGGCGCGCGGCCACGACGCTCGAGCTTACCCGGCTGCTCCTCGCAGCCGGGGAGGTCGTGAGAGCCGAGGAGGAGCTCCGGGCCGTCCTCGACGCCCGCTCCGAAACGGATGCCTCGTCGGTGATCCTCGCCCACCTCCGGACGGCGCACGGCGAGGCGCTGATGGCGCTGGGTCGGACGACGGAGGCCGAGGAGACCCTGCTCGAGGCGCGCACCACCCTCAGGGAGGTCGTGGACGCCGAAGGGGACGGCGGGGAGGACGCGCTCACGCGGAGACCCGGCGATCCGCCGACGCCCAAGGAGCTGCTCCGCGTGACCCTCGAGCGACTGGCGGCCTTGTACGAGGGGATGGGGCGGGAGGCGGACCGCGATCGGATGGCGGCCGAGCTGAGGGAGATCGAGCCGGGCCGCTGAGCCGGGGCGGTGAGCCGGGGCACCCAACGGATGATCCGAATCGCGAGCCGGCTGCGCCTCTACTGGTGAGCGGCCCCCGATCGTGCCGATCGGGACAGTTCTGCCGCGTTTCGAGCTCACCCAATCTCGAGCGCCATGAAGGGAAGCCACCTCGCCGGAACGCCCGCGGATGAGGCCATCATCCAGCTGATGAACGACCACGCGGACCGCATCTACCGACTCGGGTTGCGGCTCTGCGACGATCCCGACCGGGCGCAGGACCTGCTGCAGGAGACGTTCATCCGGGCGCTCGAGGGATGGGATCGCTTCGACGGGCGTTCCCGGCCATCCACGTGGCTCCACACCATCGCCACGCGCACCTGTCAGCGCATGCGGCGACGCAGGGCCGGCGAGCCGAGGAGGATGACGAGCCTCGAGCAGGCCCTCCCCTCGGGAGAGCCGACGGTGATGGCGCTCCCGGCCAAGGGGGAGTCCCCCCTGGAATCCCTGGAGCGTGAGGAGGTCGTCCGAGCCGTTCGGGCCGCCGTTGGGCGCCTTCCCGTCGCCTTCCGGCTTCCCGTCGTTCTCAAGGAGATGGAGGGGATGCCGGTGCGGAGCGTGGCGGACGTCCTGGGGCTCAAGGTCGCCACCGTGAAGACACGGCTCCACCGGGCCCGGCTCATGATCCGGGAGGAGCTTTCCGGGAGCCCCACCTCGAGGTCGCTGACGGAGGCTCGGTCGATGGAGTCCCTGTGTCTCGACCTGCTGTGGGCCAAGCAGGAGGCCATCGAGCGGAAGGTGGAGTTCCCCATTCCCGGCAACGAGCTGTGCGAGCGGTGCAACCCGGCGTTCGGGACGTTCGACCTCGCCACCGACACCTGCTGCGCCGTCGGAAACACCAAGCTCCCGGAGCGCGCTCTACACGCGCTCCGGGAGTTGGTCATGGACTGAGCGGTCCTGACGACGCACCTCGCCCATGGTTGCCGGCGGCTTGCCGCTACGGATACCGACGAGGCACGGGGCCGTCCGGCACCAGCCGGCTGAGGTACCTGCGGCCTTTGGCCACCACCTTGTCGAGCGTGTCGATCAGCGGTGACAGCCCCAGGCAGCCGAGCATCCGCCCGATCGGTCTTGTCGCCGGGATGTGTCGAAGGAGCTGCACTCCTCCACCCCGGTCGCCTCCGATAGGCTGCCCGCTGCCCAGCACGATCCACCAGCTCCGAGTGTGCTCCTTCTCCGGAACCGAGGCCAACAGTCGTCCGGTCTCCTCGTCGTCGAGGGGAAGGAGCGCGAGCACCTCACGCCGGTCGAGCCTGGCGACGACCCTCGCAGCCCACCGACAGAACCTGCACGTGCCCGAAAAAAGCAAGACGGGCCGCGCGAGGCGGGTGTGGGCTGCCGCACCTGTCGTCATGGCCCTACGCCTCGACCGCCACGGGCTGCGGAACGACCCGCATGTAGGGAAGCGGCTGCTCCCAGCCGTTCGGGAAGCGCCGGCGCGCCTCCTCGTCCGAGACGGCCGGCGCGATGATCACGTCGTGGCCCTGCTCCCAGTTGGCGGGAGTCACGAGCTGCCGCTCGAAGGTAAGCTGAAGCGAGTCGAGGAGCCGGAGGATCTCGGTGAAGTTCCGGCCGGTGCTCATGGGGTACGTGAGCGTCGCCTTGATCTTCTTGTCCGGCCCGATCACGAAGACCGAGCGCGCCGTCTGGTTGTCCACGGCGGTCCGACCCTCGGACGAGCTTCCGTCGTCCGCGGGCAGCATATCGTAGGCCTTCACGACCTCGAGACGTGGGTCGCCGATGAGCGGATACGTGACAGCGTGTCCCTGCGACGCCTCGATGTCCTTGGACCACGCCTCGTGATCGGTTACGCCGTCCACGCTGATGCCGATGACCTTGGTGTTCCTCGCCGCGAACTCGTCCTGCAGCGCAGCGACAGCTCCCAGCTCCGTCGTGCAGACGGGCGTGAAATCCTTCGGATGGGAGAAGAGGACGGCCCAGCCGTCTCCGATCCACTCGTGGAAGGAGATGGTCCCCTGTGTGGTCTCTGCCGTGAAGTCGGGCGCCGTGTCATTGATGCGGAGTGACATACTAGCCTCCAGTGCGTTCTCCGGTTGGTTGGTGTTGCGACGCCCCGTTAGTGACACGGACTCGCAGAGGGGTTCCCGGGCACGTGGGCCTGAGCCATGGCGACCGGAGATGCCCGCCGTCAGCCGACGCTACGGCGGACACCCTCCGGCGTGCCGGCTCCTATCCTCCGACGATGGCCGAGACCCCTACCGTGATCCGGATCTCGTTGTACGCCTCCTGGAAGCTGTCCTGGTCCTCCAGCCAGCGATCGAAGCCTCCTTCCAGGCGGAAGAACACGGCGTCGTCGACTTGCATCCGGACGCCGACGGCGCCTCCGAACCCCCACTGGGTCTCGCTCTCACCGCCGAACGAGGCGCGCGCGACGGCCACCTCGCCGCGCAAGTAGCCGCCTCCGTCGCCGAGACGGACGTTCATCCCCGGCAGCAGGTTCAGCGCCGACCCCGATTCGCCCCCCAAGCTGACGCGCTGGAAGCCCAGGAGCGTCTCGAGCGTCAGCAGCTCTCCCATGGGGAAGCCCACACGGGCCCGTCCGGTGGGGATCGAGATCTGGGTCACGTTGTCCGAGGTCTCGAAGCCGGTGTTGAAGACCAGCCCTCCGTCCACGCCCACCTCGACCTGGGCATGCACGGCCACGGGGGCGGCAACAAGCAAACAGAGACCTACAAGGATGGATCGCATCATTGGTGCTCCTCTGTCGAAGAGAGTGTCAGGCATGAGGGCGTCGCTCGCAGGCCGACGGCGGCGTCAGCCCGCCGCTGCGGGATCGGCGCTCTCGAGGTGTGGGCGAGCCGGGTAAGACCGCGTGGCGCGGCCCCCCCCTCGCTACTACGGCGTGTCCGCGGCGGATGTTGCGGCCACTCTGTTCCGACCGAGCTGGACTCCCTCGGATCCTGAGAGGTCGAACCTCGACGGAGCCTCGGTCCGTAGGGTCCGTGGCCCTCCCCCAATCCCAAGGGAGATCCCGGCGTGGCTTCGACTCCCAGCGCATCCCCGACCGAATGGCCGAAGGCTTGGTGGGCCGTCGCCTACTTCGCCGTGTACTTCGGCTACCTCTGTCTCACCACGGAAGGTGAGCTGGCCCACTGGCTGTCGCTGGTTCTCCTGCCGTGGGCGATGCTCTGGGCGCTGGGGCGCCGCTCGGAGCCGGGACTCGGCCTTCGCAACGTGGGGCGCCGCCTCGGCCTGGTGTGGCCTCCGACCGGCAGGGGGATGGTTCTGGCGCTGGTGCTCGTGATCGCGATCCAGGGAGTCCAGCTCATGAACGGGTCGCAGCGTCAGGAGCTGCTCGAGGTCCTCTCGTCCGGCCGGGCCATCTGGGTCGTCCCCGCTGCGCTGTTGTTCGCGCTGCTCACCGCGGGATTCACCGAGGAGTTCTTCTTCCGGGGCATCCTCCAGCGCGCACTGAGCGCGCGGTTCCGCTCCGGGCTCGTCGGCGTCCTCGGGGCATCCGTGGCCTTCTCCCTCTATCACGTGCCCTACGCCTACCTGAACCCGTTCTGGCCGAGCGCCGGTGATCTGTCTCACGCCCTGCGCCTGGCCTTCACCAACGGCATGCTGGGTGGCGTCATCCTGGGGCTCCTGTTCATCCGGTCCCGGTCGACGCTGATTCCGTGCATCCTGGTTCATGCCGCGGTGGATTGGATACCGGTGATACGCCTCCTGGGAAGGATGCAGTTGAGGCCCTAGCCGCGCCGGCCGGACCACGAGACGCAAGTTCCGGGCAGGGTCCCGGAACCTGGCAGCCGGCCGAGGGGTTTCCCGTCCATGACCTGCAGACCCTCCCTGCTCGTCGTCCTCGTGGCGGTCCTCGGCCTCACGGGGTGCGGCGGCGATGCCCCGTCCGATCCCCTTCCGGGACCGTTTCCTCTCCCGCCGCCGTTCGGAGGCACCATCTTCATCGCGCCGGACATCATCACGTCCGACGACCCCACCACCTTCCTCGGACTCACCGACGCGGGCCAGGGGTCGCGCACGATGTTCGACCGTCGGGTCAACGGCTGGGTCACCCTGGATGCCTTCCTGTTCGACGCATCCTTCGATGACGGCCTGACCGTGGAGGTCCAGGTCAATCCGGAGTTCGGGACCGTCGAAGCGGCCCGGGTCGAGGCGGAGTTCTACGCGGAGGTCATCGGCCGGCTGCCGACGGCGCTCCGCCTCGACGTGGAGACCGTGTGGATCCACGAGGGCGTCAGGCCCTTCGGCGGAGGGAACAGGAACCTGCTGATCCACGTCGGGCAGGGGGATCTCTACCTGGCGGAAGGAATCCTCGAGGAGACCTTCGTGCACGAGGCGGCGCACACGTCTTTGGACGCCTACCACGCGTCAGCCCCGGGATGGCTGGCGGCCCAGGCCGCCGACCCCACGTTCATCTCCACCTACGCGCGGGATTTCCCGGACCGCGAGGACATCGCCGAGAGCTTCGTGCCGTATCTGGCCGTGCGATACCGAGCAGACCGCATTCCGGCATCCCTCAGGGTGATCATCGAAGAGACCATGCCGAACCGCATCGCGTACTTCGACGGACTCGGGCTCGACATGCATCCCATCGACTGACTAGACTGCTTCCTCCAAGCAGAGCTGGAGGCCCGATGATCACAGCTGCCCGACGTTTCGCCATGACGCTGCCCGCGCTGGCCGCCCTAGCGGCGCCCACGGCCACTGCCGGCCAGAGGCCGACCCACCCCTTCCGCGTAGGCGAGCCCTTCCCCACGATCTCGCTTCCCTCCCTCGAGGACGACAGGCCGGCTTCCATCGCCGACTTCCGCGGCAGGAGGCTCATCGTGCACGTCTTCGCTTCGTGGTGAGCGGGCTGTAGACGACACGTGCCCGGGTGGCACCACGCGACGAAGGCCCTCCAGGACGACGGCAGCATTCAGATGGTCGGGATCATTCAGGAG
>JBDHGI010000075.1:0-17936 GCA_039589955.1 Gemmatimonadota bacterium | reverse complement strand
GGCCGGTGGGGTCCTCTCCCGCATCGACGGCCGTCCCCTGGTGCTGGACGAATCGACGGTCATGGGAGCCAACGGCCCCGACCTGCTGGATGCGCTGGCGGGCGTGGTCGACACCGGCTAGCGAGTACAAAGCGCGACCGGCGGTCCGGGGAAGTCCCCGAACCGCCGGCTGCACCACCCGCCTCCAGATCGATCCCCAGGGGTCAGCCCGCCTGGATCTCGATCTTGCGGCCCTTGGCCTCGGGTACCTTCGGCATGGTGATCCTGAGAACCCCCTTGTCGAAGCGGGCCCGGATGTCGTCGGCCTTCACCGTCCCAGGCAGCGTGAAGCTCCGCTGGAACGAGCCGAACCGACGCTCCCACAGGTGGTAGCGACGCTCTTCGTGGCCCTCCGTCCGCGCCTCGGTCTTCTCGCCGCTGATGCACAGCACGTTGTTCTCGAGCTCGATGGACACGTTGTCCTCGTTGAGCCCCGGAAGCTCGGCGGTGAGGACGAGCTCGTCCTTCGTCTCCTCGACGTTCACGGAAGGAACCCAGCTCCCTCCGTCGGTGCCCGTGGCGAGAGGAGACTCCTCGAAGAAGCGGGCGAGCCGGTTGGAGACGTCCTCGAGGTCCCGCCAGGGCGACAGGCTCGGGTTCCGCAGCGCGTAGCGTGTGATGGCCATGGTCTCCTCCTACGTTTGGCTTGCCGGTGTGATGGTTTTCCGATGCGAGGATCGGCACCCACCGCGCTCGTGCCGACCCTTCAGTTCTCGCCCGGGAGCAGGTGCAACCGGCGTGCCACGCCGGAGTGGTCGAGAATCTGCCAAAGTGGTTGACCCCAACGGGTTAGGTGGCAGTATGACTGCCTTTTCGACAGCCGCTGTCGGGAGCGGTCTGTCAAAGCGACACCGGTAGGAGCCGTGCCCCTGCGGGACTGGGAGGTCGGGCCCCCCCGTGGGAAGGGCGGGGTGAGGAGGCTTCAGGGCCCCAGGGACAGGGCCAACCGGGCGGCCCCGAGAGCCGGATCCAGCTTCCGGCCCAGGGGTCGGACGCCGCGCCGGGCGAGGGCTTCCTCCAGACGATCCCGAAGCGGTCCTCCAGGATGGAGCAGGCCACCCCCTAGAGCCACCGAGGGGGTCGTCGACCACGGACCCAGGGTCTCCCTCATCGTGACAACGTGCCTCTCGAGCTCCTGCACCGCCCGATGCACGATCTCTTCGGCGACGCCGTCTCCGAGGCCGGCTGTCTCGACCACCACGGGCGCCAGGGCGGCCACCTCGGACCGCTCGGCTTCACGGACCCAGCCCACGAGCTCGTCCACCCGATCCAGGCCCAGTCTATCCAGCACGCGGGACCCCAGCTCGGTTTCCGGCGCCCGTCCATCGGCGTGCCGCGTCACGCGGCGCAGAGCTTCCACTCCGATGGCGTATCCGCTTCCTTCGTCACCGATGTGTTGACCCCATCCACCGATGCGTCCTTCCCGCCCGTCCTCTGCTCGTCCCCACGCGATGGAGCCCGTCCCGGCGATGAGGAGGATGCCCGGGCCGTCGGCGAAGGCGTCGTGGAGCGCCGCTGCTACGTCCGTGTCCACTCGGACCCTTCGTCCCACACCCATGCGGGCCAGCTCCGACTCCACGGCGCCCCGCGCCGCCTCCCGGCCCGCCCCCGACAGGCCCGCCCACACGCTGTCGGCGGGCAGCGATCTACCTGCTGCAAGGGCGGCGTCGGCACACAGCTCCGCCACCGCACGAGCCGCCACGCCGGGCTGGCGGGCATCTGCCACTGCCGCCGGACCCGAGGTCCTTCCTACCTCGCGGCCCCCGGCGTCCAGGACGACGGCCCGGCTGCCGGTGCCGCCTCCGTCGACGCCGATGACGTACGGGCTCAACGAGCTGAGCTCCTGAGGTGCCCCATAGCCAGCCCCACCACGAAGGTCACGACCGTCCCCACTAGCGCGTACCAGGGCCAGGACATGGCGTCACGCAGGAGCGTCACCACCCCGATGCCAACAGCCATCCCCACGACGGCTGCCCCCTGCCCGGGCTTCCTTGTGAGAACCCCGAGGGCGAAGGCGCCCAGGAGCCCTCCGTACACAAGCGACGCGATGCCGAGAGCGACTTCCACCGCCGTCGTTCCGCGCGACAGAGGGATGAACGCCACGGCGCCGGCGATGAGGAGCCCGGCCCACACCAGCGTGAACATTCGTCCTGCACGCAGGATACGCGCGTCGTCTCCTTCGGCCCCGGCCAACGGCGCCCAGTAGTCGTACGCCGTGGCGGAGGCGAGGGAGTTGATGGATGAGGACAGCGAGGACATGGCCGCAGCGAACACGCCGGCGATGAGCAGTCCCGTGATCCCGGGTGGCAGCTGCTCCAGGATGAAGAGGGCGAAGATCTCGTCGGAGCGCTCGAACGGGCGGCCCTCATAGAACGCCCACAGCCCGAGGCCCACGGCGAGGAACACCACGAACTGGCCGATGACCGCGACGCCGCTTCCCACGAGCGCCCGCTGGCTCGCCCCGAGATCCCGGCAGGTGAGAAGCCGCTGGACGATGAGCTGATCGGTGCCGTGGGAGGCCATGGAGAGGAAGCCCCCGCCGAGGACTCCGGCCCAGAGCGTATAGGGGATCATGCGATCCACGGAGAGATCCACCACGGCGAGCTTCCCGGCAGCGGCGGCCGCCGAGGCGATCTCGCCCCACCCCCCCGGCACCAGTGCCTGCAGCGCGATGGCGGCGGCGAGGGCTCCGCCGAGGTAGAGTACCATCTGCACGACGTCCACCCACACGACCGCCTTGATCCCTCCGAAATAGGTGTAGATGACCGTCAGGAGGCCGATGATGGCGATGGAGGCCGGGTAGGGCCATCCGGTGATGAGGGCCAGGGGAATCGCCGTGGCGAACAGGCGGACCGAGTCCGCCAGAAGGCGCGTCACCATGAAGATGGCCGACGTGAAGCGCCGCGTGCCCTGCCCGAAGCGTGTGGCCAGGAGCTCGTAGGCGGTGCTCAGCTCCCCGCGGTAGTACGCCGGCAGCAGGACCAGGGCGACCACGGTCCGGCCCGCGAGGTACCCCAGAGTCAGCTGGAGGAAGGTCATGCTCCCCAGATAGGCGACGCCGGGGATGCTCAGGAAGGTGAGAGTGCTGGTCTCCGTGGCCACCACCGAGAGCATGACGGCACCCCAGGGAAGGGAGCGGCTCCCCAGGAAGTAGTCGGTGCCTCCCTTCTGCCCCCGCCCCAGCCAGGCTCCCCAGGCGGTGGTGGCCAGGAGGTAGACCACCAGCACCACGAGGTCGAGAGCCGTGAACGCCCTCACGAGCGCCTCATGCGCCCTGCCCCAGCGTGGCCGTCGGGATCGCCGGGGTGGTCAGGCGCTCGCCGCCGGAGAGGACGACGAAGGCCTCCATGGCGAAGTAGGCCGGGAGCCCCAGGGAGCGTAGTCGCTCTGCGGTTCCTCGGTTGCGGTGCTCCACCCGCTGCCAGAACTCCCTCGGATCGGGACCCGGAAACGGCGCGACGTCCTTCTGTGATTGGTGCTTGAATATGGCCAGGATCTTCCGGCTCAGCTCCTCGGCGGACATGGGGACGAGGACATTCGCTTCGGTCAGTGACCACTCCTGCCAGGCTCCCCTGTACAGCCAGAGCTCGGGCTCGGAGCCGGTCCACGCCTCAAGCGCCCGATTCACCGCCTCCAGGCACTGACGGTGGGTGCCGTGGGGATCCGAGAGGTCCCCGGCGGCGAACACGATGGCAGGCCGAGCTTCCTCCAGCACGGATAGCGTGATCTCGACGTCCGCTTCGCCGATGGGGTCCTTCCGAACCTTCCCGGTCTGGTAGAAGGGCAGATCCAGGAACCGGGCGTGCCTCTTCGACAGTCCCGCCGCCTCCAGAGCGCTCACCGCCTCGGTCTCCCTGATGATGCGCTTGAGATCCTGAACGGCCTCGATGTCCACTTCCCCGGCGCTCTTCGACGCGAGGTCCGCCTCCACGGCCTCGACTCTCTCCGCCAGCGCCCTGTCCTGGACGAGATCGAGCACGTCGCGCGCTCGCTGGACGAAATCCAGGAATCGACGCACCTCGTGGTCGAATACGGCGATGTTACCCGACGTCTGATAGGCCACCGTGATGTCGTTGCCGTTCTCAACGAGCTTCCGGAGGATCCCGCCCATGGAGATCACGTCGTCGTCCGGGTGCGGCGAGAAGACCACGATGCGCTCCCCGCTGGGGAGCCGGCTCTTGCCACGGATCTTGGCGATGAGCTGATTGAAGACCTGCCCGTTCAGGGGACCCGCGGATCCGTGGCGGGCCACGAGAGAGCTCAGATGATGATCCCGGTAGTCCTTGGCGGACAGGTGGAGCACCGGCTTGCCCGTCTGCTCGCTGAGCCAGAGGACCGCTTCCGCCTCGAGGTTCTCTGTCCACTCCACCGGGCCCAGAAGCCACGGAGTGCGTTCCCGGGTCAGCTCCGCGGCCGCGGCCGGATCGAGGTACACGGTGGCGGCGGTGTGCTCTTGCAGGTAGGTGGCTGCGACGTCGGCGGAGACCTCACCCTCCACCGCCCTGTGGACGATGGGTGCCTTGTGCTCCCCGGTGGCGATGAGCACCACCTCGCGGGCGTCGAGGATGGTGGCCACGCCCATCGTCACCGCCTCCGGCGGCACGTTCTCCTCTCCGAAGAAGTCCGAGGCCGCGTCCGCGCGCGTTACCGTGTCCAGGTAGATGAGTCGCGTCCGGGAATCTCGCCCGGAGCCGGGCTCGTTGAAGCCCACGTGCCCGCTCCGGCCGATGCCCAGGATCTGCAGGTCGATGCCCCCCGCCTCGCGGATGGCCTCCTCGAATGCCCCGCAGTGGGCTTCGATCGCCGACCTGGGAAGGTCCCCGCGGGGGATGTGGATCTGGTCCTCCGGCACGTTGACGTGGTCGAAGAGGTTCTCCCGCATGAAGCGGTGGTAGCTGTGCACGCTGGCGGGGTCCATGGGGACGTACTCGTCCAGATTGAACGTCACCACATTGGAGAAGTCGAGCCCCTCCTCGCGGTGACGCCGGATGAGCTCCCTGTAGATCCCGATGGGGGTGGATCCGGTGGCGAGGCCGAGAACGGCCGGGCGTCCCTCCGCCGCCCGGGACCGCACGAGGGTGGCGATGCGGCCGGCCACCTCTCGGGCGATGGCCTCGTGGTCCTCGAGGACCCGTATCGGAATCCGTTCCAGGCGGCTGAAACCGACGTCGGCGCTGGTCATCGGCAGCTCCCCATGGGTCGGTGGGCCAGGCGGCCTCGGCGTGTGCTCACCGAGCGTCCTCACGCCTCCGGACGGGACGGTCGGTGATGGCCTGGACGGCCGCGTCGGCAACCGCCCGGCGCAGGGGCACGTGCTTCTGGTTCTCCCTGGTCGGGTGGACCCGGTTGGTGAGGAGGATCACCCACAGGTCCAGCTCCGGGTCCATCCAGATGGACGTGCCCGTGTACCCCGTGTGCCCGAAGGCGCTGGACGTCACCCAATCCCCCCCCGACGACCCCTGCGAGGGCGTATCCCACCCCAACGCTCGACTCGACGTCTCGTCGTGTCGTCGCGTGAAGTCGGCCAACACGGAAGGACCCAGGAGGGCCACGTCGTCGGGACGGGCCACGGGACACGGCTCCCCGGGCACGTCCCCGGGCACGCAAGCGGGCGCAACTCCGCCGTTCAACATCATGCGAGCGAAGACCGACAGGTCCGTGGCCGTGGAGAAGAGCCCGGCGTGCCCGGCCACACCGCCCATGGCGTCAGCGTTCTCGTCGTGCACCCGACCCCAGACCATCTCGTGTCGCCAAACCGTGTCCATCTCCGTAGCGGCGATCCGGGGCTTGAGGGCCGTGGCGGGCCGATAGCCCGTCTCCAGCATTCCCAGGGGTCCCCAGATCCGCTCGTCGAGGAGGTCGTCGAGAGCCTGCCCGGCAATCTCCTCCATGATCCACGCAAGAGTCATGACTCCGATGTCGGAGTATGCGGTTCGAGCGCCCGGATCGAATTCCAGCGGCTCTTCCGCCGCCGCCGCCTTGTAGTCGTCTACGCCCTGGTGATCGAAGTACCATCGCCTGAACGGAGGAAGGCCCGATCGGTGCAGCAGGAGCTGCCGCACGGTCACCTGCTCCTTGCGGGCATCGCCACGAGACCACCAGGGGAGGTAGCTCACCACGGGTGCGTCCAGATCCAGGCGCCCCTCCTGGACCAGGATCATGGCCCCGGTCGTGGTCCCGACGACCTTGGACACCGAGGCGAGGTCGAAGACGGACGTGGGCGTGACGGGCCGGCCGCTTCCCCAGGCGAGCTCCCCGTAGCCCTCCAGCTTGACGAGCCGGCCGTGCCGACCGATGGCCACGGCCGCACCCGACGCCGCCGAGTCCGCCAGGGCGGCCCGGATGATCTCGTCGACGCGGGAGAGCGCCGACGGCGACATGCCGGCGACCTCGGGCTCGGCCAGCGAGTGCGACCGCCCGGCGTCGCCCCTTCGCGAATCCCGATCCGCGATTCCGGCGGCCACCAGGGGATCCTCCACCGCGACGCGAGCGGTGAAATCGACGATCCTGGCCCGCTCGAGCCCGTGCCCCACCTCGTGGTGAGGCGGAAGGGGGATGGGAAGGCGGCCCGAGATCGCCTCCTCTCCCAGGAGGGCGCGGAGCGCCGCCCTCTGGGGGACCTCTCGGTCGCCCCACGCCACCAGATAGGCCCTGACGCTGGGGAACGCCGCGAGCAGGTACGGGTTGCCGAACGAGAGGAGGACTGTCGGCCTCTTCGCGACGGCGCTGTCCACCAGGGCGCGAAGCGACTCCGGCGCCGCGTCCGGCCCGGACCCCGCGGACGCCCGGACGTACGCGCTCACGACCACCTGGTCCGCCTCCTCCAATGCAGCGTGCGCCATCGCGTATGCGCTGCTGTCGCTCCGCTCGTCGAGGAGGTGGGTTTCCAGCGCGAGCACCCGCTCCGAGAGGCCCGCGCCGAACGCGCGGCCGGCCCAGAGGGCGTTGGAGCGGGCATAGCGGATATGGAGGAGGCGACCTACCGCTTCCGCACGCAGCGGAACCTGCTCCTCCTCGTCCCGGACCAGCGTGATGGACCGACTCGCCGCGGAATCCGCGAACGCGAGGTGGGGTCCGGAGCCCACCACCTCCGTCACCGCCTGAAGCGACGTGGTCCGGCTCTCGTGGAGCCCCAGGCGGGCCTTCAGCGTCAAGATCCGCCGAGCGGAGGCGTCGATGCGCTCCGAGGTCAACCGACCCGACTCCACGGCGGCTACCACCGCGTCCACGGCGGTACCCACGTCCTTCGGCGACAGAAGCACGTCGGCCCCGGCCTCCAGCGCCCGGACGCAGGCCTCTCCGATGCCGTACGCCTCGGTGATGGCCCCCATGGTCATGGCGTCCGTGAAGAGCAGCCCCTTGAACCCCATGTCGTCCCGGAGAAGCCCCGTGAGGACTTCGGGAGCGAGGGTCGCCGGCGGCGATGAGGGCCCGAGCAAGCCCGGCACCTGGACGTGGGCCGTCATGATGGCGTCGACGCCCTCATCGATGGCCCGGGCGAAGGGCACCAGCTCGAGGCGCTCCAGGCGCTCGCGGTCGGCGTCCACCACGGGGAGGCCGACATGGGAATCCACGCTGGTGTCCCCGTGGCCAGGGAAGTGCTTGCCGGTCGTGAAGGCGCCGCCGTCTCTGGCCCCTCGAATGAAGGCCGCGCCCAGGCGAGCCACGAGCTCGGCGTCGGCCCCGAACGAGCGCGTCGCGATGACCGGATTGTCGGGATTCGAGTTCACGTCCAGCACCGGCGCGAACAGGAAGTGAACGCCCGACGCCCGGGCCTCCAGGGCGGTGATGCGTCCGTATTCGTACGCGAAGCGCTCGTCTCCGATGGCTCCGAACGCCATGGTGGGAGGAAAGGCGGTGCCTCCTCCCTGGGGCAACAGGGACGGGAGGGCGTAGGACCCGTTGATGCGCATCCCCGGGCCTCCGCTCTCGAAGTCCGCACCCACCAGCAGGGGTACCAGAGCCAGCTCCTGGAGGGCGTTGAGCTTGGCCACGTACGAGTGGGGCAGCCCGATGCTCGGCGACACACCGCCGATGCGATCCTCCACCACCCACCGCTCCAGCGGCTCGAACTCCGGCGCGGAGGGGGACACGTATCCTCCGGGAATCCACTCGATCACCAGCTGGCCCACGCGCTCCCGCAGTGTGAGCGAGGCCAGCGTCTCCTCGACCCAGGCGGCGGCTTCGTCATCCAGGACCCGGAGGATCGGCCCTCTCGGGCCAGCAGGCTCCGGAGTGCGCGCCCCACCGCACGACGCCAGAACGACGAGGGCGGCGACGCCGAGGACGTTCCTTGATCTCCGCATATTATCCGCCAATCGGTGTGTCCTTCATGGGCATCATGATTCCGTCCCCGATCTCTGCGAATCCCGGAATGCGAGTGGGGGTGCGGCCCTGGATCTCCAGCTCCCCGAAGAGGGCCCTGGCCGCCGCTCGCTGACTCGCCTCCGAGCCGCTCCAGGCCAGCAGGTACGCCTGCACACCGGGGAACTCGGTGATCAAATAGGGATTGCCGAAGGACACGACCAGGTGGGGTACGCCAGCTTCTCCGAGGGCCCGCACGAACTCGGATACCTCTTCGGGAAGAGCCACGGAACCGGAGTATGACACGGCCGTCACGTACGTGCTCACCACCACGAGCGCCGAGCGGCGCGCACGGGCAAGAACCTCCTCGGACAGCTGAGACAGCGAGCTCTGGTCGACTTCGACGGTGCCGAGGCGCGGATAGGTCTCGCGGAGGCGGCGGTTGAAGTAGCGTCCGGCGAGGACGTCCGAGGGTCGCCGATACGTGACCGAGAGCACCCGCGCGCTTCTCGTCCCGAGCAGGGGCAGGAGGTTCCGTCCGTTCCTCAGCAGAACCAGGGACTTCTCGGCGATCTCGTCGGCGATGCGTGTGTGCTCCGGCGTCCCGACGGCACGGGGAATCCTCCTCAGGTCGACGGTCCTCTCCTGGTGGAGCCCCAGGTCCTCCTTGGCCTCCAGGATGCGGAGAACCGAGGCGTCGATCCTGTCTTCCGGGATGCGCCCGTCGCACACCGCGTCGAGGACCGCCTCGAGGGCGACCGGCACGGAGCGTGGCATCAAGATCACGTCGGCCCCGGCCTCGACGGCACGGACCGATGCCTCACCGGTGCCGAGCCTCCCGGCCACGGCCTGCATGTCCATGGCATCGGTGAACACCAGGCCGCCGAATGACATCTCCTCACGCAGGAGGCCCGTGAGCACGGCCGGCGACAGGGTGGCGGCCTCGACGTTCCCCCCATCCACAGCCGGCACGGCGATGTGCGCCGTCATCATGGCGCCCATGCCGGCGTCGATGGCGGCCTGGAAGGGCCGGAGCTCCACGGAGTCCATGCGCTGACGAGACGCCTCGATCACGGGGAGCTCGAGATGGGAGTCGACGCCCGTATCACCATGGCCCGGGAAGTGCTTTCCCGTGGCAACGGCTCCGTGGTCCTGGATCCCCCGGACGAAAGCGGCCCCCATCACGGACACCTGAGCGGGATCCTCCCCGAACGAACGGACATTGATGATGGGGTTTTCCGGATTGGAGTTCACGTCCAGCACCGGGGCGAAGGGGACGTGGATCCCCACGGCTCTTGCTTCCACCGCCGTGATCCGGCCCATCTCGTAGGCAAGCCCGGGCTCCCTGGTCGCGCCGACGGCCATGAGCGCCGGGAAATCCGTGGCTCCGCCCAGCTCGATGGTTCCAGGCATGAACACGGCACCCCGCATGCGGAAGCCCGCGCCGGTTTCCAGATCGGCAGCGACGAGCAGCGGCACCTTGGCGTGCTCCTGGAGATCGTTGATCTTGGCGGCGATCTCCGTGGGCGAGCCTACGGACATGATGACCCCGCCGACGACCTCGTTCTCGATGTGCCCGACGATCCGCTCGTGGCTCGGCGAGCCTTCGGGCGCGTAGTCGCCGATCACCCAGGGCATGATCATCTGACCCACCTTCTCACGGAGGGTCAGGCTGTCGAGCGTCCGCTCGGCCCACGACCGCGTGTCGGGCTCCGGCACCTCCTCCACCGCAGGGACCTCCTCCGCCGGGACCGGGGGGGCGACCTCCTCCACGGGCGGAGCGGCGGGTCCCGGTGCGGCCCCGGGCCCTGCGCAGGCCGCGGCAGACGCCGCCATGGCCACCAGGAGGTTCCGGAGCACCGGGGACGAGATCAGGCTGTGGCGGGGGTTCCGGCGGTCCGGCATCGGCGGGTGGGTTCCTGTCGTCGCGGTCCTGACGCGTTGACGGCGTCGGTCCTGACCCCGATGCTTCGCCCATGACCAGGACAAGCGTGGAGCGCTTCCGGCGCCGAGGCTCACGGCACAAAGATACTACCGGGTCGCACATGCGGTCACAATCCTGGTGGCTCGTGTTGCCCGTGGCGCTCGCGAGCCCGGCCTGCGCTCCCTCCCCACCGGAGGACCTGGACGGCCGGCAGGCATCCGAAGACGCCGGGGTCCGTCCGGGGATCGAGGTCCTGCTCTCGGACTCGCTCCATCTGGTGGAGGGACGGCGGGTCGGGCTCATCACCAACCACACCGGCGTCCTCTCTCGGAGGGTGGGCCGGGACGCCACCGCTCCCCGGGAGCTCGGCAGCACCATCGACGCGCTCTTCGAGGCGCCCGGGCCGGAGCTCGTGGCGCTCTTCGGCCCGGAGCACGGCATCCGTGGCCAGGAGCAGGCGGGTGCGCGCATCGAGAGCGGTGTCGACGAGCGCACCGGGCTTCCCATCCACTCGCTGTACGGGGAAACCCTCCGGCCTACCCCCGAGATGCTCGAGGGCGTCGACGTGCTGGTCTTCGACATGCAGGACGTCGGGGCCCGTTACTACACGTATGTGTCCACCATGGCCTACGCCATGGAGGCGGCCGGCGCCCGTGGGATTCCCTTCGTCGTGCTGGACCGCCCCAATCCCATCCGGGGCGACGTGCTGCAGGGCAACGTCCTGCAGCCGGCATACAGCACCTTCGTGGGGCTCTACCCCGTGCCCATGCGCCACGGCATGACGGCGGGAGAGCTCGCCCGCATGTACGTGGGGGAGTTCGGGATCGACGTCGAGCTCCATGTCGTGCCCGCAGACGGCTGGCGCCGTGACATGACCTTCGACCAGACCGGGCTGGCCTGGGTGCCGCCGTCGCCCAACATGCCGTCCCAGGAGAGCGCACTGGCCTACCCCGGGACCTGCCTCTTCGAGGGCACGCCCCTCTCCGTGGGCCGGGGGACGGACCGGGCTTTTCAGTGGATCGGCGCGCCGTGGCTGGACGGGGCGGCGCTTGCCGAAGCCCTGAACGGCTACGGTCTCGAGGGCATCCGGTTCGAGCCCGTGTCGTTCACGCCCCGCGATCCAGGTGACGGCAAGTTCCCCGACACCGAGGTCCACGGCGTGCGGCTGACACCGACCTCCTCCACCTACGACGCCCCCCGGGTGGCCGTGGCCATGCTGCTGGAGGCTCGCGCCCAGTCCGGAGATCGTTGGGCCTGGAGGGTCTCCCATTTCGATCGCCTGGCCGGGACCGACGCCCTCCGCCTCGGCATCGAGGCAGGGCTCGATCTGGCGGGGCTCGCCGCCGGCTGGGAGGCCGAGCTCCGGCGGTTCGAGCGCCTGAGAACCCCCTACCTCCTCTACCCATGACGCGCCTCCGCCTGGCTCCGACAATCCTGCTGGCCGGCTGTGCCGGTGCATCCTCCGCCATCGTCACCCCGCCGGCCCCTACGACGCCCGGTGAGCTGGCCGACCTCCACGCGACGGTCCGCGTGGAGGCGCTGCAGGACCGTCGGTTCAACCACGGGACGTATTGGGAGGCCGTCGGCCCGTTCTTGAACGGTGCCGTCTCCGCGGGGGTGGCGGGGCACAGCGCCGAGGGCCGGGTCATCCGGCATGTCGTCTACGGGTCGGGGGCCACCAAGGTGCTGCTCTGGTCCCAGATGCACGGGAACGAGAGCACCGCTTCCATGGCCCTCGCCGATGTCGTCCGCTTCTTCCACGAGCAGCCGGACCACCCCCTGGCCCGACGCATCGCCGCCGGTGCCACCATCCACATGATCCCGCTGCTCAACCCCGACGGGGCCGAGCGCTTTCAGCGTCGCAACGCCCAGGGCATCGATGTGAACCGCGACGCGCGACGCCTCCAGACCCCCGAGGGGCGGCTCTTGAAGCGCGTCAACGACGAGCTCCGACCTGACTTCGGCTTCAACCTCCACGATCAGTCGGCCGCGGTGCGCGTGGGCAGCTCCGATCGAGGCGCGGCCATCGCCCTGCTGGCGCCGGCGTTCAACGAGGCCCGAGACGTGGACGCCAAGCGCCGCCGCGCCATGCAGGTGGCGTCGGTGCTCGTGGAGTCCATGCGTCCGCTGGTCACCGATCACATCGCCAAGTACGACGACACCTTCAATCCCCGGGCCTTCGGTGACCTCGTCGGGGCATGGGGTGCCAGCACGGTGCTCATCGAGTCGGGAGCCTGGCCCGACGACCCCCAGAAGCAGCACCTGCGCAAGGCGAACTTCGTCGGCATCCTGTCGGCGCTGGACGCCATCGCCACGGGTCGCTACGCACAGTACGGCACCGAGCTCTACGAGGGACTCGAGTACAACGGGCGCAGGGTGCCCGACCTGCTCATCGCCGGCGGCACGATCGCGGTGCCGGGGCTGCCGGTCCTCGAGGCCGACATCCTCGTCAACTACGAGCGACCGCTCCTCCAGGAGGAGGGTGTCATCGCCGACATCGGAGACATGGGTGGGAGCGAAGCCCAGGACACGCTGGATGCCACGGGACTCTTCATCATCCCGAGGGAGGAGGCCCTGGACGCCATGGGCGGGCTGAACACGGGCGCGCAGGCGCACTTCACGATTGCGGAAGACCCCCAGGGCCGCAGAGTCCGGATCCGGTTCCTGGGAGGTCCCCCGAAGCGAACGCCGTGAGGAGCCCGCGCGCGCCGGAGGACCTCCAGGAGGCCCGCGGCCCGTCGGGGCTCCGACCGCTCCAGGTCGGCATCGCCCTGGGCAGCGGCTCGGCCCGGGGATGGGCTCACATCGGCATCCTTCGGGCCCTGGCCGAGCGCGGCATTCTCCCCGACGTCGTCACGGGCGCGTCCATCGGGTCTCTCGTGGGCGCCGCCTACGCCAGCGGCCAGCTCGAGGTCCTTGAGGAGTGGGCGGTTGGGCTCTCCAGAGTGGACGTCTGGAGGCTCCTGGACACCACCCTCCGCCGGGGGGGAGTGATGAGCGGGAATCGCCTGATGCGGGCCGTCCGGGAGCACCTCACCGACCATGCCATCGAGGACCTCCCCGTTCCGTTCGCCGCGGTTGCGACGGAGTTGGACACCGGCATCGAGGTATGGCTTCGAGAAGGATCCATGCTGGACGCGGTCCGGGCCTCGAGCGGCATTCCGGGAATGTTCACTCCCTCGTGGTATCAGGATCGGTGGCTGATCGACGGCGGGGTGGTCAACCCCACCCCCGTGTCCACGTGCAGGGCCCTCGGAGCCGACTATGTCATCGCCGTGAATCTCAACAAGCACCTGCAGGCGTTCACAGGCCGTAGGCGCTACCCACCGCCGCCGGAGGAGACGAACGAGCTACCTGAGGAGGACATGGAGGAGGGTCGGGCCGGGTTCGAGCGGCTCACGGGCTTGGTCCACGGGCTGGTCGACTCCTTCAGGGCCGCCCGGGGTCCCGAGCCCGGGCTCTTCGACGTCGTCGGCGCATCTATCGCCATCATGCAGGACCGCATCACCCGGAGCCGGATGGTGGGGGATCCTCCCGATGTGGTCATCGAGCCCGACATCGCGGACTTCGAGCTCATGGATTTCCACCGGGCGGCGGAGGCCATCCCCCTGGGGCGAGAGGCCGTGGAGCGGGTGGTCGAGGAGCTGGAGGACCTGAAGAACGTCCTGCCCTGAGAGACGCCCCCGGTCCGACAGTCCCCGGTGGTAGAGGGAATCGGGGCCCGGCCCTTCGACCCGGCCCCGATTCGGACACCTCCCCGCCCGATCTCTCAGGCCCGGGCCACGAGGATCAGATCCGCCCGTCCATCGCGGTTGCGGTCCAGAATCTCCGCGAACACCAGACGGCCGGAACGGATCTCCACCGAGACCCCACCCCATCGGTCGCGGGAAACCCGTGCAACCAGCGAGCCGCGCAGACCCAACCTGGCGGCCTGGCGATGAGACGCTGCACCACCCTCACGTCCAGGATCGCCGACGCCGGTAGCCATTCGATTCGACCGCTGCCCCGGGGGGCGTAGAGTCTCACGTGGCCCCACCGGACCCGATCCCAACGGAGCCGTGCCGTCCGAACGTGCCCGCCCGCCACCCATCCCTTCTCCACGCACCAGCGCCAGCCGTGGACGGGATGCCCCCTTCCGTTGCGGCAGAAGGCCGGGCCTGCCGCGGGCCCGTCGACCCGTCGCCCCGCTCGTCGGTACCCGAGGTCGATCCTCCGCCCCGCAACGGCCTCTGCTCGCACGCTCATGACCGCGTCGCCGCGGCGCTGGGCAGTCGCAGGAGCGGACGTGAGCGCCATGCACAGCACGGCCATCGAGATCACGACGTTCGTGGTCTTCATCGTCCCCTCCTTTGGCTCCGGCCCGGGACCGCCACGATCCCAAGCCCTGACTCGGGGTCGAGGGGGGGGCGTGGCGTTGCCGTCGTCCTCCTCGATCCCACCTGGATCCAGGGCATCGGGCGTGCCTGACCGAACCCCGGTCCCGCTAAGAGCATGACACGAAACAGATTAGGACACCGAGCCAAAGGCTCGCACCGTGTGAGTACATGTCCTCTCGGAGGGACACACTATCCCCAGGGCGACACCTCACTCACCGATGGGAAAGCGGAACTCGGTGCCGATCTCCGGCAGCCAGGACGGGCCGGAGAACACGCGTTCCAGCCGGTTGCGGAAGTGCTGGATGTCCGTGAGGAGGATGGAGCGGGTCGGCTGCGACGGCGATCGGAAGAAGTCCTCCCAGTGGCCGAGGAGCACCCACCTCGGACGCAGGTTCTCCACGAAGGCCTCGGGGTGCCACTCCACCTGGTCGAAGGTCGCGGGAACCAACACGGCCACGTCCACAGGTCGCTCCCGAATCACTGACTCCGGAGCGAGGCCGAGAGGGGCCTGCACCACCGCGTCCTGATAGTAGATCCGGAAGGCCACCGAGCCATCGGGGTCGAGGAAGTCGACCAGGAACGCGTGGGTCTCTCCGTCGAGCCATTCCGACGCCCAACGCGGCTCGTCCAGGAAAGGCTCGCTCGCGGTCCCCTGGTACAGAGTGGCTCCCTCGAAATGGGGCGCGTGAAGCGAGCGGAGGGGGAGCACGCGGAGCCCCGATTCGAGCGCCATCCAGCGGCCGGGGTCATGCTGCCCTCCGGCGAAGCCTTCGACCACGTCCACCCGATCGGCGAGGCCGGACCAGGTACCCAGCGTGTTCAGCACCGTCCGGCTTCCCAGGATCCGCGCGCCCGGCGCATGGCGACGCGCGACCTGGGGTACGTCCATGAGGTGATCATAGTGGGCGTGGCCCACGAGGATGGCCCGGGCCTCGGATACGTCGTAGGCAGCCATATGACGGGACACCAAAGCCGTATCGGACCGGATCGGCATCAGGCCCGTCCGGAAGAGGGAGGGATTCGTGAACAGGGGCGCGGCCAACAGCTGGACGTCCCCCCGCGCCATGATCCAGCCCCCCACCCCCAGATAGGTGAGCCTCACCACGTCGCTTCCGGGGGGAGCCACGTCCACCACGCCGGACACGTCGGGGTTGACCCCGCGTAGGCACCCCGCCGCGGCCAGGGCGGCGAGGAGGGCCGTCCGCCGCATGGAGCGGCCGCTCAATTGTGGAGCGCCGCCTCCGCTGCCACCACCTGGTCGACCCTCTTCCTGAAGCCGGCAGACAGAGCGCGCGTCACGGGACCTACCGTCCCATCGCCCACCTTTCTTCCGTCCAGCTCGACGCACGGGCGCACCTCGCCGGTGGTACCGGTGAAGAAGAGCTCATCGGCATGCGCGAGCTCCTCTACCTGGATGGGCCGCTCCTCGACGGGTATGCCGTTGTCCCGGGCGACCTCGAGGACCACGCCCCGGGTGATGCCCGGGAGAATGTAGTTGGTCTTCGGGTGCGTCGCGGCCACACCGTCGAAGACCCCCCAGAAGTTCATGTGGGCTCCCTCGATGGCCACGCCGTCCCTCACCAGAAGAGCGTCGTCGGCGCCCGCTTCCAGAGCGTCCTGGAACGCCAGCGCGTTGGGAAGGAGGCAGATGGTCTTCACGTCGACGCGGCTCCACCTGCGGTCCGGCACCAACGCGGCGCTGAAGCCCCGCTCCCACCGCTCGGGAGTCGGACGGTCCCACGCCCTGGCGAAGGCGTACACCGTGGGTGGCACCGGCTCCTTCGGGAAGTAGTGGGTCCGAGGGGCCGCTCCCCGCGTGATCTGGAGGTAGACCATGGCGGTGGGGGCGTCCTGGAGCCCGTTCTCGGCGACGAGGCGCCTGTGGACCTCCTCCAGGGGAGCCACGTCGTAGTCGATCCTCATCCACGACAGGCCCCGGGCCAGCCTCTCCAGGTGCTCCTCCATGCAAAAGGGTGCTCCGAGGTAGATGGGGGTCACCTCGTACACGCCGTCGGCGAGGAGAAAGCCACGGTCGTCGGGAGAGATGTGGGCCTCGTCCTTGGGAAGGTAGGCGCCGTTGAGATAGACGATGCTCATGGGGGCTCCGGCGGGTGATGGATGAAGGGAACTCCAAAAGATGAGGCGCGGGAACGAATTGAAAAGGGGGCGCGCACCCTCGTGCGCACCCCCTCGGGATCGGCTCGCTCCCGTCCGGAGGATCAGGAATCGGCGGACCTCTCCTCCAGCCGGTCGAACTCCTCGATGAGCTCGGCTTCGGGGATGTTCTCGGCCTCCTCGGGAGGCACTTCTTCGACCTCGGCGTCCTGGAATCCCCCTCCGCTGTCCCCTGCGCCCAGCTGTTTGGGCTCCTCGGGCTCGCCGGAAGGCAGGAGCCCCATCTCCTGCTTCAGCGCCGCCAGCTTGGATTCCACGTCGGCGCCACCGTCCCCGGCTTCCAGACGGAGGAATTCCGTTTCCAGCGTGTCGCCGGCCAGGGCCTCGGTGACCTCGGCGTGCGCCAGGCTCCGCCGCTCCTCTTCCTCGATCTTGTCGGCCATCCGGTTGAAGGCCTCGAAGGCGGAGGTATCCGAGAGCCCCGACATGGTCTCGTGGATTCGCCTCTGGGCCTGAGCGCGCTTCTGCTTGGCGATGAGAAGGTTCCGCTTGCGCTTGGCCTCCTCGATCTTGTCGTTGAGCTGGCGCAGCGAGCCCTTCAGCTTTTCGGTCTCGGCGGCCTGGGCCTGCCACGTCTGCTGGAGCATCTGCGCGCGCTCGGCGTGCTCTTGCTGACGAACCAGCGCCTGCTTGGCCAGGTCGTCCCGCCCTTCCTTGACGGCGAGCATCGCCCGGTGCTCCCAGTCCCGCGACTGCTTCACCTCGTCGTCCAGCTGCGCCTTGAGCTTGCGCTCGTCGGCGATGGCCGCTGCGACCTCGCGCTTGGCCTTCGCCAGCTGGTCCCGCATGTCCAGGATGATCTGATTCAACATCTTCTCCGGGTTCTCGGCCCGGGAGATGACGTCGTTGATGTTCGACTTGATCAGCGTGGACAGCTTCTGGAAGATGCCCATGTGGTTCAGCCCTCCGCTTCTTCGCCCGCCAGGGCTCGAATCTTCTTCATGTGTCCCGAAGCCGCCAGCTCGATGGACTCCACCGACGCCTGGAGCTCGTGGAAGTCCAGGGTCTCCAGCTCGAGCGTGTCGCTGAGGATGAGCTCACCCTCCTCGATCCCGTAGGCGCCGTGGACCACGTCGGTCGCATTCAGCTCGAGCAGGGCTCGGTAGAGGGCCTCGGCG